>OMXR01000096.1 GCA_900315045.1 uncultured Sutterella sp. | reverse complement strand
CAATCGGCAGATGCGATCCGTTCCCGAGACCGGCGGGAGGCGCGCGCATACCGCGCTCAATGCAGATCCGGTTCGATCCGGTCGACGACAAGTAGTCCCGCGCCGCAAAAGGCCCTGCATCAGAACCGGGGCCTTTTGCTTGCCGCCCTACTTGGGCGAAGAGCCGGCATTCTGCATCTCGTTGTAACTGACAATCCTGTCGCGCCCCGTCCGTTTGGACACGTACAGAGCCTGGTCAGCCTGCTCGATCAGTTCATCGATGACGCTCTGCCCGGACCAACGCCTCGCCGTGCTCACGCCCACGCTGATCGTGAGCTTGGTCGGACAATTCTGCAGGAATCCGGGCTTCATGCTGCGCACGCAGTCGCAGATGCGCGTGCCGACCTCATGCGCCACATGTTCGTCGCTCTCAGCAAGAATGACGCAGAACTCCTCGCCGCCATAGCGGAAAACATGATCCCGGCTTCTGATCTGGGACTTGATTGCCCTGGCAATTTCGCGCAGCACCTCGTCTCCGAAACGATGCCCGTAGGTGTCATTGAATTTCTTGAAGAAATCAATGTCGGCCATCATGACGACAATCTGCCCATAGGCTCCGCCCGTCTCCCGCTTGAAGAGCTCGAGCGCCCTGCGGTTCGCCACCTGAGTGAGGGGATCGGTGAGGGTTTCGCTTCTGAGCGCATCGCGCTCGACGGTCATCTCGGCGTTGCGCTCCTTTTCCGACTGCATGTCGGTAAAGAGCAGCGGCAGCACGCTCTGCAGCTCCTGCAGTTCGAGAATCGGCGACTTGGGCAGCGTCTTGGGCGCCGTTCCTTTTGCCCGGAACTCCCTGATGCTCTCTGCCATGCGCGTCACGGGACGCACGATGATGAGCAGGGCGGCGATGAGGAACAAGGCAAAAGCAAGAAATCCGGCAATGAAGACCCCCACCAGAAGCTTGCTCTGATTGGTGCGGGAGGCAATGTCCGTAATCTCTTCGACAAAGCCGTTGATTTCAACCTGGGTCAGCGACCCCATCAGAGTCTCGACGTCGGAATCGATGATCTTGCTCAGCCGCGTAAACTCTGCGCGCTCCCGGTCAAAATCGGCAAGGGCGCTGCGGAATGTCCCGATGGAAGCAAAGAGTCTGCTGCATCCTGCCGAAGGCGAGTTGCGCGTCCTGCACTCAAGGGTGAACATGGTGCGGTATCCGTCCATGATCTCTCGCAGTTCATCCGACCCCGTCTCGGAAATGTTGTAGACCGCCGAATGCGTGGGTCTGAATTCATGCAGCCTGATGCGGTTTGCGCCTTCCCTCACGAAGGCGAGCTCGGCATCCGAATAAACCTGATACCAGGCGCGAAAGAGCGCCTCCTGGGCATCATCGAGTTCCTGGCGCGCGCTCCACATCGTTTCCACGTTGTAGAGCATCGTGTAGAAAAGTTCGTTGCTGTTGGAAAAACGATCTAGCACGGACTCGGCCAAAATCGACCAGGCATCAATGTACGCACGCCTGGCGCTGCGCTCATCGGTCGTAAAGCGCATCAGGCTCAGGTAGTGCTTGAGGTTTTCAATGTTGATGAGCGAGCGCTGCACCCGCGTGATCTGCGGCCCGGCCTGCAGCACCATGTTTGTCGACGCCTGTTCAATCCGGTTGACCGTGTGCAGATAAAGCACCGCGCACAGCAGCAAGATGCAGAAAAGCGGCGCGCCAACCACAAGCATGAACCGCTGCAGCGAAATGCCGCTCCTCCAGGAGCCGCGCCGCCTTGTCCAAAGAATTGAAGCCGTCTTTTCCATATGCCGGGCCGCTCAATAGTTCATGAACGCAAAATACGTGAGCGAGATCTGCTGGTACCGTCCCGAAAGCTTGGCTTCGTCCACCGCCTTGTTGATCCGGGAGAGCAGCTGCGGCCGGTCAGCCCGAACCGCGATGCACCGCTCGCTGAATTCGTACGAGAGCCCCGGCAGCAGGCCTGCGGGGTGCAGTGAATATCCTTCCGGGCTCTTGAGGTAGGTATAGGCGACGTACCCCTCGACATACCCCACGTCCACATGCCCCTCGGCAACCGCATCGAACAGTTCCTGATTGTTCATGAACTCGCTCACGATGGCGCCTTTTGGCGCGCAATGCTCGTTGATGGCCTGTGCCGCGGCCGTCTCGCCCAGAACGCCGACCGTCTTTCCGGCGATGGACGCGGGGGAGATGCGTTGCATTTTTTCGTCCGCCGTCACAAACACATCGCGGGAGCGGTAGTACGGATGCGAATAGTAAAAGCCTGCGTCTGGATCATCAATCCTCGTCCATCCATCCACGACAAAATCGACGCCTCCGCTCTTGAGCTCGCGCTTCAGATCCCAGCGCGACATCGGTCTGATCCCGCAGGAGACCTTCATTTGCGTGCAAATCGCCCGGATGATGTCGACGTTGAAGCCCTTCAATTCGTTCGCCTCCTTGTATGCAAAGGGACGATCGTCCTCCTGCACGCCGACGATCAGCACGTCATCACCTTCGTCCTCGGCGAGCGCAGCAGGTGAAAGCAGACACCCCGTGAGGATGCACAAACACGTCTTTGCGATCAGCAGAGCTCTTTCCATCACTCGGTCCTCTTGCGGGATTCCTTGAGAAGCTTCAGGAACTCCTCGCCCTTCATGGGCTTGCCAAAGTGATATCCCTGGTAAATGTCGCAGTCCATCTCGTCGAACACCTTGAGCGCATCGAGATCTTCGACGCCCTCAAGACATACCTTGACTCCCAGCCGGCTGCAGGCGCCGATGAGATTGTCCAGAAACTGCCTGCTCGAGAGCTGGCGCAAGGCGCAGCCGGAGAGTTCCGCCCCTACCTTGACCACGTCGAACTCACCGCTCAGCAGCCTGCGCACCGAACTGAAGCCCTCGCCGAAATCATCGATGGCCGTGCGCATGCCGATCTGCCGGCACCCCTCGAGAAACGTCGAGACAACCTGTTCGGACTCAACGCCGTAGGACTCGGTAATCTCAATCATGAAATTGCGGCCCTGCAGATCATGCACCGCAAGAGCGGCCTTGATGAAGGAGAGGAGGTTGGGATCGGACGTCTGGGCGCCGCTCACATTGATGCTCATGACAAAGTCCGGATCAATGGCTACGCACCGTCCGGCAAGCATCACCGCCCGGTCCACCAGATGCCGGCCAAGGGGCACCATGAGACGCGAGTTCTCAAAGATCGGCACGAACTTGTCAGGACCGAGCGGCTGCTTGCCCTCCGACATCCTGAGCAGCACCTCGCCGCCGATCACCCTGCGGGTCTTTCTGTCCACAAGAGGCTGGATCACGATGCCGAAGCCCTCAAAGTCGTTCCTGCAGGCATCGCCCAGGGTGAACAGTTCCGCAAACGTGAGGTTCTGGAAACCACCAGGGCCCATGATGCCCCGGTCGTCAAACTCAACTTCCTGCCTGAGGTACCCTACGATTTTGCGAAACGCCTTGGAGAGTTCACTGCCCGTTTCGCCGCCCACGGACTTGACATGCGCCGCATGCTCAAAGGCGATTCCTAGTTTTGCGCAGTTCTCTTCGAGAACCTCCTCGATGACCCGCTTGGCCCGCTCGCCCTCGGCCACCTTCGGGTCGATGAACACGATGCCCACATTGTCCTTGAGCCGGAAAAACCGGATGTCCCCGTCCTTTCTTCCGCTCAGGGCCATGCTGAGCGCCGTTCTCATGAAATTCTGCCCGGAAGGGTTTCCTCCCTCATTGCGGCTCATCTGCGGGAGCACATAGCACCACGCACCCCAGCCGTCGAACCGGTTGAGCAGCGAAATCAGGTCCTTGAGCATCACCCCGTAGGCAAAAAACCTACTCGAGTCCGCCGCGAGAGTCATCGTGTTGAGCACGCTCATGGACCCGGCAATCATCACCGGATGCATGCTCGAGCGGAAAACATCCACCGATACCCAGATCCAGACGATCTGTCCGGCGCAATCCCGCGCCCGGAAGTACCACTCCCGGGAAAACTGCGTCTCGTGCGAAGCATCGGCAAGCAGCTCCTCGATGGCTTTCGAATGGATGATCCGGTCTTCCTCCGAGCACATCCTGCCCGTCACCTGCTGCGGGAAGCGATTGACCACATTGCCGTCAAACCCGAAGAAATCCCGGACATAGTCCGAGACAAAATATTTCCCGAGCTTCAAGTCTCCGAAAAAGTAGCCCGGAGAAGTCGAGTGCAGCATCAGGGAGCGCCGGACAGCCACAAGCTTCTTGCTGCCGTGCGGTACTCCTTCAAAACGGGCATCCCTGACAACTTTGAGCAAATTTTCAAAATCGCTGTTCGGCATCTTCAATCTTTGCTTTTACCAAGCGTAAGGCATCATCGGACGCACGGGCATCTGATACCAGCGCAGGTACAACACGCCAAACCTCGGCCGATCCCCTTCGCCCTTGGTGGCATTGCCCGCAAATCCAAGCACCATGTGCGCTCAAAGAATCCCTTAAATCGCATATCACAAGGGCGAACATATTTCCTACCGTCTCGACCACAGGCAAGCAGAACTTCAACCCCTAATCCGTACTGCCATAAAAGGAGCCCCTAAAGCGCCTTCGCCTGTACACACCCGTCATCGAGGAAAAGCAACAGCGACCTAGAGACTATGCAACTCCTTCCTCCCTTGCAGACTGTACGGAGTCGTAAGTTGAATTCTAAAATAACCGTTTTTGCGCAGCAATCGTTTGGTTCTCTTGTTTTTTTCTGTTAGAGAACAAGAGGAGTGCTCTCCATGGCATCCAACCAGGCGGAGAGTTCGGGATTCTCTCCCGCGAGACGACTGATTGCCGAGAAGGGAAAGAACTCCTCGTCCCCTCCGGGGATTTTCCGCGTTTCCTTCAGCTTGCCCGCCTCGCCCGGGAACACCGCCGCAAAGGACGCCTTTTCGGCGAACCGCTCGCCATCTTTCTGAACAACCCGAATGGACTTTCCCGCCACGGGAAAATCCTCGTCCATCTCAACGGACTCCGGCGCCTCCCGCAGGCGAAGCCATGCCCAAAGCACGGGCCAGAGCGCAAACATCAGCCAGAAGGGCGCCGTGAGGATCATCGTGAGCCACCCGGTTCCTCCGGCAA
>OMXR01000081.1 GCA_900315045.1 uncultured Sutterella sp. | reverse complement strand
CAGGCGCACGCAGCCCGTGTACAGCATGTCGCTGTCATCGAGCGTCTTGTCGCTCAGATAGTCTTCGGCGCTCAGCCCGAGAGCCGTCGCCTTGATGCGCATGTTGATGTCCTTGCTCACAAGCACGACGCTCTTGTCGGGGAGTGTCTCATGCAGAGCCTTCACCGTGGCAAGAATCATGTTGTCGGCCTTGCCCAGCGGCAGCGTGGAAGGCAGCTCGGCAGTGAGCGGCGTTGTCTGCATGAAGAGCTTGCCAAGCGCTTCGGTATTGCCGATCGCGTTGAGCGGAATGCCCTCGGTAATGGCGCAGGTGCTGGCGGCAAGAAGCTGATCGATCCAGCGGCTTACCTGCCGGGCGTATCTGGCAATGTCAGAGAGGCCTTTTTTGTGATTGTCGAGCTCTTCGAGCGTGGTCATCGGCAGGAAAACGTCATGCTCGGCGAACCGGAACAGGCACATCGGATCATGGAGCAGGACATTGGTGTCGAGCACGAAAAGCCGGGGTTTGGACGTCGAGGCCTGTCCGCGCGGCCCGCGAAGACGGCTGGCTGCGGTGGGAGGCTGCTGAGCGGCAGCCTGATCGGCGGAATGCCGGGGAGCCGCAGTGACTGCCGGAGCGGTGCTTTGCTTTTTGCGGGGCGTTTTGCGCGGGGCGGGCGCGGCCGCCGGAGCGGTTTGCTTTGCCTGCTGCGGCGCCCTTTCGATCGTGATGACCGAAGCCTCCTTGCTCTTGCCGGAGGCGGATGCCTTTTCCTGCGATTTCTTCGCACGGCGCGAGCCGTATTCTTTGGCGCTCAGAGTGTCGCCCATCTTTTTCGGGGCAGAAGGCAAAGGCATATCAATGACTCCAGCGGAAATGAAAGTGTGTCAGGCGCTCCTATGCGCCGCGCAGCAGCGACGGATCGTCCTGGACGGCGTTGCAGATGCCGCGGAAAATCGCGTTGGCGATTCGCTTTTGGTAGGCGGGGTCGCGCAGGCGCTTTTCGTCATAGGGATTGCTCAGGAACCCGGTTTCCACCAGGATCGAGGGCACGCCCTGAGCCTTGAGCACGGCAAACTGGGCGGATTCAACGGTGTCGTGATGAAGCGTGCCGACCTTGCTCAGTTCGCCGAGCACCTCTCCGCCGAGCTGCATGCCGTAGCGCAGCTTGGTTTCCGCAAGCATGTCAACCACTGTCGAGCGAGCCTGCTGGGCGACATTCTTGAACTCAAGGCCGCCGATCTCATCGGAGCGGTTCTGGGTTTGCGCAAGCCACCTGGCCTGGAGCGAGGAGGCCCCGCCGATGCTGAGCGTAAAGACCGAGGAGCCATGGGCCGAGGCCTTGGTCCAGGCGTCGGCGTGCACGCTGATGAACAGGTGCGCCCTGTTCTTGACGGCGATGCCGGCGCGCTTGTAGAGCGGAATGAACACGTCGCGGTTGCGGGTCATGATGGCTTTCATGCCGCGCGTTCCGTTGATGTTCTGGGCAAGCATCTGCGAGATCTGAAGAGCGACGCGCTTTTCGTAGGTCTTGTAGGTTCGCCCGACGGCTCCGGGATCCTCGCCGCCGTGTCCAGGGTCGATGACGACAATCAGAGTTTCCGGTCTGCTGCCGCGCTTGACGGGAGGTTTTTTGGGGGCGGGCTGCGGCTTGTTTTCAACGATGCGGTTGCTTGAACTGGCGGCTTGCCTAGACTGGCGTACCGACGTGTTGGAAACGACCCGATCCATTGGATCGGCAGAAGGCGATTCGATTTCCAGAATCAGGCGGTACGCATAGCCAGCAATCGGCTTTGCCGCGTGCGCACGGACACGGGCGTCCTTCTTGATCTCGAAGACGACGCGGACGACGTCACGCTTGTACTGTCCGGCGCGGACTGCTGAGACGAACTGATCCCGCGGCTTGAAGGCACGGAGCTTCTGGGCGAAGTCCTGGGAAAGCTTCAATCCCTTGATGTCGAGAATGACCCGGTAGGGGCGCTGGTTTCGGGCAATCGTCATGGAGTAGGAGATCTTGCTGCCCGATTCAAGCGAGATGCGCGTCGAGTCTTCCGCCGGCCACAGGCGAAGCTCAAGCTTGTTCGCGGCGGCAAGCAGCGACTCGGAATGCAGAACAAGAGGGGCGCTGAGCGCTCCAAGCAGAAGATCGCGGCGAAGGATGCTCATTGTGCAATCTCCTGAACAATGGTTCTTCCAAGCGGGGAAAAGGCTTTCAGCGTCGCGGTCCTGCCTTCTCCCTCGATGTCGAGCGTGATCTCAATGTCGGCCTGCGGCAGGTAGGGCATGGCCTTCTCGCTCCATTCGCTGGCAGTGATGCGGGCGGGGCCGAACAGGTCGCGAAAGCCGGCATCTTCAAATTCGACAGGGGATTCGAAGCGGTAAAAATCGAAGTGATGGAACTCGATGTCTCCGAGCACCGTGTAGTCCGAAACGAGTTCGAAAGTCGGGCTCTTGACGCGGCCCGTGACGCCAAGCGCTCTGAGAAGCGCGCGCGTCAGAGTTGTTTTCCCTGCGCCTAGATCGCCCGTGAGTCTCAGATTGAGACCCTTTTCGAGGATTTCGGAGTGAGCACGACCCAATGCCTGCGCTAGCCGGCGGGCAAACAAAACGGTTGCGTCTTCGTCTTGGAAAACGCACTGGAGGGAATAAAACGCGGAGTCCATCATACGCAGGGGATTGTATTGGAATTTTCCGCAAGAAACGCGATGGACAGAGCGGGTGTTGCAAATTTTCGTTCTGGTTTTCCCCTGCTCGGCTAGAACTCGTCCGCGCGTCCCGAGAGCGCCGATCCCCTCAGCCTCATCGAGATGCCCCAGAGGATGCAGCAGGCAACCGCGCAGCCGCACATCACCATGGCGTATCGGACGGCGTCTCCCAGGGCAAATGGCACGAAAAGCATAGAGCAAAGGGCAAATCCGCCGGTGACGCAGAATTGCTGGATGGAGGCTGCCATGCCGCGATTTGCCGGGAAGTAGTCCAGATTCATCACCATCACTGCCGGGCGGATGAGCGACATCAGGAACTGGTAGGCGATGGGGCCGACAAGGATGAGCGGATAGACGAGGGAGAACCTGTGCTGGGCAAAAACCGTTGCTGCCGTAGCCGCAACCAGCAGGCCGAGTTCAACCCAGAGAAGATTCTTCATCGAGAGCGAAGTGCGGATGCGGGTCGAGCACCAGGAGCCGAGGCATCCGGCTCCCACCATGGGCACGGTAAACCAAGCGAATTCGTCCACGGCAAACCCCATGATGGTGATCACGAAGTCCGCGCCGCCGCACGAGTACACGATCGCTCCGGTAAACAGGATTCCGTGCATGAGGGCTCCGGCGACGAGCGCTCCGCAGGAAAGCCCCTTGGCGTAGGACGACAGTGTGTTGCCCAGACGCAGGGGCTGGCGCTCTTGGCGCGGCAGGCTTTCCTCGAGTCCCGTGACGATGACCAGAGCGATGGACAGCGCATATGCGATCAGAAAGACAAAGGAGGCGCGCCAGCCGAAGTGCACGATCAGAGTGCCGCCCACAACAGGTGCCAAGATCGGCGATACGGCAAAGAACATGGCGATCAGGCCGTTGAGCCGTGCGGCGGGCAGCCCGCTCCATCTGTCGCGCACGCAGGCCTGCGTGACGACCTGTCCGACGGATGCCCCGAGTCCCTGCACGAAGCGCCACAGCGAAAGCGTGAGCGTGCTCGAACTGAGAGCGGCTCCAAGGCTTGCCGCGGCAAAAAGGAGCATGCCCCCGAGAAGCACCGGCTTGCGGCCGAAGCTGTCCGAAAGGACCCCGGAAAAGAGCGACGCAAAGGCAAAGGCGATGAGATAGATCGTCATCGTCTGCTGAATCGCAGCAAGCGACGTGCCGAACTCAAACGCAATGGCATGAAATCCCGGCAGGTAGGCGTTGACCGCAAAGGGGCCGAGGCTTGAGGTGAAGGCGAACAGCGCGGCCTCCTTAAGCCCCGGAACTCCGTCTCCGGAACGCCTGTCCACGGTTTAGCCCCAGGTGAGGAAGCTCACGGCCGAGAAGACGGATAGGACGAGCAGCTCGATGAAGGCCGACACCTTCACCATCTTGAAGAAATCTCCCTTGAAGTAGTCAAGCGTCACGATCATGCACATGTGCGTGGGGGTGACCATCTGTCCGGCAACGCCGAAAACGAGAGCAACGCCTGCAAGGTCAAGAGATCCGGGGGCGAGGGCGGCCACGATCGGCATGACGATCGCGACGTGTCCCTGCGAGATGCCCGTGAGAACGCCCACGATGAAGCTCACGATGCCGATGATGACGGGGGTGGGCAGGGGCGCGCCGTCAAAGCTGGAGACGATCTGGGCGAGTACGCCCGTTTCATCAAGGATCTGGATGAAGAGCAGGATGCTGAACACGTCCCGGAAGAGCTTCTTTTCGATGGCGCCGATGAAGATGTCCTTCACGGACACGGTCCGGTTCGTTCCCATCAGCACGGGAATCATGATGAGCACGACCGCTCCCATTGAGACGGCAGCGCCGAGGTGAAAGCCCACCATCATGATGAACAGGATGATCACCGAACCGATGGCAAGCAGAAAGTCCACGCGCTCGCGGGAAAAGTCCCGGTCGGGGTGATCGGGCTCCCGGGGCTTGAGCTTGATCGGGGTAATCAGAACAATCCAGCCGCAGACAAAGGCAAGCGCCGATGCCCAGGACAGATGCACAAGCAGATCGCCGATCCCGACTCCGGTGATTGCGCACGCGAGAATCATCCCGGGAATGATGGGCGAGGCGAATTCGAAGATGTGACGGAACCAGAAGTTGATGGCGCCGAGCCGGTCGCCGTCAATGTCCTCGCCTCGGGCGATGTTCTCGACGATGGGGGCGGAAAAGCGCGCTCCGCCGATTGAAGGCAGCAGCCCGAGGAATGCGGGCATCACGGAAAGGGCGACTTTCTTGGACGGGATGACGTGGAGCAGATAGTCAACCATGCCCTTCAGGCAGCCGCTTTTCCTGAGTTCGATCTCAAGGCAGACGACAAAGTAAAGCGCGCCCACGAGGTCGTACGTTCTCGGCATCAGTGCCATCTTCTTGAAGGCATTCCAGATGAGGATCGGTTCGCTCGGACGCGTGCACAGCCAGATCAGAAGACCGCCGGCCAGAATGGAAGGCCCCAGAGGCAGTTTTTTCCTCAGCATGACGATGACGAGGGTCATCGCCAGAAGAATGACAACGAATACGTTCATGGGAAGTCAGCACAAATATCAAAAAATCCGAACTGAAGAATACACCCCGGGAAAGTTTCGCGCGAGACGCGGTCCTCAGTTGTTTTGAGGAAGAAATTTGGCCGCGGACACGATTTCACCTCGTAGCGTTTTTGCTAAACTGTCGCGGTTTCATGGGCGGCGTTTCCTGCGGGGGACGGATGCCTTCTCTTTATTTGTTAGCTAGGGACCGCTTTTATATGGTTAAGCAAGCACTGCAGCTCTCGGCCGTCGCACTCGCGCTGGCATCTCTGACGGGCTGCCAGCAACTGGGGATCGAATTTTCAAACGAACCTGTGCAGTACGAATCGAGCACGTCTCGTGCGCCGCTCGAGATTCCGCCTGATCTGAGCGCGATTCCGCGCACTGACCGCTATACGGTTCCGACACGTCCCCAGATTGTGAGTGCCAATGCCGAGGCCGCCAGGCTGCAGGCTCAGGCCGAAACGAACGGCACGGCTACCAAGACCGTCCTTCCCGAGACCAAGTTTGCAACGGTCGAGCGTGACGGACAGACCCGCTGGGTGCACGTGAATGCTCCGGCTGAGAAGGTCTGGCCCGTGCTTCAGGACTTCTGGCCTTCCGTCGGCCTTGCCATCAAGAATCAGGATGCCGCGAGCGGCGTGATTCAGACCGAGTGGGCCGAGAACAAGGCCAATCTGCCTCACGACATCATCCGCAAGACCCTGGGCAAGATTTTCGACACCGTCTATGACACCGGCGAGCGCGATCAGTACCGCGCGCGCATGGAACGCAACAATGACGGCACCTGCAACATCTACATCACGCACCGCTCAATGGTTGAGGTGCTCACCGGCAATCAGCAGGAATCCACGATGTGGCAGCCTGGCGCTTCCGACCCGCAGCTTGAGGCCGAGATGCTGACCCGCCTTGCCCAGAAGCTTGACGCCGAATTCAATCCGGATGCCAAGCCCGCAGAGCAGAAGGCTGTTGAAGCGATTGCCGCGGTGAAGTACGAGCCCACGAGCGAAATTGTCAAGAATGCCCAGGGTGAGGCCGAAGCGGTCATCATCAAGGATCCGTATGATCGCGCATGGCGTCGTGTCGGCGTGGCTCTGGACCGCGGCGGCTTTGACGTCTACGACCGTGATCGCAGTCAGGGACTGTTCATGATCAAGTACCTTGATCCGGACTATGAGACGGCTGAAAAGGGCAAGCAGGGCTTTTTCACCCGCATGTTCTCCAAGGGCGAGGCGATCGAGCCTGTGAAGTATCAGGTTCGCCTGATGCCCGAGGGTGACAATTCCCGTCTTACCGTCACGGGCGAAGACGGCAAGGCTGATACGACGGGCGTTGCGTCCAGAATCATCACGCTGCTGGGTGAACAGCTCCGCTGATGGAT
>OMXR01000094.1 GCA_900315045.1 uncultured Sutterella sp. | reverse complement strand
CGCCTTGTCCGGGAGGAATCGCCATGGCATATGTGGAACGTACGCTGGAAACGTCGCTTCTCAAAGCAAACAAAAAATTCAAGGTTCTTCTCCTGACTGGCATGCGTCAGGTGGGAAAAAGCACGCTTCTGGAGCACCTGTCAGACAGCCGCACCATTGTGACTCTGGATGACTCGCAGCCCCTGGAAACAGCCCGGACCATGCGGGAAGTTTTTTTCGAGCAGTACCGTCCGCCCATTCTCATCGATGAGATCCAGCGCTCGCCGGACCTTTGCCTGGAAATCAAATCGCTGGTCGACAGATCTCAAACGCCAGGACTCGTCTGGATCACGGGCTCCCAGCGTTTTTCCCTTCTGAAGAACGCTTCCGAATCGCTTGCCGGACGCATGGCCGAGTTCGAACTTCTGCCTTTCAGCCTCTACGAAAGGCAAGGCAAGGCCCGTGAGCAGCGCCCCTTCCAGCCCACGGGCAATCTCACGCGCGGCACACTTGCCGCCCTTGACAGCGATTCAACCTGGAGCCTGATCTGGCAGGGAAGCTGGCCCGAGCTTGTGGACATGGATGCCAAGGAGCGCCATTGGTTCTTTAGCAGCCTTGTCCATAGCTACATCGAGCGCGATGTGCGGCAAACCTCCGGCATCACCAAACTCGAAGAGTTCAGAAAATTTCTGGGGATACTGGCCTGCCGCATCGGCCAGGAGTTTCAGGTCAGCAAAGTCGCCGCCGAAACAGGAATCGCGATCCAGACGGCACGCGAATGGTTGTCGGCGGCACTGGCTTCGGGCATCATCTATCTGCTGCCGCCTTTTAGCGAAAACATCGGCAAGACCCTCATCAAAAAGCCGAAGCTTTATTTCTCAGACACGGGCCTTGCTGCGTGGCTGGCCGACATCACAAGCGCCGAGGCGCTCCGAAACTCCTACCTTGCAGGTGCCTTCTTTGAAAATTTCGTGGTGACGGAACTGAAAAAGAGCTGGGAGCACAACGGCCTGAAGGCAAGCTTTTATTACTACCGCGACAGCCGCTTTCGCGAAGTCGATCTGCTCATGAAAGTCGGAACGGAATACTTCCCCATCGAAATCAAGGCGACCGAGCATCCAACCGCTTCCATGACTGCAGCATTCAGCTGCATTCAGGGGGGATCGTTCTCGCGGGGCCCCGGCGCAGTCATCTGTCTGACCAAAGAGCCGCGGTTTCTGTCCAGAGACGTCACGGCGCTTTCCATCTGGGACATCTGAGGGCGCGGCGGACGGTCTGCCCTCTTTGTCTGAAGCCACCCCGGCGAAAAACGGCGGCCGCCCCGCAGGACATGCCGCCGTGTCAGATGCCGCTCGTCAGGCCTTGCGCCCTACGCCTTCGCGGCAAGCAGCTCCTTGATGCAGGCCTCAACCCTGGCCATGTCGGCCGTGGGCTCGAACCTGGCAGCCACATTACCCTTGCGGTCGATCACGAACTTGGTGAAATTCCACTTGATGTCGGGCTTCTTTGCCCAGTCCGGGTCTTTTTCCGCGAACATCTTTTCAAGAAGCTCCTTGTACTGGTGGGGATCAAACCCGGCAAATCCCTTCTGCGCCTTGAGGTACGTATAGAGCGGCAGTTCGTTCGGGCCGTTCACGTCAGCCTTTTTCATCTGCGCGAACGTCGTGTTGAAGTGCATCGTGCAGAATTCGTGGATCTCCTCATCGGTGCCCGGGGCCTGCCCGCCGAACTGGTTGCAGGGGATGTCCAGAATCTCAAGACCCGCGTCGTGATAGTCCCGGTAAAGCTGCTCGATCGGCTCGTACTGGGGCGTGAAGCCGCAGCCCGTAGCCGTGTTCACGACGAGAATCACCTTGCCGCGGCACTCGGCGAGGTCCAGTTCTCCGCCCTTGCCCGTTGCAATCTTGAAGTCGTAAATGTCCATCTTTTGCTCCTTGCTGTCGTTTTTAATGAATGAACATTCAATCATTCTATCCGAATCCGAAGCCGATCCCCCTGCGCACAGCCGTCCAATTTGCAACCGTCCGTATCGCTCCTACAGCTTCCAGCAATAGGCATCCGCCTCCCGGTGCATGAGCGCAAGCAGCCGCTCGGCGCTGGAGGTCATCGGCATGTCCTTCAGGCGCACGGCCACGTACCGCCCCGTCACGGACACGTCCCTGATCGGGATGATGCTCATCTGATCGCGGAAATGCCGGATCTGCACCGTGCTCAGGAGCGCGAGATATCCGTGCCTGAGCACCATCTGGATGCCCACGGTGTTCGAGCGCGTCGAAAGGCTCTGCCCCTTGGCCAGCGCCCGGAACGCACTGCTCTTCCGCTCCATCACCCGGTGCTCGCCCGTGATCCACCACCTGGCGCCCGAAAGCTCCGAGAGGCTGCGGGCGCTCTCATACGCGCTGCCCCTGGCGCAGACGAAAAAGAACGGGCACTCGAAAAGCGGCTCAAGAGCAAGGTCACCGCCCGAGAGCTTCGCCTCGGCGTTGCCGATCGCAAAGTCAAGCGTCCCGTCCCGGAGCTGCGGCAGGTGGCGCTCGATGGGGCCCGCCTCGACATGAAACTCGCACTCGGGAAATTCGCGCCCGAGCGAAGAGAGCGCGGGCACGAGGATCGATCGAGCGGTAATGGGCGAAACGCCGATGCTCACGCGCGTCTCGCACTTGCCGCCGAGCGCGAGCGACTGCGCCTGTGCGCGCCGCAGCGACTGCAGAATGAGCGAGCAGTTTGCGGCAAAGCTCTTTCCCGCCTCCGTCAGGCGCACGCCCTCGGCGCCGCGCACGAGCAGCTGTACCTGCAGCGTCTCCTCAAGTTCGCGGATCGTGCGCGAGACAGCCGGCTGGGACATGCCGAGCGTCTTGGCGGCCGCATTGATGCTGCCGGTCTGCACGACGCTTTGCAGCGCCACCAGCTGATTCATCTTGGGCAGCTTCTCCTGCATGCTCACACCCCCTCATATCAGAAAAACACATACCCTGCGCAAAAAAATTATGTGCCAAAAATTTGTTTTGCGTGGAAAAATAGCCGGAGCATCAACCACGTTTTCGTCACCTGCGCGCCTGCGTATCCTATACGAAAACCTGATAGCGTGCGCGGTGTAACGATATGGCGGTTCCACCTTTCTCAGGAGAGCGTCATGGCTGACTTCACCCCTTTCCTCAATGCGGCAACCGGACTCAGGCACCATGAGCTGCCTGTCGTGAAAAGCGTGCCCGTGCCCCGGGCTCTGCTCTTTGTAGGCAACTCCCTGTTCTTCTTCAACAACGGCGTGCACCGGATGCTGCGGCAGCTGATGGCTCAAACGCCCGGCGCGCCCAAATTCCGCACGAACATGGTGGCGATCAACGGCGCCAGCCTTTCCTGGCATGATGTGGAGAGCTATTTCCGGCCGAACGCCATCTCCTCCTACGCCATCAACGCGAACAACGAAGTCGTGTTCCGCGATCCTGAGGAAAAACTCTGGGACAGCCTCATCCTGATGGACAGCACCCAGGGGCCGATCCACCCGGTTCTCGGGCCGCAGTTCAAGGCCGCAGCCGCAAGGAACGCCGCCATCTGCAGCGCCCATGGCGCGCAGCCCATCTTCTACATCACATGGGCCTACCGCAACCGGCCCGAGATGACCGAGCTTCTTGCCGACGCGATCATCTCGGCCGCAAACGAAAACGGCGCGATCGCGGTTCCGACGGGCCTGGCCTGGGCGCTCGCGCTCGAGTGGGATCCCAATCTGCCGCTGTACATGGAGGACAACCGCCACCCGACGCCTGCGGGCACGTACCTGCAGGCCTGCGTGATTGCGGCCTCGCTCTTCGGCGTCCGTGCGACGGACATCGGCACGGACAACGGCATCGATCCGGCGGTTGCAAGGGTTCTGCGCGAGAGCGCACAGGAAACCGTGGACCGCTTTTTCGGGTAGCGCCGTCCCCTCCCCCGGTCCGGTACTGCCCGGGGGCCGAACTGAAACGAAGGAGTTCTCTCATGACGAAGCACCGGATTGTCGTTTTTGCCGCCGCAGCGCTGTTTGCCGCAGGCGTCTCGGCCGCCGCGCCCCTTGTGACCGATCCGGGCCCCGCGCCCAGGTCGATCCTTGTCGTCGGCAACTCCTACATGTACTACAACTGCGGCATCAACAGTTATCTGGGCGGCATGATCCGCGAAAAGGCCGATCCGAAGGTGAAGACCCGCATTGCCGCGATCGGCCGCGGGAACCTCTCCCAGTATCCGATCGCCGAGTACCTCGACAACACGCGGCTGCGCTCGCACGAAAAGAAATGGGGCGCGCTCGATGCAAAACTTCTTGAAGCCGAAGAGAAAAAGCGCGAATCCTATGAGGCCGTTCTCATGCAGGCGAGCAACCGCGGCAGGAACGACCAGGCGCGCGACGCGCACTACATGAAGGCGCACGCCGACGCGATCCGCTCTTCGGGCGCCCGTCCCGCTCTCATCCTCACCTGGGTGCAGAACAGGGCAAACGCCCCGAAGTTCGAGACCGTGCTTGAAGCCGTCACGAGGACCGGCAACGAGAACAAGATGCTTGTGATCCCGGTCGGACAGGCCTTCAACACGGCCCGGGCCGAGCTGCCGGACGTCGCGTTCCTGATGCCCGACAACACGCACCCGACGGCCGCTGGCTCCTACCTCATGGGCTCGGTGATCTACGCCTCGCTCTACAAGCGCGATCCAATGGACGCCGCCGGCTTTGAGGGCGGATGCGAAAAACCACTGCCGCAGGAGCTGCGCAAAAAGCTCCACGCGATCGCCTGGAAGACGGTGAAGTCCTGGTATGGATGGTAGCCAGCTCGATCAGAACAGAGGGGAAGTTCCATGACTGAAGCGAAGAAAAGACTGCGCCTTGCCGTGATCGGCGACAGCATCTGCAGCTTTGCGGGCTGCATTCCCGAAGGCAACAAGGTCTACTACACGGGCGCGAATTCAGGGGTCTCGCGGCCCGAGCAGATGTGGTGGAGCGTTCTTGCGCACGAGCTTGACCTGGAGCCGCTTGCGATCGAAGCCTGGTCCGGCAGCACCGTGACCGAGGGCGTGCGCGATCCGGCCGTCTACCGGCCTGCAAGCGATCCGCGCCGCTGCCAAAACCTGCACCGGGGCGCGCTCGAGCCCGACGTGATCCTCATTGCGATGGGCGTAAACGACTACTCGTACGGCGCGCCGATCGGCTCCTGGGACGGCAGAACGCCGCTTGCGGGCGACGCATCGAACTTCCGGGCGGCCTACGGCACGATGCTCGCGCGCATCCACGAGCGCTATCCCTTTGCGCTCACGGTGTGCCTCACGCCCTGGTTCATGCAGCGCGGGCT
>OMXR01000082.1 GCA_900315045.1 uncultured Sutterella sp. | reverse complement strand
AACCAGCTGCAGAACATCTTCGAAAAGATGCAGCAGCAGCGCAAGGAGAAAAAGCGCCTCAAGGTGCGTGAAATCCTTGAGATCTACACCGATGAGGAAGCATCGAACATGATCGACAAGGATGAGGTGACCCGCGAGGCTGTTGAGAATGTCGAGAACAACGGCATCGTCTTCATTGACGAGATCGACAAGATTGCAAAGGGAGGAGAAACGTCTGGAGCCGACGTTTCCCGGGAGGGCGTGCAGCGCGACCTGCTGCCTCTCATCGAAGGCACTTCCGTGAAGACCAAGTACGGCTGGGTGCGCACGGACCACATCCTGTTCATCGCTTCGGGCGCGTTCCACCTCTCCAAGCCTTCGGACCTCGTGCCGGAACTTCAGGGGCGCCTGCCGATCCGTGTTGAGCTCAAGAGCCTCACCGTTGATGACTTTGAGCGGATCCTCACGGCGACGGACGCCTCCATTGTCAAGCAATACCAGGCGCTTCTTGCCGCGGATGGCGCGGATGTCACGTTTACGCCCGAGGCGATCCGCGCGATTGCCGCCTACGCCTTTGATGTCAATGAACGCACGGAAAACATCGGTGCGCGCCGTCTGCACACGGTGATGGAAAAGCTTCTGGAGCAGGTCAGTTTTGAAGCGGGGAACCAGTCCAAGATGGAACTCGCGATCGACGAGGCTTACGTGCGCGAGCGTCTTGGCGAATTGGCTGCTGATGAGGATTTGTCCCGGTACGTACTCTGACCGGCAGCCTTCGAAGCGGTTTGCTGATGCCGAACCGCGCTCTCTCTGAAAGGACCGCTTGCCTTCCCGGCTGCCTGTTGCTCTCTGCGAATCGCACGCGTAACGCGTGCGATTTTGTACAATGGGAAACGAGCAGCAAAAGCCGCTTGTGTAATGGGCGGCGCCGCAGGCCGGGCCGGGAATTTCCTGCCCGGTCGGAGGATTCTTCTCAAAATTTACGTGCAGGGAGGGCGGCATCAGCTCCGATTGCTCTGCATCGGCAGGACTGGTGCCGGGGGTGTATGAGTCTTTACTTCATGGCTGTTGGTGCGCTCTTAGTGCTGGCTGTTCTTGCCGCAATTTGGCTGATCGGCGTCTACAACGGGCTGGTCAGGCAGAGAAATCTCAAGGATGAGGCCTGGAGCGGCATTCGTGTGCAGCTCAAAAAGCGCCACGATCTGGTCGGCAATCTGATCAATACGGTCAAGGGGTATCTTGCGCATGAGCGGGGCCTTCTTGAGGAAATCACCCGGACCAGGGCTTCGGCGATCAATGCAAGCGGCGTTTCAGCCACGGGCGCCTCGGAAGACGCGCTTTCGCGTTCTCTGGGCCGGCTCTTTGCTACGGCTGAGAACTATCCCGAACTGCGCTCAAGCGACAATGTGCTGCAGATGCAGGAATCGCTCAAGGAAGTCGAGGAGGCGCTCAGCCTGGCGCGCCGCTACTACAACGGCACGGTTCGCGATCTCAACACGAAGATCGAATCGTTCCCGGTCAACATCGTGGCCGGAATGTTCGGTTTTGTAAAGGCTGAATTCTTTGAGTTGAACAGCATTTCTGACGCTGAGGCGCCAGTCGTGAATCTCTAAAACAGAGGATCGCGGCAGCTGTGCACTGCCGCAAGGAGGAGACCATGCTGGGTGTTCTGCGCTCCATAGCGTTCCTGTTGGTCTGTTTGGTGTCGCTCTGCGGCTTCTCGCCGCGGACTCTCGCAGCTGAGGAGATCCTCGATTACGATGTTCTGGCGGAATTGAAGACGGACGGCAAGATGGTGGTTCGCGAGACGATCACTGTCAATGTCGAGAACAGGCGGATCAGACACGGCATCACGCGATCGTACCCGGTCAGGCAGAGAGTGGACGAAACGGGCCTGCGCCACTACACGTTCAATGTCCTTTCGGTGCGCCTTGATGGAGCTCAGGCGCCGTATTCCGTCTCCGAAGGCGCCGGATACATGACGGGCATGGCGATCGGAAGCGCGAAGACATACGTTTCCAAGGGCATCCACACCTATGAGATCACCTATGAAACCGATGGCCACGTGCGCTTTATGGAGGATCACGACGAGCTTTTTCTCAATGCGATCGGTACTGACAACGCGTTTCCCGTGAACAAGGCTTCCTTCTCGCTGCAACTGCCCGCAGGGGCGGTCATCCGGAAGACGGACGGCTTCACCGGACGGGTGGGCTCCGAGGAGAAGGCTTTTGTCAGAACGGGCCCGAGCAGCTTCAGGACCACCCGGGTGCTGCGGCCCAAGGAAGCCTTTACGGTTCTCGTTGCCTGGAACAAGGGCGTTGTGCAGGCGCACGAGAGCTTTGCCAACAGGATTGCCGCGATGCGCGACACGTTGAGCATCTCTTTCGGTGGGCTGATCGCGATGCTTTCGCTTTACTTCTGGTGGATCAAGCGCAGAACCCCGCTCACGGTCATTCCTCAGTTCACGCCGCCCCAGGGGTATGGCCCGGGAGCGCTGGCGAGGTTCCTGAACAAGGGGAAGACCGCGCAGGTTCTCTCGGACATGATCTGGACGTCCGTCTGGGGCTGGTCCCGGCTTGACCAGGATGCGCAGGAGAAGGCTTCTCCGGTCTATCGCCGGGCTGAACCTGCCCGCGAGTCCGGCAAATGGCATTTCGGCGAGAGCCGGAAAATCCGAGACCTTTTGCTTGAAGACAAGCAGGAGATGCAGCTCGGGGCTACGGCGCAGTTCCGTGCGGCGCTCAAGAGACTCGGAATAGAGCATGCGGCGAAAATCGATGATCTCACGGAACTCTGCAGCTTCCTGCCGCTTGCCCTACCCGTGATTTCGCTCCTCTTTTACTGGTTCCTGATGCACTACGGCTACCATTCGGGACTCGAATCCGGCGACGGAGCGCTCGTCATGCTGATCCTGATGGGGATGACGGCATCCCCCGGCGTTTTCTTCGTCATCATGTGGCTCAAGCTCAGGATGGGATCGATCTTTGGAGCGATCTTTGCGGCTATATCGCTCTGGTTCCTCGCGCTGCTGTTCTTTGCCGCAACGGTTCTGGTCATGGAAATGGACTTTGCGCTCGTCATTCCGGCGCTCGTGTCCGTGGTGGCTCCGATTGTGGCGTTCTGCTGTCCCGTGTTCGTGCTGACGGAGAAGGGCATGCAGATCGATGCCCACGTCAAGGGACTCAGGATGTATATCGAGACCGCCGAAAAGGATCGGCTCGCGGTGATCAACGCCCCGGAGGACACGATTGAAAAGTATGAGGAGATTCTGCCTTACGCCATAGCGCTCGGATGCGCGCAGGCCTGGCAGAAGCGCTTCGAGCCGCTGCTTGAGGTGCAGCACTACGAGCCGAAGTGGACCAACAGGACAGTGCGCGGTCTGCATTCGGCTCCCGTCCGTGTTGCGGACTTTGAAAAGTCGATCGGCAAGACGATTTCGGCGATTGCTGCGGCTGACGCGGCAAGGCGAGCGGCCAGTTCTTCGAGGCGGACAAGTTCAAGAGGAGGCCGATCCTCCGGACGGGGCTCGGGCGGCGGCGGAGTCGGCGGGTGGTAGACATCGCGCTTCAGTGCTTTTGCTCCTGTCGGTTAGGCTGTGTTCGGGCATGTTTCCAACTGTTTCTGAATGGCTGTTCAGAAAGACAAAGCCATCAACATAAGGTAAAGTTAATGCGTAGGCGGGGACACCGCAGCGTTGGTCAATCAACCGCTTGAAGGAATGAAAATGAACAAGAAAATTTCAATGGTTGCTGTCGCGGCTTCGGCTCTGATTCTGGGTGGATGCGCGAATACCGGGGATATGTACCGCTCTGACGTCTATCACGCAGGCCAGGTCAATCAGGCCCAAGAAGTGAGCACCGTGAACATCATCGCCATCGGCCCGGCGCGTGTTGCGGTGGACAATACCGAGAACATGCAGCGCGCAGAGAACTTCGGCATGATCATCGGCGCGATCGCAGGTGCTGCGCTTGCCGGCCACAACCACCATCACACGAGCAATCGTGTTGCCGGCGGCATCGCTGGCGGCGCGTTGGGGCATCTGGCTGGCAGCGCGGCGGGCGGCGGATCGTCCACGACGCTGGTTCCGGGCGTGCAGCTGACGTATCGCGTCGGCAACCGGATCTTCAATTCGGCTCAGGTGGGGCGTCCCTGCGAGTTCAAGCCGGGGCTTGCCATCATGGTTTCGCCCGCTCCCAATGAAACACGCATCCAGCCCAACAATCCCTACGGCTGCCCGCAGCCTGAAAGATAACCGCGCGGTTTAGGAGTCTTTGATATGAAAAAACTGGTTGTTGCAGCGGCTCTTGTGTTTGCCGCCGGAGCTTATGCCCAGGGTGTTCCTCCCGATTACGTTCCGCCCGGATCGGCGCCGGTCATCGTGACCAATCCGGTGGATGCGCAGATTCAGGCCGTTCACATGAACTACATGGACGTGCGGGCTCAGGCCGAGGCCCGGCTGCGCGCCCGCGAAGAGGCCCGTGCCCGGGCTGAACGGGCTCGCCAGAAGGCTGCCGCCGCCGCGGCCAAGGAGCGCGCCCGCAAGGCCGCCAAGGCTGAGAGCCGTGACGATGAGAACTATGAAATCGAGATGGAAATGAAGCGGCTGAAGCTGCGCGAGATGCGCGCCAGAGTGCGCACGACCGAAGCTCAGCAGGATGCCATCGCCAAGCGCGCCCAGGACATGGTCGATGTGAAGCTTGAGCAGGAACGTGCCAAGATCGGCGCGTCTGCAGTGGCTCCTGCGCCTGCCTCCGAGCCTGCTCCCGCGCCTTAGTTTCTCGGCGCTGGAAAACAGAACACCGCCCGCTGGAGTGTTCCGAGCGGACGGTGCGGCTTCCGAAGGATCCCGGCTTTGCCCATGCGGCGGGCCGGGGTTTTGTTATTCGCCGAAAAGGCGCTTCAGTTCGTCAAGGGATTTCTTCTTCTTGCCCGGCGCCGCGCTGCCAGCGGCCTTCGAGCCCGCCTCGACTGCGGTGTACTCGCCTTCAATCTCATCGCGGAAATGCGACATGGGGGATGCTGAGGTGAGAAAACGTTCGGCGATTTCGCGTCCCACGGCCTGATACTGCATCACCCGGTGCGTATCGAACTCGATTTCCAATATGCGGCGGTCGCGATCATATCCTGCTGAAAGGATCCCGCCGCGGTGAATGGGCCTGCGCTGCATGACATGCTCCTTGGGTAAGGACCTGATAGGTGCATTATCGTCCTTTCGCGGCAATGTACAATTTTCGCGCCGATATTTTTTAGCCGGAGCGCCAGAAGCGGTCTGAAGCGCGGGAAAACATGCCAGAAACCACCGATGAACTTCTTGAAACCCTGACCGAACAGTTTTCCGAGTTGCCGGGACTGGGGCCGAAGTCCGCGTCCCGCATTGTCGGGCATCTGCTCGTCGAGCGCAGGGATCTGGCCGAAAGCCTTGTCCGCTCGCTTTCAAGCGCGCTTAAATGCGCCCATCAGTGCCCGAAGTGCAATACGCTCACGACCGCCGGGGAACTCTGCCCCGTGTGCTCGGATCCGGCCCGGGCTGCGGATGTCATCTGCGTTGTCGAGCAGCCGGCCGACCAGGCAGCCATTGAGGCAAGCGTCGCTTACCGGGGGCTTTATTTCGTTCTCATGGGGCGCATCAATCCGATCCGCGGCGTCAGCCCCGCCGATCTCGGCATCGGCAAGCTCCTTGCGCGGATCCGCACCGAGCAGGTGCGGGAAGTCGTGATCGCCACCAGCTACACGGCGGAAGGGGAAACGACCGCGCACATGATCACGTCGGTACTGCGGCGCCAGTATCCCCAGTTGCGCGTGACAAGGCTTGCACGCGGACTGCCCGTCGGCGTTGAACTCGAATACACGGACGCGCCGACGATATCGGCGGCGATGGCTGATCGCGAAGCGGTGAAAAGCTAGGCACAAGTGCCTAATTGTGCTAAAAAATTTTGACAACCCGGCCGTTAATCCGATATCTTTCGCAGTGGCTCGAAATGATGCCGTTATACAGCAGGAACCTTTAGTTTTTCAGGATCATGAACGCACAGGCAGACACAATCGGCGTGAACCGGCTCCGCAGGCCGGCTCTTTCGTCCGCTCTGCTATCCCTAGCTCTAAGCGAGCCGGGGAGCGTGCCTTTGTGCGTCGGAGCATCCTCCCGGCTGACGACCTGAGAGCAATTGCAGACGAAGATCGGCCAGTCATCAAGAAACAACTTTTGAAAACAGACGCACACCCTCTCTTCGGGCTGTGCGTTTTTTATTGGAGAAGAATCATGATCACCCGCAGACAATTCATTTCCGGTGCCGCTGCCTGTGTTGCAGCCGCCTGCGTTCCGGACGCCTTTTCCGCTTCCGCAAAGAGCGTGAAGATCGCCGTGGGCGGGAAGGCGCTCTACTACTACCTGCCGCTTTCCATTGCCGAGCGCCTCGGATACTTCAAGGACGAGGGGCTTGATGTGGAGATCATCGACTTCCAGGGCGGATCCAAGTCGCTTCAGGCGGTGGTCGGGGGCTCGGCCGACGTGGTCTCCGGCGCCTTCGAGCACACCATCAAGATGCAGCTCAAGCGCCAGCCGATGCGCGCATTCGTG
>OMXR01000090.1 GCA_900315045.1 uncultured Sutterella sp. | reverse complement strand
CCGGGCGGCATGCTGGTGAACTATGACGCGGACTACGGAAACGTGAAGTTCCTGTGCCTTACGGAGGATCTTGAGCGCAGGAACGTTGAGAACGCCCACAAGGGGCTTACGCGCGAGTCGCTCATCGAGTGTGACAGCATCAAAGAGGGGCTGGAAGTGAGCGGCGTCAGGCGTCCTGCCTGGGACTGCGGCGTTCTTGCCGAGGTCGGCTTTTGCGACGTGAATGCCGACGAAACGCTCTCGGACCGGATCTATCCGAACCAGGACGGGGTCTGGAATCCCGTGCGGATGTTCGCGATCCAGGCAAGAAGGCCGCAGACCGATTGACCGGAGGAGAGCCGCCTTCCTCCACTTCAGGCGGCACTGCATTTCAAGAGAATTCAAATCATGACGAAAACCAGAATCTTCACGGCCGTCGCCGTCGCGCTTTCGGGCGCATCCTTCGCAGCGGGCGCCGCCCAGGTGACTCTTTACGGCGTTGTCGACGAGGGGCTGATGTACACCCACTCCCGCACCGATGGCAAGAGCGCGAACAAGCTCGAGATGAAGAGCGGCTACAACTCGGGCAACCGCTTCGGGTTCCGCGGAACCGAGGAGCTCTCGGGCGATCTGAAGGTGGGCTTCAAGCTGGAAAGCGGCTTTGACGCCGACACCGGCACGCTCAAGAAGAACCGTCTGTTCCATCGCGAGGCTGCGCTCACCCTGAGCGGCTCCTGGGGCTCGCTCGCCGCAGGCCGGATGGGCGGCGTGGGGTCGGGCGCCGGCACCTATGACCTCGTGTACTCGGTGGGCGAAGTCACCGACGCGGTATGGATGAACGTCGAGGGCATGCACATGACGGGCCGCTATGACAACATGCTCACCTACCAGAGCCCGAAGTTCGCCGGCCTGCAGGCGACGCTGCAGTATTCGTTCAAGGGCGACAGCCTGAATGAAAAGGAGGGGGCCGAGGGCACTGCGAAGGCGACACGCTACTACGGCGGCGCCCTCACGTACTCCGTGGGCTCGTTCAATTCGGTTCTCGCCTACGAATACGTCAACCGTGGCAACAACACCGCCACTTACAAAAATGACAATCAGAGGAACGGCCAGGCCGTTTCGCTCGGCGCAAACTACGACTTCGGCGTGATGAAGCTCTTCGGCCTCGTGCAGTATGCCGACGGCGCCGACTCGCTCGGCCGTCTCTACGCGTCGAACCTGAAGAAGACCTACGGCGTGGGCGAAGATGACGCCTTTGCCTTTGACGGCTTCAAGGGCTGGGCGGCGCACCTTGGCGCAAGCATCCCCGTCTGCGGCGGTCTGCTGATGACCGGCCTGTACTATGCCGACGGCAAGGCCGAGAAGGTCAAGGTGAACGATGCCGACAAGGCCGGGTCCGACCTGCGCTTCTACGGCGTGAACGCCCAGTACAACTACCCGCTCAGCAAGCGCACCACGATCTACACGGGGCTTGGATACGGCTCGAGCAAGCTCGATGCGAGCGATGATTCCGGGAAGTACAAGTCCGAGGAAACCACGGTCTACGCGGGCATCTCGCACAGGTTCTAATCGTCGGCAGGGGGCAGGCAGCATGAATACGGCTTCGATCAGCAGATACTGGAGCGAGGATGCGGAGAACTACGACCGAATCGTTCGGGATGAACTCTCCGGGCCCTTCAAGGCGCACTGGCAAAGGCGCCTGGGAGCCATGCTGCCCGCGCGGGCAAGCAACGTCCTTGATTTCGGATGCGGTCCGGGATTCTTTTCAGTGATCCTCTCAGAACTCGGCCACAGTGTGACTGGAGCCGATATTTCCGATGGAATGCTTGAGCGGGCGAGAGAGGCTGCGGCCAGACACTGCAGTGCGAACGCGCCCCGCTTTGTCCGCACCGACGGCACGCTCGGGCAGTTTGCAAGCGGCAGCTTTGATGCGATCGTGAGCCGCAACGTCACCTGGACGCTGCTCGACCCGCGCGGCTTTTACCGGGAGGCAAGGCGCGTGCTGCGCCCGGGCGGCGTGCTGGTGGTCTATGACGCGAACTGGCAGCTGCCGCTCTTTGACAAGAGTCTGATGGCAAGATGCAAGCGGCGCGAGCAGCTCTGCCTTGACCAGTACGGCAGCACGTTCGACGGACCGGCAATCAGCGAGCCGTTTGATCCGGCGGCGCTGCCGCTCTCCTCCGTCGTGCGGCCCGCCTGGGACGAGGGCGTTCTGGGAAAGAGCGGATTTGCGGGCATCCGCATCAATCCGAGCGTCATCGGAGAACTCTGGAGCCGCAAGGAGCAGCTTCTCTATGGCGAGACGCCGATGTTTGAGATTGTCGCTAGGGTGTAGGAGCGGATTGACGGCAGCCGCGGTTTCGGTTCGGTGTTCCGAACGCTTTATCTACCACTGTTTTTGAGTTATCTACCAATCTACCACTTCAAGATGGTAGATTGGTAGATAGGATGCAAGACAGGGGGCTGGCGGGGCTCCTTGCCCGGATGCCAGGAACACTGCAGGCGGAAAGCCGTCACGCGATGTCGTTTCAGGGCGATGGTGCTGCTGAGCGTCTGTATCTGGTTCCAGGTCCTTTGCCCAGCCGCTCCAGAAGACCTTCGCTGACCAGCCCGCGCAGCAGATTGCCGACAGCGCTTCTCTCCAGGTGCAGCAGGTTTTCGATTTCCGCCCGGGACAGCACTGCCTGGCCAGCAAACAGGCCGAGCAGCTGGTCTTTTCTTGATTTTCCTGCTGGCTCAAGCGTTTTCGGAAGCACCAGTTTGATTGTCTTTGGCAAGCAAGTCAGGCTTGGCTGCTCCGGCTCCTTGGCGTAATCCCTCCAGATGTCGGCAAATCCCGAGCCTATGCGCTCCATCCAGTGAAAGCGAAGAAAAATCTCCGCCAATCCCGGATTTCTCAGAGCGCTCACGCCAAGGCTCATGGCATCTTCAACCGTGAGTCCGAATGGGAGACCACCATAGGAGACAAACTCAATTCGGTCGGGGAAAACGTTGACGGCAGTTTCGACGGGCTGAGAATAGTCTCTGTGAGCCAGCGAATTGGTTAAGCCCTCGCGAAGAGCATGCTGGGGGTATGGGAATTTTTCCTCCCGCTCCTGCAGATTTGTTTTTCTGACATGCGCAGGGTTGAACTCGTCGAGACGGTTTCTGACCGTCTGCATCTGAAGGAGGATGGAGCCAGGAAATCTGCTGATGGAGGACACCTTCCCTTCTGCATCGAAGACCGCCAGATGAATTCCTGCCGTATTCTGATCGGACAGCAGCATTCCCAGATTCGTGAAATTTCCGTTTTCATCCTGCAGGCCGTGGACCCGCCAGAATTCCTTGCCGAACGGAACGCCATGCGAGGCGAACAGAGATTGGGCCTGGCTGAAGGACAGATCCTGCCGGGGACTGACGCGCGCTTCCCATCGAATGGGATTGTTTTCTTGAATCATTGAGACGATTTCGTCTCGATTGGCTCCGCTGTTTGCAGCACCTGTGCGGACAAAGACGCTTTTGGAGGTGAGGTCGGTCGCATTCGTCGAATATGGCCGGTTTTGTCCGGGTTCGACATGAAGGACGAGAATTTTTTTCCTCGCGGCGGTGAGCACCTTTGCTGAAATCAGAGCGTCCATTGGGGGATGGCATCCATGCCGGGCGAAGGACGTTGCTGACCTGATGATGAGATCGCGCTCGGATGGCGACAGGCCTTTGACGGAGCCGTCGTCGGAAACGCCGAAGAAAATGTCGCCCCCCAGGGTATTTGCAAAGCCGATCATCGTCGGCTTGACCCGCTCGGTCCAGGTTTCCTTGAACTCGACCGTGACGGATTCTTGATCGGGAATGCGCATTGTATCTGCCACTGATTTTGAGTTATCTACCAATCTACCACAAATTGGTGGCAGATTGGCAGATTGCCGGAGAGTCAGCAGACGGCTCCGGACGAGCAGGGAAGGAAAAAACGCAAGCGCAGGACGCAGCCGCCTAAAAGGAGGATGCAGCCATCAGTCGCATTTTTTGACGAACATGACCGCGGCGAGTCCTCCGCGTGCGGTTTCCCGGTACTTGAGGTTCATGTCCTTGCCCGTGAGGTACATGGTCTCGATCACCTTGTCCAGACTCACCCTGGGGGTCGTCGTGCGGTGCATCGCAAGACGCGAAGCGTTGATCGCCTTGACGGCGGCAACGGCATTGCGCTCGATGCAGGGAACCTGCACCTGGCCGTTCACCGGATCGCACGTCAGCCCCAGATTGTGCTCCATGGCGATTTCGGCTGCCGAGCACACTTGCTCGGCCGAGCCGCCGAGAATCTCGGTGAGCGCAGCGGCAGCCATCGAGCAGGCGACGCCCACTTCGCCCTGGCAGCCCACTTCCGCGCCCGAGATCGATGCGTTCATGCGGTAGAGCGAGCCGATCGCGCCCGCTGTGAGCAGGAACCGCCCGATCGTCTCGTCGGTGAGAGTGCCCACGAACTTTCGGTAGTAGGCGAGCACCGCGGGCAGCGTTCCGCACGAGCCGTTCGTTGGAGCGGTCACGACCCGGCCGCTTGCCGCGTTTTCTTCGCTCACCGCCATTGCGTACATGTTGACCCAGTCGATGATCTGCATGGGATCGGCGGAGAGCTTCTGGTCGGCCTGCAGCATCCTGCGCAGGCTCGAAGCGCGCCGCACGACGTGCAGGGGGCCGGGCAGCAGCCCCTCGGCGTGCATGCCGCGCTCCATCGAAGCGTCCATCGTGGACCAGATGAGGGTGAGGTATTCCTTGACCTGGGATCTGGGGCGCAGGGCGCATTCGTTCTCCATCATCACCGAGGAGAGCGGCAGTCCCGTGCGCTCGCAGTGCGCAAGAAGGTCCGTTGCGTGCCTGTAGGGATAGGGAACGCGCTCGGGGCTCTCGCCCGCGCCTTCGCCCCAGTGCGAGTCCTCGATGATGGCGCCGCCCCCGACCGAGTAGTAGGTGCGGGAGAGCACTTTGCGCCCGCCGCAATAGGCCGTGCAGGTGAGCGCGTTCTCGTGCCGCTCAAGGAACGACTTGTCAAAGACCAGATCCCGGTCCATGTCAAAGGCGACCCGCCGCTCGGGGCAGCCGCCCGCACGGTTCAGGGCAAGCGCGCCTTCGGAGCGGATCCGCTCGGCCAGTCCCGGCAGCATGTCCGGCTCGACCGTGTTCGGCAGCTCGCCCATCAGTCCTGCAAGAATCGCCGTGTGGGTGGCGTGCCCCAGGCCGGTGAGCGAGAGCGAGCCGAAGGCCTGGACCTGAACGCGGTCCACGGAAGCGTACTCCGGGGACTGTCCGAGTTCAGCGGCAAATGCCGCGGCAGCCCTCATGGGGCCGACGGTGTGCGAGCTCGAGGGGCCGATGCCGATGCGAAACAGGTCGAAGATGCTGATCATGGGGTCTCCTTTTGGTCACGCGATTGTACTGGCGAAAACTAAGGCGATTGTCTTAGGCGGCTGCTTTTTTTCGGCTTAAGGCAAAGGAGCGGCTTTTGCCTGCTGGTCAGATTTCCCAGATGCTATGGGCAATCACAGATTCGAATAGGCGCGGAAACCTCTGCATTTATGCAGGGGAGGAGCGCCGTACCTCCGTTAAAAAGGTTGTTTTGCGATTGACAAGACGGAGCCTGTC
>OMXR01000035.1 GCA_900315045.1 uncultured Sutterella sp. | reverse complement strand
TCCGTCGCTTCGGTTTCGAAGGGAACCTGCTTCTGCTCGATGTCCGTGGTGCCGATTTCGAGCATGCCGTGCCAGGGGATGCAAAAGAGAATCCGCCCGTCGCTGGTTTTGGGAATCACCATTGCGGAGGTGCTGGGCAGGTGTGATGCATCCACGAGAATGTGCGAGCCGCGGGAGACGGCGATGAGATCATCGCAGGCGGGGTCGGCAAGGCGCCGCACCGTGTCGACCCAGGGGCCGGCGCAGTTGAAGAACACCTTGGCGGAAACCGTGAACGTGCGGCCGCTTTCCTCGTCGACGAATGTTGCCGACTGGATGCCGTTTTTGCCCTGGGAGAGTTCCTTTACAGGGCAGTAGTTGAGCGCCAGGGCGCCGAGCGAGAGCGCGGTGTGCAGCAGGGCAATTCCCATGCGGGCATCATCAAACTGCGCGTCCCAGAACTTGATCGAGCCCTTGAGGCCTTTTCTGCGGACGCCCGGGAGCTCGGCCATGGTGGCGAGCCTGCCCAGGGTGCGCATGCGCGCCAGCCCAAGACCGCCCGCAAAGAGCGAGGAGTACATCGCCACGCCCGCCCCGTAAAAGGGGAGCGCGGCCAGGGAATATGCCGGCAGGACGAAGGCCTGAGGGTGCACGAGCGCCGGAGCGTTTCTGAGCAGAATCTGCTGTTCGGCAAGAGCCGACTTCACCATCGGCCACTCGGCCGGGGACTTCATGTAGCGCAGCCCGCCGTGGATGAGCTTGGTCGAGCGCGAGGATGTGCCGGCGCAGAAGTCCTGCGCGTCCAGGGCGAGCACGCGGTAGCCGCGGCTGGCGGCATCCACGGCAATCCCGAGGCCCGTTGCTCCGGCTCCGATGATGACGGCATCAAAGTCGGGCGACTCGGCAATCGCCTTGAAGGTGGCTTCACGATCCTGGGCATGAATGGCGCAGGAGGCGCTCTGTGCGGGCTCTCTCATAACTCAATCCACAAAGGAGAAAATCGCCGGGAAGTCTAGCGCGCCTCTGAGCTGATCAGGGCGCGCCCCGGGATTGCCTACTCGGCAGAGGCTTCTTCGGCTGCCTCGGATTCGGGCGTGGCCTCAGTCTGCTCCTCGGTCTGCACCGATTCTGAGGCCTCAGCCTTCTCGGGCTCGGCAGCGGGCTTGGCGGCCTGAACGATAGCGCCCAGGGCGATCGCTGCGCGCAGCGCCGCATTCACGCTCTGCGCATCCTTGAACACGCGGGCAACGTCCGCATCCAGACGCACCGTCGCGGTCTGCGCGAAGGCGGCGTGGTCGCTGTAGCGGCGCTGCTCAAGCGCCTTGGCGCGGGCGCCGGACATCGTGCCGAAGGCGGCTTCCGTATTGCGGTGGCCGCCGAACTTGCGAAAGCCGCCGCGCTCGGGGCGCTTGCCGAAGGGGCGGTCGGAGAAGGGGCGGTCGCCAAAGCGGCGGGGCTCCCTGCGCTCTTCGCGCCCCTCGCCGAAGCGATCGCCGAAACGGGACCCGCCGCGGCCGTCGCGCTCGCCGAAACGCTCCGAGCGGCGCTCGGAGAAGCGATCCGAATCCCGGCGCTCGAAGGTGTTGCCCCTGCGGGGCTTGTCGTTGAATCTGTCAAAAGCCATTTTGCGGTCTTCCTTATTCGCTCGAGGTTGAGCGTCATCAAGTGTGCGGATGCGCCCGAAAGGCGCGAAACGCGAAAAATTTTAGTTGAGAAATCAGGCCGTTCGCACGCACGTGCGCAAAACTGTCAGGGAAATCCCGAAAAGTGCGGTGCGGACGGATACAATAGAGGCAAGAGTTCGCGCCAGCCGCCCGCGGGCGGCGATGCGATAGCTCCGATTCCTGCGCAACAACAAAAAGAGAGGTAGATATGCTCCAGGTTGTTTTTCATGGTGTCGATCGTTCCGCGGCTGCTGAGGCCGATATCGCCAGACGTTTTGAAGCACTCAAGCGCTTTGACAATCAGATGCAAGAATGCAAGGCGACCATTACGAAAGTCGGCAACCAGGGTCAGGGCGAATTCTCCGTCAAGCTGGACCTCGTCGTCGGCGGTCAGCGCTCCGTGATCGCGACCGAAAAGGATGCTGATGCGATGGCCGCGATCAACAAGGTCTTCGACACGGTGCGCCGGATGGTCAAGGACGAAAACGACAAGCGTCATCATCGCTAGGACTCAAGGCGGCCTTCGCGCCGCGCCGTTCGTCAGAGCCCGCCAGGGAGGCATCTCCGGCGGGCGTTTTGTTGGGGCTCGCCAACCGGCAGGCTGATAAAACAAAAGGCCTTCCGCAAGGAAGACCCTTTAGAAAACTGGTGGAGGTAAGCGGGATCGAACCGCTGACCTCTTGCATGCCATGCAAGCGCTCTCCCAGCTGAGCTATACCCCCGAAATTTTTTCTTGCGGCCACTGCCGCCCGGTCACAAAAAAACCGTCTGCCCTTTGCGCAGCGGTTCCGATGGCCAGTTCTGGCGTCCCCAAGCGGATTCGAACCGCTGTACCAACCGTGAAAGGGTTGTGTCCTGGGCCTCTAGACGATGGGGACCCTGACAATCCTTGGTGGAGGTAAGCGGGATCGAACCGCTGACCTCTTGCATGCCATGCAAGCGCTCTCCCAGCTGAGCTATACCCCCGAAAAGGAATGCGAACTATAGAGGCTTTTTGTTCAAATTGCAAGGGGAGGATGAAAAATAAGCGCGACGCACCTTTTCGATGCCCGGAAAAATAGGCGAGAACCACTAGTGTTTTTTCGTTTGATCCCATGGAGGGCGATCCCCGTGCTTCGCGCAAAGGCTGAACAGGATATCATTCCAGACACTTGCCGCTGCGGCGCCTGCCTTCTTGGGACTGGCGTGTCTGCGGCGGACGGCTGCGCGCCGGAAGGCACGGGCGCGGATTGCGTTTTAACAGTTTTTTTCGTGAGACGGAGAACACACAAATGTCCATGTTCCGCAATGCGCTTGCCCTCGCGGCAGGCTTGGCAGTTCTTGCTGGACCCGCACTGGGCGCGTACAAGACCGAGTACAAGCTGAGCGTGGTTCCCGGCGCATCTTCCGGCTGGGGACAGTCGGCGGCCTATTTTGCAGAGCAGGTGAAGGCCCGCACCGAAGGCCGCGTGAACATCAAGGTCTACTACGGCGCCCAGCTCATGGCCGGCAAGCAGACCTCCGAGCTCCTTCTCGTGCGCAGCGGCGCCATCGACTTTGCGCTTGCCTCGACGATCAACTGGTCGCCCCAGGTGCGCGAGCTCAACCTCACCGCGCTGCCGTTCTTCGTTGCCAACAATCCCGACCGCTACAAGGCGATGGACGCCATTGAGGCGGGCAAGTCGGGCGCCATGATCGTCAAGACGATCGAGAGCAAGGGCGTCAAGTTCATCGGCTGGGGCGAGAACGGATTCCGGGAGCTCACGACGAGCAAGGGCCCGATCAACAGGCCCGAGGATATGAAGGGCATGAAGCTGCGCGTGTGCGGCACGCCCATCTTCCAGGACATCTTCACCGCGCTCGGCTCCAATCCTCAGGCCATCAACTGGTCCGAGGCCGTGACCGGCTTCCAGCAGGGCATTGTCGACGGCCAGGAGAATCCGACCAACGGCATCAACATTCCGCTCAAGGTCTGGACCTGGCACAAGTACTCGACCGACTGGCACTACATGATCGACCCGCTCTTTTTCTCTGCGAACAGGAAGATCTGGAACGGATTCTCCGAGAAGGACAAGGCCATCATCGAGGATTGCGCCAGGGATGCCGAGAAGTACAGCAAGGCGCTCTCGCGCGTGGGGCTGGATGACGGCTCGGCCCTGAAGTACCTGCGCTCGATCGGCAAGGTGCCCGCCGTCACCGATCCCTATGCCGAACAGACAAAGAACGGCATGATCGTCACCCGCTTCACGCCCGAGCAGATCCGTGTTTTCTATGAGGCCACGCAGTCGGTGCGCGACAAGTGGACCAAGAACATCGGTCCCAAACTCGTGAAGGCCGCGCAGGCCGACATGGAAGCCGCCAAGTAGTGCTCCGCAGCAGGACGCCGGAGAGTCGCCGCGGAGAATCCCGGCGGCTCTGCGGCGGGATGTTTTGTCTTAAAAATGCGGGAGCCGCGGCCGATGCTGAAGTTTCTGGATGCGTACTTTGAAGAGATCCTGGGGGGGCTCCTCCTTGCCCTGATGGCGCTGATCGCCTTTGCCAACGTCATTGTCCGCTACTGCACGAATCTGTCCTTTTCCGCGAGCGAAGAGCTCACGGTGAATCTCTTTGTGTGGATCGTTCTGCTCGGAACCTCGCGCGCGTTCCGCGAAGGCAGCAACTTCAGCATGAATGTCATCTACAACGCGGCGTCCCGGCGCGTGCAGACCGCTCTCACGGTCTTCGGCGCGGTCTGCACCACGCTCTTTTTCCTCATGCTGATCTGGCAGGGGACGGTCGAGGTGATGGATGAGATCGAGCTTGAAGTGGTCTCCGAGTCGCTTGCCATCCCCGTGTGGATCTACACGGTGGCCGTGCCGCTTTTCTCGGTGCTGATTCTGGTGCGCCTTGCCCAGCACACGGTCCGCAGGCTGCGCGACAGGCAGTACGGACTTGACCGGGAGGGGGCGTGATGGACTGGCTCTCCGATCCGTGCTTCTGGCTCATGGCGACGTTTGTCGCCATGCTGGCGCTTCGCGTTCCGATTGCCGTGAGCCTCGGGCTTGCGGCGATGATTGTGGGCTGGAAGTGGGATCTCGGGATCACCATGTTCTCCTACAACTTTTTCGCGGGCATCGCCAAGGTGCCGCTTCTGGCGATTCCGTTCTTCATCCTTGCCGGCTACATCATGGAGAAGGCCGGCATTGCGGCGCGCATCGTCAATTTTGTCGAGGCGTGCGTGGGGAACATGACCGGAGGGCTTGCGATCGCCACGGTAGCGGTCGCCACGTTCTGGGGCGCTGTGAGCGGCTCGGGCCCCGCGACCGTTGCGGCGCTCGGGCTCATCCTGATTCCCGCCATGGTGAAGAACGGTTACGACAAGCCATTTGCCGCGGCAACCGTCTCGGTGACTTCGGGCCTTGCGATCGTGATTCCGCCCTCGATCGCCTTCATCGTGTACGGGGGCATTGCCGATGTGTCGGTCTCGGCGCTTTTTGCCGCCGGCATCATCCCCGGGCTCATCGTCGCGGGCTTTCTCATGATCACGGTCTACATCATCTCGCGCCGCCGCGGCTGGCGCGGCAAGCCGAGAACCGTGTCGCTGTGGCGGGCTTTCAAGGAGGCGTTCTGGGGGCTGATGACGCCGGTGGTCATCCTGGGCGGCATTTACGGCGGCGTGTTCACGCCGACCGAGGCTGCGGCGGTGGCGATTTTCTACGGGCTTTTCGTCGGCATCTTCATCTACCGCACGATGCGCTCTCCGATGGCGATCTTCGAGGTTCTGGGCGAGTCGATGAAGGCGACGGCCGTCATCATGTTCGTCGTGACCTGCGCCGGGCTCTTTGCCTGGGTGGCGAGCACGATCGGCCTTGTGGAAAAGGGCGCGCAGGTGCTGCTCTCGATCTCGGACAACCCCTGGGTGCTGCTCTTTCTGATCAACCTGCTGCTGCTTGCCGCAGGGATGCTCCTTGACGCCATTTCGATCTACTACGTGCTGCTCCCGTTCCTGCTGCCGCTCGTGCGGCACTTTGGCTGGGATCCGGTCTGGTTCGGCGTGATGATGACGGTGAACCTGGCGGTGGGGCAGGTGACGCCCCCAGTTGCCGTGAACCTCTACGTGGGCGCAAAGATCAGCGATCTCACGATGGAGGACATCACGCCGCCCGTGCTGCCGCTTCTGGCTGCTTGCGTTCTCGCGCTCGCGGTGATCGTGGCGTTCCCGGGGATCACGACATATCTTCCCAGACTCTTCGGGCTTTGAGCTGGGGGCGCGGCTCCTGATGGTGCCCGATGTCATTCCGGCTCTGAACTGGCAGTCCCTCCGGTAGCGATTGAGCGCGACAGAAACGCCGCTAACGCGGCGTTTCCGGGGAGAGTTTCCGTGTTTTGGCGGGCCTTCAGTGAAGGCCCTCTCTGCAGCCGGTTCAGGGCTGGCAAGTCCGCGGAGACCGTGACGGATTTGCCTAACGGCCGGCCGCAGCGGGGTCAGTCTGCGAATAGAGGCGTTGAAAGATACCTGTCGCCTCCGTCGGGAAGCAGCACGACGATGCGCTTGCCCGCGTTCTCCGGACGCTTTGCGATTTCCGTTGCGGCGTGAAGCGCAGCGCCCGAACTGATGCCGACGAGGAATCCCTCGATGCGGCCGAGCGATTTGGCAGCGGCAAAGGCGGCCTCATTCTCAACCGGGAACACCTCGTCATAGACGCTCGTGTCGAGCGTATCCGGAACGAATCCTGCACCGATGCCCTGGATCTTGTGGGGGCCGGCCTTGCCCGCCGAGAGCACGGGCGAAGAGGCAGGCTCAACGGCGACGACGCGGATATCAGGGTTGCGGCTCTTCAGGTAATTGCCGACGCCCGAGACCGTGCCGCCCGTGCCGACGCCCGCAACGAAGATGTCCACGCGACCTTCGGTGTCGGCCCAGATCTCGGGCCCCGTGTGCTCGAAGTGCGCCTTGGGGTTTGCCGGGTTCACGAACTGTCCGGGGATGAAGCCGCCCGGAATTTCCCTGGCAAGCTCGCCCGCCCTGGCAATCGCGCCCTTCATGCCGGCGGCGCCGGGGGTGAGGACGATTTCTGCGCCGTAGGCCTTGAGCAGCTGCCGGCGCTCGACGCTCATCGTCTCGGGCATCGTGAAGATCGCGCGGTAGCCCTTGGCGGCCGCGACGGCCGCAAGGCCGATGCCGGTGTTGCCGCTGGTGGGCTCGATGATGACGGCGCCGGGCTTGAGGGCTCCGCGGCTTTCCGCATCTTCAATCATCGCGAGCGCGATGCGATCCTTCACGGAGCCGGCGGGATTGAAGTACTCGAGCTTGGCGATGATGGTGGCGGAGAGATTGTTTGCTGCGCCGTATTTTCCGAGTGCAAGGAGCGGGGTGCGGCCGACAAGTTCGGTGATGGATTGGTAAACGGTCATTTTTTGTGCCTTTCGTGTGCTGTTCGGCCTGCGGGCCGGGTGAATTGCGGGAGTTTTCGGGAAACAGAGTCCGGGGGCGCGCCCCCTGCTGCCGCCTCACCGACATCGAAAGGCGAAGGGGGGAGCAAGTTTTTGTCCGCTGTGCATGAGAGAAGTGCTCCTAGGGTTGAGTGCCGCGTGCAGTGCACGCACTGAACTTCCAACGGCACTCATCCTAGCCGTTCCGGCAGGCGCCGGGCAAGCTGCCCTGCAGGTATTGCAACTTGCATCAAGGCAGACTGATCTTTGTGTTCTCGGACGGGTTCACGGTGCCAAGGAGCTTGGTGAGGCGCACGGGCTTGCCCTCGTAGCGCGAGTAGTGCACGGCGTTTGCCGTGACGTTCTGCACATAGCCGCGCGTTTCGGTGAAGGGGATGTTCTCGGCAAAGGCGGCGCCTTCAACCGGACGCTTCAGGCGGGAGCGCCAGAGCTGCGGGCGGTTGGGGCCGGCGTTGTAGCCCGCCGTGGCAAGGGGCACGCTCCCCTCAAGGGCGTCGAGCACAAGCTTGAGGTAGCGGGAGCCCAGAACAAGGTTCGTGTCCAGGTTCGTGATGTGGTGCCGCTTGTAGCTCTTCATCGAAAGGTGCTTGGCAACCCAGCGGGCGGTTCCGGGCATGATCTGCATGAGGCCCTTGGCGCCGACCGAGCTGTTGGCGTGGGGAACAAACCGGGACTCCTGACGGATCAGGCCGAATACCCAGTATTCGGGAAGCTCAGCGGAGGCTGCCGCGTTCTGGATCGCCTTCTCATAGGCGCGCGGGTAGAGCTGCTCGAGAACGGCTCGCTGGCCGCGCTGGGCCGTGTTGATCTGACGGTGCGTGATGCCCAGAAGCCGTGCATACTCCGACAGGTGCGGCATGTCGGTGATTTTCATGCCGCGGTAGGCCCAGTTCCATTCACGGTTGCCCTCGTAGATGAGGTTGTTCTCGTAAAAGCGCAGGGCGCGCTTCAGGGACGGGTTCTGATCGAAGGCGGCAATCTGCGCCTTGGTGATGGAGGGCGTCAGGTGCCGGGGCATCTGCGCGTAGGCGTGCCCCAGCGCGTCGCACGCGAGCAGGTTGTAGAACTCGTGTCCGGTGCACAGGGGGGCAAGGAGCCTTTCCGCTCTTGCCTTCTGGCCGCGGGCAAGTAGCGCGCGGCCCTTCCAGTACACCCACGCGGGCTTTGCCTTTTCCTCATGAGGCAGCGTCTCGATGGCGCGCTCGATCTCGGCGGGGTTCCCCGAGAGAACGGCGTTCCTCGCCCGCCACACGGCAATTGCCGTGTAGTTTGCGGCAAGCGGCGCAGCCTTTGCAAGCACTCCGGCCCGCCGGTAGTAGTCGGCGGCATCCAGATTCTGCTTCATCGCGGCGTCCTGCCCGAGCCGCGCCCACATGAGGGCGCGCGTGGCGGCGTCAAGGCGCGGATCGGCGCTCTGGGCAACCTCGGCGGCCTTGTCCAGGTCCACCTGCGCAAGACGGATGGCGGCAAGCGCCAGCGCTTTGCCGGAGAATGCGGAGAGCTTGTCCTGGTTCTTCTTGTGCCATGCGGACGGATTTCCGATGATGGAATTCAGGGCGGACTTGCTCGCGGGAAGCGATTCGGGCGGAAGAATCTCGATCGTCTTTCTCGCCTGGGTGAAAAAGCGCTTCTGGGTGAGAAGCAGCACGTAGTTCCAGCCCCATGACGAATCGGCGGCAATTGCGGCAAGGCCGAGCTTGGCACAGGCGTCTTTGCCGGCAGGAGCGTTGCGCAGGTACTCCTTGGCTTGCCTGAGCGCCGTTTTGCTTCCCGCCTCCAGCTCGTAGAACATCCTCCAGCAGACAAGGTCGGCCTCGTCCTGGTTCCAGTCAAGCTTCCTGTAGAGCTGCGCAAAGCGCCTTGCGTCGCCCTCCACGGCGGAAAGCCGCGCCCAGTCAGTCTTGGCGCGCTCGGCGATGTACTCGCCGTGATGCCGGCCGATGAAGCGCTCCATCGCCTTTTGCCGTGCCGGATCATCGGGCTGCGCGCGCAGCGCAAGAAGCAGATTCCAGTACTCGGCATAGGCGCCGAGCGGATGGTTCCTGAGCCGCGCGGCGTAGTGCTCGAGCTGCTTTGCGTTCTTCTTCTGGAAGGCGCTGCGGGCGGCAAGAAATTCGCTGTCCGTCGCGTAGGAATCGGTTGCGTTCTGGCTGGCGGGCTCTGAGGAAGCCGGGGCACTTGAGCCGCCGGATGCCGGAGCGGTCATCTGCTGCTCGGCAGGGATGAGCGGCGTGCTCTGAATGTCCTCCAAAGCAGTCTGGGGGATGGATTCCCGCACAGAGGGAACTGCTGCTGGGACAAAGGGGGCAGCGGAAGCGTCCGGTGCTGCTGGGGCAGGGATGCTGCTCGGCCTGATCGATTCATGGATCTGGATGGGCGCGGCGCGGCGCGCCTGGGGCTGAGCCTGATGACTTCCCGGACGGGAGATTCATCCGGATCCCGTTCAAAGACATTCTGCTGGATGGCGTGCGGCGACGGAGTCTGGGCCGCGCTTTGCTCCGCAGGCTGGGAGAGGCCTTGAGCCTCAGGCGTGATGATTTCCCGAACGGGGGCCTCGACCGACGTCGGTTCAAGAACGGTCATGCGGATGGAGGGCGCCGACCGGGGGGTGAGTGCGTCCGGTTTCGCACCCGGAGCGGCGCGTCCGGACTCGTGCCGGATCACCTCCCGGATGAGCGGCTCATTCGTCTCCGGCTCGAAAACGTTCGTGCGGATGGGGTAGGGCGAGGGGGCGGCCTCCCGCACAGGGGGGCGCATTGCCTGAACGGGCGGATTTGCCTGCCTTGCCGCTTGTCTTTGCGCGAGTGCATCGAGTCTGGCTGGTGTTGCCATGAGATCCGCGCTCTGCGCCCCGGCAGCGGCGGCTGCAGCACAAAGCGGCAATGCTGCATTCAAAACCTCTGGCGCTCTGCGCCGGGGGTGCCGTGGAGAGAAGCGCCCCATGCCCGATTGTCCAAACGAAAACATTAGCACGTTGTCCGGCAAAAGTGACCGAACTGACCGAAATGCGCTGAGAAAGCGTTTTTATGCGATGCGCTCGGGGCTGAGCGCTGGGTCCCGGGTCTGCGCCGCGCTGCGAGGGGAGCTGAGCGCGTGGCTTGGGCAAAGGAGCTTTTCCCTCATCGGCCTGTACATGCCCTTTCGCGCCGAGCCGGATGTCACGGACGCCGTTCTGGATGCCGCACGCCGGATGCATGCCCGGGTTGCGCTTCCCGTGATCGATGACCTCCGGGGCGCGCTCATGCACTATGCGCTCTGGAGCGGGGCCGCGTCCGAACTTGTCCCCGGCGCGTACGGCATTCTTGAGCCGGTTCCGGACAGGGAGGTTGTTCCGGATCTGATCCTGTCGCCCTGCGTTGCCGTGAGTCCCTCCGGGGTGCGGCTTGGAAACGGCGGCGGTTTTTACGACAGGTATCTTGCCTCGCTCAGGGCAAAGGGTGTTTTTCCGGTGACGGTTGCCGTGGCTTACGAGGCGCTCGTGAGCAACGATGTGGCTGCCCAGAAGCACGATGCGCTCTTTGACTGGATCGCGACCGAACGGGGCGTTGTCAGGGCAGTCAGGTAGGGCGCAAGCCTTGCGCGCATGAAAAAAGCGGACCGCATCGATCCGCTTTCCGCCTTTGAGAGGAACTGGCGCGCCCGGTCCGAATCGGGTTCGGTGAAGAACTTGTCCTTGGGGCTGTCTTCAAGAATTTCACCCGCTTCCATGAAGACCACGCGGTCGGCAACGTTCTTGGCAAAGCCCATTTCGTGCGTCACGACCATCATGGTCATGCCTTCCTTGGCCAGTCCCACCATGACGTCGAGCACTTCATTGATCATTTCGGGGTCAAGCGCCGAGGTGGGCTCGTCAAAGAGCATGCAGATCGGATCCATCGCAAGGGCCCGGGCAATGGCAACGCGCTGCTGCTGGCCGCCCGAGAGCTGCCCCGGGAACTTCGCGGCATGCTTGAGCAGCCCCACGCGGTCAAGAAGCTTCAGGCCGCGCTCCGTTGCTTCGTCGCGCGAGCGGCCGAGCACCTTCATCTGCGCAAGCGTCAGATTGTCCGTGATCGACAGGTGCGGAAAGAGTTCGAAATGCTGGAAAACCATGCCGACGTGGCTGCGCAGCTTCGGCAGATCCGTTTTCGGATCGCCCACGTCGATCCCATTGACGAGGATCCGCCCCTGCTGGATGGGCTCGAGCGCGTTCACGGTCTTGATCAGCGTCGACTTTCCCGAGCCCGAGGGGCCGCAAACCACGACCACCTCGCCCTTTTCCACGGTGAGCGAGCAGTTCTTGAGAACCTGAAATGAGCCGTACCACTTGCTCACGCCCTGCAGTTCAATCATTGCCATGAATGTGTTCCTTCTGTCTTTCTTCCGGGACAATCGCTTCCCGGAAAGCGCAATTTGACGATTGTACCGATTTGCTCCCGAAGGCCGCTGGAAAACTCGCGGCAAGATGCGTTCATCTGGCTTCGGTTAGTCCCAATGTCTCATGCCGCCCGGAAGGGTGGCGCCGGGCGGCCTCAGGGCGTCCTACGGTTTTCCGGCCTTGTCCTTCTGATCCTTTCCGTCGTTTTCAGCCTTTTCCCGCATGCGCTTCTCCTTCATGGCCCGGGAGACGTCCGCATGCGTGACGACGCGCTTGCCAAGAAGCCTGGCAACCGCCTGCTGCAGCGGGAAGTCCTTCTCGTCGCCGAACTTGTAGCGCAGGGAGGGCGTCGTCTCGGGCGTGTCATCCTCGCTCTCTCGCGCCTCTTCCTTCATCGGCTTTTCTCTCGCTTTTTCCGTGTCCGAGGATTCGATGTGATTGGCAAGGTCGGACTCGCGCAGATTGAACGAGGGATAGTTGCCTTCGGGCGTGTCGTCGACCTGGATGTCGGGGGTGATGCCCTTGGCCTGGATCGTGCGGCCCGAGGGCGTGTAGTAGCGCGCCGTGGTGATCTTGATGCCGGTCGTTTCGCCCTTGTTCATGCGCAGCGGCAGGATGGTCTGGACGCTGCCCTTGCCGAAGGACTTCGTGCCCATGATGGTGGCGCGCTTGTGATCCTGCAGGGCGCCCGCCACGATTTCCGAGGCTGAGGCCGAGGCGGTGTTCACGAGCACCACGATCGGCACGGTCTTGGTGATGGCGGGCAGCTGCGCGATCGTGTCCCGGGAGCTCTTGCCCGTGTCGTAGTCGGCGTAGACCGCATTGAACGAGCGCTCGGCTTCCTTGTCCCGGCCCCGCGTGCTCACAACCAGCGCGCCCTTGGGCAGGAATGCGGCGCAAACGCCCACTGCGGCGTCGAGCAGTCCGCCCGGGTTGTTGCGCAGATCGAGCACGAGTCCCTTCAGGTTCCCCGAGGCGTTCAGCTTCTGGAGCGCTTCGGCAACGTCCTCCCAGGTGTGCTCCTGGAACTGGGAGATGCGGATGTAGCCCAGGTGATCGGCAAGCGCCTTGCTCTTCACTGAGCGCACCTTGATGATGTCGCGGGTGATTTCCAGGACGATGGGCTTGGCGCTGCCCTTGCGGGCGATCGTGAGCTTGATCTTCGTGCCCGGCTTGCCGCGCATCCTCTTCACGTTCTGGTTGAGCGAGAGGTCGGCCGTCGACTTTCCGTCGAGCCGAACGATGATGTCGCCTGCGAGAACGCCGGCGCGCGCGGCCGGCGTGTCGTCAATTGGCGACACGACAAGCACGCCCTGAGGATCCTTCGTCACCTCGATGCCGAGCCCGCCGAATTCGCCCATCGTCGACTCTTCCAGATCCTTGAACGCCTTCTTGTCCAGATAGCTCGAGTGCGGATCAAGCTCGGAAACCATGCCCTTGATGGCGTATTCGATGAGCTTGCTGTCGGAAACCTCATCGACGTAGTAGTTCTTGATCGAGCCGAAGACGTCGGCGAAAAGCTGGATGTCCTCAAGGGGCAGGCCCTTATCCTGCGCGCGCTTTGCGGAGAAGGCTGGGTGGCTGAGTGTCAGGGCGGCGCCGACGGCAAATCCCGTGGCCGCAAGGAGCGCCGAGCGAAAGAAAGCTTTCATTTGTGTTTTTTTGTGATCCGTTGTGACTGTCCGGGCGGAACGTTTCTGTGGGGTCGAATTCTATCAGTGCAATTCCTGCGTCAGGCTGAAGAAGCCGGGCGCAAAAGCGTCCCTGTGCCTACTTCGCCGCCTTGCCCTGCGCGGCGACGGCAGCCTTGGCGGCTTCGATCTCCCGGGCGTCGCCCAGGTAGTAGTGCCGGATCGGCTTCATAGCCTTGTCAAATTCATAGACTAGGGGCCGGCCGGTCGGAATGTTGAGCGAGGCGATGTCCCGGTCGCCGATGCGGTCGATGTGCTTCACAAGAGCCCGGAGTGAATTGCCGTGCGCGACGACGAGCACCTTGCGGCCGCTTGCGAGGGCGGGCTTGATTTCCTTTTCCCAGAAGGGCACGACGCGGGCGACGGTGTCCTTGAGGGATTCGGCTGCGGGGAGCTCCTCGGTGCGGAGCGCGGCGTAGCGGGGATCGCCAGCCGGATGGCGGGGATCGAGAGCGGGAAGCGGATCCGGGGGCGTCGCATACGAGCGGCGCCAGACGAGCACCTGCTGCTCGCCGAATTTCCGGGCGGTTTCGGATTTGTTGAGGCCCTGCAGCGCGCCGTAGTGGCGCTCGTTCAGGCGCCAGCTGCGCACCACGGGAATCCACATGAGATCGAGGCTGTCCAGCGTGATCCAGAGCGTGCGCACGGCGCGCTTCAAGACGCTCGTGTAGGCGATGTCGAACGTGTAGCCGCCGGCTCTGAGGAGCTCGGCTGCCTTGCGGGCCTCTTCCCGGCCCTGGTCCGTGAGATCGACATCGGTCCAACCGGTGAAGCGGTTCTCGAGGTTCCATTGGCTCTGGCCATGGCGCAGCAGCACAAGCCGGTGCGCGGCGGGGGTTGTCAGCGCGGCGGCATCCCCGGCAAGTGCGGGATGGCTGAGGGCGACGGCGGATAATCCGGCGGCGGCAAGGAGCGTCTTGCCAAAGAGTGCTTTCATGGTTCGGGTCATGTGCTGAGAGCGGGAGAGGACGGCTCTGCGCCTAGCGCGCAAGCCACCCATCGGGGTTGAAGGGCTTGCCCTTATAGCGGAGTTCGAAGTAGAGACCAGGCTGGTCCTCGCCTCCGGAGCTGCCCACGCTTGCGATCGTCTCACCCTGCTTTACGCGGGCGCCGACCTGCTTGTAGAGCGTTTCGTTGTTGGCGTAGACCGAGAGGTAGTTCGAGCCGTGGTCGAGAATGAGCAGGTTGCCAAAGCCGCGCATCCAGTCCGAGAACACGACGGTGCCGGGGGCTGCCGCGACGACGTTCTGACCCTGTGGGGCGCGGATGAGAAGGCCTCTCCAGGCAAGGCTTGAGGCAGCGCCTGCTCGCTTTTGACCGAACCGGGCGGTGACCTGTCCGCGCGTGGGCAGCGTGAGCCGTCCCTTGAGCGCGCCGAAGTTTCCGACGGTCGGGGCGTTCGTCGTGCGCCGGGGGTCGTCCTTGCCCGAGGAGCCGCGCGCGGCAACGCGCTCGCCCCGCCGCTTGGCGTCGCGGGCAGCCCGAGCGGCGCGCTCTTCCTCGGCCAGGCGCCGCGCTTCGCGCTCGCGTTCGGCCTTTTCCTCGGCGGCGATCCGCCGATCGAGGTTCGCAATCAGATCCGAGAGCTGGGCTTCGTTCTTCACGAGCTGCTCGTAGCGCTCCTTCTGGCTTGTGATTTCCTTCTTGAGTCTGCCGACCGCCCGCTCGCGAAGCGTCTTTTCGCGCTGCAGCTTCTGGCGGTTGCGCTCCTCATCGCGTCCGATGCGCACGAGCTCCTGCCGGGTGGCCGCCGTCTTGCGGCGCACGGCCTCAATGTTCTTCTGGCGATTTTCAAGCCGCTCGACGGTGCGGTGCTGCTCGAGCGACATGTAGCCCAGCACGGCCGTGAGGCGCGAGACGTCGTTGGGGTTGCCGCCTTCAAGCGCGTTCTGCCACGGGTGGCGGCGGGTGTTCATGAACTGCGCGTTGCTGATGACGCCGATCAGCTCCTCGGCATCCCGCACGTGGCCGCCCACGATCTTCGCTTCGCGCGCGAGGTCCGAGAGCCGGTTTTCAACGCTGCGCTTTTTTTCCGAGAGGTCCCTGAGCGTGCGGTTGCTGTCGCTGATCGCCTTTTCGCTTTGCTTGAGGTCGTTGGTGGCCTCGTTCATGCGCTCCTGCTTTTTCTCGATGTCCTGCCGGATGCTGGAGAGCTGGCCCTGGATCGACTTGTGCCGCTGGGTGAGGTTGCTCTGCTGGTGCTTGAGCTCGCCGCGGGTGGAGCCGGGCACTGTTGCCTTGGCAAGCGCGCCGGGCGCACAGCACCACATCCCCGCGCTGAGTGCCAGTGCGGGGATGAGCGCCCAGAGGGCGCGGCGGCGGGTGCTGAAAAAACGCCCCATCGGGAGAGCGGGCGCAGCGGCCTACTTCTTTGCCTTGCCCTGTGCGGCGACGGCGGCCATGGCGGCCTCGATCTCCTTGGCGTCGCCCAGGTAGTAGTGCCGGATCGGCTTCATGTCATCGTCAAACTCATAGACCAGGGGACGGCCGGTCGGAATGTTGAGCGAGACGATGTCCTCGTCGCTGATGCCGTCGATGTGCTTGACAAGGGCGCGCAGCGAATTGCCGTGCGCCGCGACGAGCACCTTGCGGCCGCTTGCGACGGCGGGCTTGATTTCCTTCTCCCAGAAGGGAACGACGCGGGCGACGGTGTCCTTTAGACACTCGGTTGCAGGGATTTCCTCAGGGCGCAGCGTGGCGTAGCGGGGGTCGCCGGCCGGATGGCGGGGGTCGCCCGCGGGAAGCGGATCCGGGGGCGTTGCATACGAGCGGCGCCAGATGAGCACCTGCTTCTCGCCGAACTTCTGGGCGGTCTCGGCCTTGTTCAGACCCTGCAGCGCGCCGTAGTGGCGCTCGTTCAGGCGCCAGCTGCGCACCACGGGAATCCACATGAGATCCAGACCGTCCAGCGTGATCCAGAGCGTGCGGATGGCGCGCTTTAACACGCTCGTGAAAGCAAGGTCGAACGTGTAGCCCTCAGCCTTGAGGAGCTCCCCGGCCTTGCGGGCTTCTTCCCGGCCCTGATCCGTAAGATCGACGTCGGTCCAGCCGGTGAAGCGGTTTTCCAGATTCCATTGGCTCTGGCCATGGCGCATCAGTACGAGCTTGTGCATGAGGTAACTTCCTTTTTAAGACAAAACGCGCCGCACTCCCTGCCGTGGGAGCGGGCGGGCAGGGCGGATAGCCGCCTTGCTCTGGCTGATTTTCGACGTGCCTATTCTATAATGCGCAGACTGTTCTCACAAAGCGCCGCCCGGACGGGTTATCCACCAAAGGGCGGGAAGCGCCGCGTGATTCTTTTCAAAGGACTGACATGCGTTTTCTGATTGACAACATCCTGCTGATCGCCATCATCCTGGTCTGCGTCGTGGCACTCATCTGGCCCGTGATCGCCAAGCGCCGCTACGGGCCCACGCTCGACAGCGCTTCGGCCACCAGCCTGATCAACCACGGCAATGCCCAGATCATCGACCTGCGCGATCCGGCGGAATTCAAGAAGGAGTGCATTGCAAACTCCGTCAACATCCCCGCGACGCGCATTCAGAATGAGCTCGGGCGTCTTGACAAGAAGCGTCCCGTGCTGCTCGTCGACAACGACGGGCGCAAGGCGCGCATGGTCTCGCCGCTTCTGCGCGGGACGGGCTTTGCCCAGGTGTTCATTCTTGAGGGCGGCCTGGATGCCTGGCGCCGCAATCAGATGCCCTTTACCCGCTAAGCGCGGGGCCGGACAGATTTTTCATTGACCTCTTTCATTAGGAATAAACCCAAAATGGCAGAAGAAAACAACACCGCGGCCGAGCAGGCTCAGCCCGTGTTCCAGCTCATTCGCAGCTACCTGAAGGACGCCAGCCTCGAGATGCCGCACGCTCCGGAGATCTTCCTCGTGCAGCCCTCCGAGCAGCCCAACGTCGACATCCAGTTCGAGGTGAGCCAGTCGGCGCTTTCCATTCCCGACACCTATGAGATCGTCGTGCGCGGCACGATCACGGTCAAGATGAAGAACGGCGAGCAGGATCAGGTGATGTTCCTTGTCGAGGGCCGCCAGGCCGGCATCTTCGAGATGAAGAACCTGCCCGCCGAAGCGATCCAGCACCTTGCCAATGTCAACTGCCCCGCGATCGTCTATCCGTATCTGCGCGCAAACCTTGCCGACATCGTCACCCGCACGGGACTGCCGCCGGTGCACCTGCCCGAGGTGAATTTCGAAGGCCTGTATCAGCAGCGGCTCGCTCAGGCCAATGAGCAGGCAGAACAGCAGGCCCAGGCCGGCCAGGCTTGATCTGACGCGGCGGCTGCCCGGACAAGGCCTGTTTCCCAATGCAAAACAGGCCTCCGGAGCGGCTGATTTAAGCGAACAGACAGTGTTTGTGCACTAAAGTTGCCGGGTGACGCGGTTCGCGTTCCGGCAATTTTTCTTAGAGACGCAAGAGGAGCACCGTTCAAAATGCAAGCGTTCGAGGCCAACGGGAGAATTCGCATTGTCCTGATCGATGATCACACGCTCTTTCGCAGCGGGATCAAGGCGCTCCTGCAGCGCCAGTCCGATTTCGAAGTCATCGGTGAAGCTGCCGACGGACTCGAGGGCGTCAAGCTCGTCGAGCAGATGCGCCCGGATCTGGTGCTTCTTGACCTTGACATGCCGACCATGAAGGGGAATGAAGCGCTTGCGCAGATTCTCGAGACGCAGCCCGAGATGGCCGTTCTGATGCTCACGGTGAGCGAAGACGGCGATGATCTGGCCGAGTGCATGCGGCTCGGGGCGCGCGGATATCTTCTCAAGAAGATTGACGCGGATTTCCTTCTGCAGAGCATCCGGCATGCCGTGAACGGCGACTCGGTGATTTCGCCCGAGATGACGAGCAAGCTCGTGATGAAGCTGCGGCGCGAGTCGATCGCGCCTTCGCCCCAGGCAGGAATCGATTCGCTCACGCCGCGCGAGCGGGAGACGCTTGCCTGGCTTGCCAAGGGCGTGTCCAACAAGGAGATCGCCCGGGCGCTCAATCTTGCCGAGTCCACCGTCAAGGTGCACGTGCAGAGCGTTCTGCGCAAGCTTGGCATCAAGAGCCGCGTGCAGGCCGCGGTGTTTGCGGTTGAGCATCATCTGGACAGGATCGATTAGTTCCGAGTCCGGCTCTGCAAACAAGCGGAGGAAGCCAGTCGTTTCTAACCCAGACGCACCTTCTTCAGAAGTGCGGTTGTGGATCTCTGGTGCTCGAACGTGACCGTGACGGTCTTTGCGCCCCATGTGGCGACGAGCTTGGCTTCGGGAAGATCCTCGATGCGATAGTCGCCGCCCTTGACATAAATGTCTGGGCGTGCCTCCCCGATCACCTTGAGCGGCACCTTGTCTTCAAAAATCACCACGAGATCCACGGATTCGAGCGCGGCAAGCACGGCGGCCCGGTCCTGTTCAGCGTTGATGGGGCGATCATCGCCCTTGCCGAGCATCTTCACGGAACTGTCGGAATTGACTGCGACGATGAGGCTCCCGCCCAGGCTCCGCGCCTGCGCAAGATACGTCACGTGTCCCCTGTGCAGGATGTCGAACACGCCGTTTGTCATCACGACGGGGCCGGGCAGTGCACGGGCTCTCTCGGCAAGCTCATCAAACGAGACGATCTTTTGTTCGAACTGGGGGGCGGGCAGTCGTGTGGACATGGGCAGAGCGGCAAAAAAAGTGAAAGAATCCGAAAGCAATCCCTTCGGGGCTTTGTGCGAGGAGTATATCGGCTGTTCCGGCTCTGCGCCTGATCAGCGTAGAAAGGTGTCGCTAACAAGGAGACCCGCAAAATGTCCGTTTTTTCCCGAATCAGGCTCTGGCTCGCGCTGTGCGCGGCGGCTGGCGTTCTTGCCGGATGTGCGCATCCCCAGCTCATGGACATGGGAGAGCCGAGCGCCAAGGTTGTAAGCGAACTGGGCGAGCCTGCAGCCAAGACGCAGATGCCTGACGGCACGGTGCGCTACACGTACTCGCAGCAGCCCTTCGGACAGGAAGTCTGGTGGCTTTTCTTTGACAAGGACGGAAAGCTCGCATCGCGCGAGCAGGGACTGCAGGAGAAGTACTTCACCATTCCCAAGATCGGCGTCTGGACCGAAAAGGACGTCTGGTCGTTCTGGGGCAGGTGCGCCCAGGAATACGATTTCCCGCTTGTCGGCGAGCATGCCTGGATGTACCGATTCAAGGACGAGGGCAACTTTGACATGGCGGTCTGGCCGCAGTTTGATGCAAAGGGCGTGCTGCGCAGCATGGACATTACCGAGGATCCGTGGAAGAACGATCACGATCATGACTCATGGTGGTAATGAAGGAGCGCGAACCCTGTAAAATGACGCGCTCATCGCATCAATCCGAATAAGAGGAGAGAGAACAGTGGAGTGGCTTTTGGATCTGTTCATGAATTTGCACTGGTCGGCAGTGGGACAGATCATCATGATCGACGTGCTGCTTGGCGGCGACAATGCCGTCGTCATTGCGCTTGCATGCCGCAATCTGCCGCATGAGCAGCGGCTGAAGGGCGTGTTCTGGGGAACGTTCGGTGCAATTGCGCTGCGCGTCGTGCTGATCACGTTTGCCGTGCTGCTTCTGGATCTTCCCTTCCTCAAGATGGTGGGCGGGGCATTGCTGCTCTGGATCGGCGTGAAACTGCTGCTGCCCGAGGCCGATGCGGATGTTTCCGAAAAGATCAAGGGAGCATCCAAGCTCTTTGATGCCATCAAGACGATCATCGTTGCCGACTTTGTGATGAGCCTTGACAATGTGATCGCCATTGCGGGCGCTGCCGACCAGGCCCATGACGATCATCAGACGCTTCTGGTGATCTTCGGCCTGCTGGTGTCGGTTCCCTTCATCGTGGGCGGCAGCCAGGTCATCCTCAGGCTGATCGACCGCTTCCCCGTGATCGTCTGGGTGGGCGGCGGCCTTCTCGGCTGGATCGCGGGCGGGCTTTTTGCCTCGGATGGCTGGATGGTGCAGCAGTTCCCTCAGCTGCCCAGCATGGTGCTTCCGCTTGAAATCGCAGGAGCCGCCTTTGTGGTGATCGTGGGGCTGTCGATTGCCCACTTCAGCAAGAAGAGACTGCAGGCCAAAAAGCAGGAAGGACAGGGCTGAGTTCCCGGGATGCTTGATCCGGCAGAGCCGCGGCTGGGACTTCCCTCTCAGACCGCGGTTTTTGTCTTGGCGGGGGAATTGTCCGCAAGACGTAACAGTTGAATAGTGAAAGTTTTTTGCAATGAACCAGGACATCAAAGAGAAGACGATTTTCCTTGCCGACTACGCGGCAAGGCTGATGGCGGTCGGCTGCCAGACCACTCGCGTGCTGAGCAACGCTTCAATCATCGCGCAGGCGTTCGGGCTCAAGATGAACATGATTCTGTTCTCAAGGTCGCTCTCGCTCACGCTGCACGACGAGGAGATGCAAGCCTACACGTATGTGAAGCATGTTCCAGGGGCGGGCGTGAACTTTCGCCTGAACAGCGACCTGTGCGAACTCGCCTGGCAGACGCTTGACGAGCATCTCACGCTTGAGGAGGTGCGGCGCCGCTACGAGCAGATCATTTCCCGCCCGAAGTCTTCGCCCTGGCTGGTGCTTTTTGTTGCGGCGCTTGCCAATGCTTGCCTGTGCAGAATTTTCGGCGGCAACCTCTGCTCGATGCTCCTCGTGTTCGCTGCCACGCTGGCCGGCGTGCTTTTAAGACAGCGCCTGCTGCACCTGCGATTGAATCCCCTCGGCGTCTTTCTGGTCTGCGCCTTTGCGAGCTCGCTCATCGCCTCGGCCGACTTTCTTTTCCTGCACGGCGGAACGGAGGATGTGACGCTTGCAACCTCGGTGCTCTACCTTGTCCCGGGGATCGTGCTCATCAACGGCGTGATGGATCTCATTGACCACCATACGCTCAACGGCATCGCAAGGCTTGTCAATGCGATGCTCCTCGTGCTCAGCATCGCGTTCGGGCTGATGCTGACGCTTGCGGTCACCGGAATCGGACAGGTGGAGATCGAGCGGGCCGCAGCGGGGAATCTCCTGACCGAGTATCTGGTCTGTGCGCCTTTTGCCGCGATCGCGGGCATTGGCTTTGCCATTGTCTGCAATCCGCCGAAAAAGGCGCTCTGGTGCTGCGGATTCCTTGCGCTCACCGGGTTTTCCGTGCGGTTTTTCCTCATGAACGCACTCGGGGTCGATCAGGCGGGTGCTTCGGCCGCTGCTGGCCTCATGGTGGGATTGCTTTCCGTGCCGATCAGCATGAAGATCCATTGCCCGAGCGAGACGTTTGCGTTCACGTCACTGCTGCCGCTCATTCCCGGAATGATCGCCTATCAGGCAGTGGTCGATCTCGTGTTCATCCTCTCCAAGAGCACGGATGCGGCAACCCGATTCGTGATCGAGTTCTTCCAGAACGGCACGCTGGTTTCGCTCGTCATCTTTGGCATGACCGCAGGGTGCATCGCGCCGATTCTTCTCTTCCGTGCCCGGACGTACTCGGTGACGCGAAGAGCCGCGCACCAGGCGCCAAAGGATAAATCGGTCAGCTGACGGGAATCGTGACTTCCCAAAAGAAGAGGATGTGACGATCCCGTCAACTTGCGAGGAAAATGCGGATATTGAATTTGCTTGCTTTTTTGAGGGAATCGGTAAACATTTTGGAGTGAATCGATCAAATCGGTATAGCCGTGTTGACCGATTTGACCGATTCCGGAGGCTTCAAGCATGGGAAGCGTGCCTTGATGTTATTGCAAAAATTGCATACCGGTGATTCGAAAGAGAATTTTTGTCGCGAAAGAAAAAAGTCCCGCGCCGAAAACAGCGCGAGACCGATATCTGGTGCCCCCAGTCTGACTCGAACAGACAACCTACTGATTACAAATCAGTTGCGCTACCAATTACGCTATGGAGGCGAGGTTCGGCATTGTAGCACAGGGCTCGGACGCTAAAGTTTTGTGAATGTCGGGAGTTCCTCGGCGGTGTCTTCGCTGCTTGCCCTTGCGGGCGCAGGCCCATCCGCCTTGGTTTCCAGAACAGGGAAGTAGCTTACAAGCGATGTGTCCTCCTTCGGAAAGATCGCCGCGATCCGGCCGAGCGGGATCTGCAGCTCGCGCACCTGCTCGCCAAAGCGCGCTTCGAATGTGAGCCAGTCCGATTCCATGCGGAAATTGTGCGTCGCTTCGGAGTGGACGCAGAGCGTGATCGTGCCGTCCTTGGTGACGAATTCTCTAGGAACAACCGTTGCATCATCCACGGCGACCAGCATGTAGGGCGTATAGCCCTGATCCTCAGTCCAAGAGAGCAGGGCGCTTAGAAGGTAGGACTTGAAATCTGGACGGGAAAGGGGAATGACGAGGGTTCCCTGTGAAGACATGATGGGCTCCGGAAATAGAAAAGGGGGAAGGTTGCGCCTTCCCCCGTAGTGTAGTCCTGCTAGCGGCGCATGACCTTTTCGGACGGCGTCATCGATTCGATGAATGCGGGGCGCGCAAAGACGCGCTCCGCATACTTCAGAAGGGGGGTAGCGCTCTTGGGGAGGTCGATGCCGTAGTAGCCGAGCCGCCACAGAAGCGGGGCGATCGTGATGTCGAGCATCGTGAAGTCGGTGCCCATGAGATAGGTGTTCTTGTCAAAGATCGGAGCGATCTGCGTGAGCTGCTGGCTGATCTGACGGCGGGCGATCGACTTTCTCTTTTCCGTTTCATTGCGGTTCTCGAGAACGCGCACGAAACTGAAGAGCTCGCGCTCGAACGTATAGATGAAAAGCCGGGCGCGGGCGCGCATGATGGGATCGGCGGGCATCAGCTGCGGATGAGGGAAGCGCTCGTCGATGTATTCATTGATGATGGTCGACTGGTAGAGCGTCAGATCCCGCTCGATCAGGATCGGCACCTCGCCGTACGGGTTCATTGCGTCGATTTCCGGCGGCTTGTTGTAGAGATCCACGTCATTGACATCAAAATCACAGCCTTTTTCATGCAGGACGAAACGGCAGCGGTGGGAGAACGGGTCAGTCGAGCCCGAATAAAGAACCATCATGGGCGAGAACCTCTCAAAGCAAAGAGTGAATGGATGCGCTAATCTGCGTCCACAGAGCGTGGAATTTTAGAGGAACTTGCCGATTTTCGCAGAAAACCAGACTTAAAAATCTGATTTTATACGGGAAATCAGGATTCCCGCATAGCGCTTCAGCCTTATTTTCAGAGAGGTAATCACCATGGGCTTTATCAAGGAATTCAGAGACTTCATCTCGCGCGGAAACGTGATCGATCTCGCGGTCGGCGTGATCATCGGCGCGGCTTTCTCTGCCATCGTCAACAGTCTTGTCAAGGATATCGTCAACCCGATCATCGGTGTTTTGGTTGGCAAGCCTGACTTTACAAACCTGTTCATCGTGCTCAAGGAACCGGCCAACTACGCTGGCCCCCAGACCTATGAAGCGCTTGTGAAGGCTGGAGCGACCGATTTTGGCTATGGGGCGTTTCTGACTGCCGTCATCCAGTTCCTGCTCCTTGCGTTTGTCATCTTCTGGATGGTGAAGATCGTGACCGGAGCCCAGAAGAAGGTTGCAGATGCACTCAAGAAGGAAGAGGCCGAAAAGAAGGCTGCCGAGGCCGCGGCTCCTGCTCCGACTCCGGAAGACATCCTGCTGCTGCGCGAGATCCGTGACGAGCTCAAAAAGAAGTAATACACAATCAATATTCCGATTCGCTCAAGGCTTCGTTTTGCGAGGTTAGGGGCGGGTCGACCAGCCCTCTGCCGCGGTTGTTCCAGCCTGGCAGAGGGTTTTCTTTGCGCGACAGCTTCCCAGGCTGCCTGAGGATCAGTTGCAAGCATTCCCCTTGCGGCTTGCTCCGTCAGTGGTGTCATGCCGTTGCCCTTCGACCTTGCCTGGCGGGGCTCCTTTGGTGTTTCTTTGACCGCTGCAGGCGGCGAACGTCTCTAAGATTTTCCGGGGCTCGCTGCACCATTTTGCACTTGCGGAAATGATCGATCGGCGATCCGATTGTCATTTATGCATGCAAAATACAATACGCAAATCCTTGGATATTACTCATTACGCAAATTAGGATTTCATAATCTGGGCGACATGAAATTAGCGATCAGCAATCCGGGCAGATCGATTTTGACTGAACAAGAAGGGCTTGACATGGCTCGCAGACAGCCTTAATGACCCTTATTAAAGTAATAAAATATTATTTTGAATTCAGGGAGGCAGATCTGGCTTCGGGGATTCGCGTCTCAGTCTGTGAAGAATCGGCATCATTTGGCTACTGTGGATGAGCTGATTGTCGAATTCCTCAACGGATCAGTAGTATTTCAATTAGGCGATCATACCCGCATACTACAATACGCGATATGAGAGAATTCATAAAATAAGTGAAATAAAATTATCAAATTCTGATAAATGTGCATAACGAAGGCCTGGCCGCTCATACGTTTCCCTGCCCTGCCTGAAGCACGTGAGTGGCGGAATTGAGCGTTTCCTGTCAGGGAAACAGAGCGGGCTTAGCAAAAACATCATGTCTGATGACGCTGAAGATGCTTCTGTTAAGTCATGATTGCTTAATTTGTACCGGCTGGTTCGCATAGCGCGGGAAGAGTGCCCGTGAAAAGCGGCCTGCAGTTTTCCCGGCGGAAACGCGGGATGCGACAAAACAGGAGCCCGCCTGGAGGGAAAACCACGAGGCGAGCTCACGGGTGCAGCGGAATCACAATTCTCAGGATGACGATTCTGCGCTAAACCGGGTTGTCGATGTCGACAAACGTGACGTCAATGCCGAAGGTTTTCTGGACGTGCTCGCCCAGAGCCCGGATGCCGAACCGCTCTGTGGCGTGGTGGCCGCAGGAGAGGAACGGGATCCCGAGCTCGCGTGCAATGAGCGTCGTGCGCTCGCTGATTTCGCCGGAAATGAAGCAGTCGGCTCCGGCTTCGTAAGCGTCCTCGAGCATGTCCTGGGCGCCGCCCGAGCACCAGGCAACGCGCGTCACGAGTCGCTCGGAGTCGCCGACGATAAGCGGCCTTCTACGTAATACGGATTCAATTTTCATGGCCAGGCTGCGCGCCGTTCCGCAGCCGCCGCTCTCGCCGATCCACCCGAGATTCATCTCCCCGAAACGGCCGTCCGGGGTAAAGCCGAGTGCTTTGCCAAGGAGTGCGTTGTTGCCAAGATCGGGGTGGTCATCAAGGGGAAGGTGATAGGCGATGAGGTTCATGTCTGCGGCAAGGAGTTCGGCAATGCGCCCCTTTCTCACGCCCGTGATCCGGGGATTGTCCCGCTTCCAGAACCACCCGTGGTGAACCATCACGGTGTCGGCGCCAAGCAGCCGCGCCTTCTGGATGAGTTCCAAGCTCGCCGAGACGCCGGTGACGATATGCCGGATCTCATCCTGGCCTTCGACCTGAAGGCCGTTGGGACCGTAGTCGTGATAGTTCTCGGGGTGGAGCAGTTCGGTGAGTGCGGCAATGAGTTCGCTTCTTTGCATGGATCTTCCTAAAGAACAGTGAGAACCTCGGAGAGGGGCATGCGGGACTTCGGACGGGTAGCATTGCCGTCGTTTGCCGACCGGTAGCCGAGCGAGACGCAGAACACAGTCGCGAGATTCGTGTCCTTGAGTCCCAGAATCTCATCCATCTTGTCCTGGTAGAGCCCCTCGATGGGCGTTGCGTCAATGCCCATCTGCGCGGCCGCAAGGAGCAGGAACCCCATTGCGATGTACGTCTGATGGGCCATCCAGACGCGTGAGTCCTTGAGCTGATCCTCGTGCATGTGAGCAAACTGGCGGCGTCCCGCGTCGACATTTGCCGCGGCGTCTTCCCGGGAGAAGCGCCCGTCTGCGACTTCCTGCCCGATCACCTTGTCGAGGTACTCTTCGGTCACTGCCTTGTGTGCCGCAAAGACAAAGACGACGGAGGCATCGAGAACACGGTCTCGGTTGAAGTCCATGATGGCGGGGAGAAGCCTTTCACGGGCTTCTCGGGTCGAAGCTTCAAAAAAGTGCCAGGGCTGCAGGTTGACGCTTGATGGGCAAAGGCGCAACACTTCACGCAGCGCCCGGAGGTCTTCGGCGCTGATAGCCTTGGTCGCGTCGTAGTGCTTGGTGGTGTAGCGGGTGCGGATGGTGTCAAGAATGCTCATGGCAGATCCTTTTTAAAGGAGGAAAGAGGACTGCCGGAAGTCTACTGCCGCGCGGGACTGACTGTTTTGACTGCGAAACGGTTTCAGGCGGAAATCCGTCCCAGGGTGCACCGCTCGTTGCCGCCCAGATCCCGGATGGTGCGAACATTGGCAAAGCCCGCGCCTCCTAGAATGCCGCGTACGGCCTCACCCTGATCGAATCCGTGTTCGAAGACAAGGAATCCTTGGGGCTTCAGATGGCCTTTGGCGCCACGTGTGATTTCCCGAATGGCGGAAAGCCCGTCCACGCCGTCCGTAAGTGCCGAGATCGGCTCGTGACGGAGCGCCGCAAGGTGCGGATCTCCGGGTTCGATGTACGGGGGATTGGAAACGATGATGTTAAAGCGGGCATTTTCTGGGACCGCTTCAAACCAGCTCCCGTGTGTGAATGACACATTGCTGGCGCGAAGGCGCAGGGCATTGTCCTGCGCAACGGCCAGCGCCTTTTCGCTCACGTCGGTGGCAAGTACCTGCGCATCGGGGATTTCGAGCGCCAGCGTCACGGCAATGCAGCCGCTACCGGTTCCCAGCTCGAGAATGCCGGGGGCAGCGGTGCCTTTCACAAGGCCCAGAACCGTTTCAACGACGGTTTCCGTGTCGGGGCGCGGAATGAGCACATCGGCAGTGACGCGGAAATCCCGGCTCCAGAAGGCCTGAGTGCCGGTGAGGTAGGGGGTTGGACAGCCTTCGGCCGCCTGTGCAAGGAGCTCGCTGAACCGCTTCGCGTCCTCCTCGGAAACCTCCCGCTCCGGGTGCGCGATGAAGAATTCCTTCGGCACACCCAGCACGTGCGAGAGCAGGATGCGGGCATCCTGCCGGTTCACGCGCTGGGCAGCGTCAAGCAAAAGGGCCCGGATTGACGGCATCAGTTCTCGCCCAGCTGGGCAAGAAGCTCAGCCTGATGCTCGGTGACAAGCGCCGAGATGATCTCCTCGAGGTCTCCGTCCATGATGGCGTCGAGCTTGTAGAGCGTGAGATTGATGCGGTGATCGGTGACGCGGCCCTGCGGATAGTTGTAGGTGCGGATGCGCTCGCTTCGATCCCCCGAGCCAACAAGGCTCTTTCGGGTGCTCGCTTCCTCTGCCTGCTGCTTTGCAACCTCGGCGGCATAAAGGCGGCTCGCGAGCACCTGCATGGCTCGCTCCTTGTTCTGGCGCTGGCTGCGCTCGTCCTGGCATTCAACCACCATGCCGGTCGGCAGGTGCGTGATTCGGACGGCGGAGTCGGTCTTCTGAACGTGCTGGCCGCCTGCGCCAGACGCGCGGTACACATCGATGCGCAGATCCGCCGGATCAATCTTGACCGCTTCGACTTCGTCCATCTCGGGCAGAATCGCAACGGTGCAGGCCGAAGTATGAATGCGCCCCGCGGCTTCCGTTTCGGGCACGCGCTGCACGCGGTGGCCGCCCGACTCGAACTTGAGCTTGGAGTAGGCGCCCGTGCCGATCACGCGGCAGATCACTTCGCGGTAGCCGCCAAGATCGCTCTCGTTCTTGCTCACGATCTCCACGCTCCAGCCCTGGCGTTCGGCGTAGCGGATGTACATGCGCAGCAGATCTCCGGCAAAGAGCGCCGACTCGTCGCCGCCCGTGCCCGCGCGGATTTCAAGGAAGATGTTGCGGCTGTCGTTGGGATCCTTGGGCAGCAGCAGCACTTCGAGGTCTTTTTCAAGCTGCGCGAGCGTCGCCTTGCCAGCCTGGATCTCTTCCTGGGCAAAGTCCGCCATGTCCTTGTCGGAGAGCATTTCCTGGGCAGCCTCAATGTCGCCCTCGGTCTTTTCGTAGGCTTTCATCTTGAGCGCCACGGGTTCGATCTCCGCCCGCTCCTGGGACAGGGAGCGAAAGCGGTTGAGATCGGCTGCCGCGTCGGGGGCGGCGAGCATGGCGTCGATTTCTTCTAGGCGCAGGCAAAGGCTCTTCAGTCGGCTGCGCATGGATTCTTTCATCATGGGAAAAAGAGTGCTGATTCAGTGAAGCCGAAGTCCCCGAGCGGGAAGCCGGCAAAAAATACGTG
>OMXR01000124.1 GCA_900315045.1 uncultured Sutterella sp. | reverse complement strand
CGGCACGAACGTCACGGGCTCCTCGGACATGAACCCGGTTGCCGCGCAGCTCGATCTGCTCCTGAAGTTCGTTCCCAATGCCAAGACGATCGGCACGATCTACAACAGCTCCGAGATCAACAGCCAATTCCAGATCGACATTCTCAAGAAGGCGGTCGCCAGAAAGAGCGGCCTGAAGCTTGTTGAAGTGACGATCTCCAACGTGAACGACGTGCAGCAGGCCGCTCAGAGCCTGATCGGCAAGATCGATGCCCTGTACCTGCCCACCGACAACGTGATCGCCTCGGCAGTGCCCGTGCTCACGCGCATCACGAACCGCGCCAGGCTGCCGATCATCGCCGGCGAGGAGGGCATGACCCGTTCCGGAGCCCTTGCCACGCTCGGCGTTGACTACTACGAGCTCGGCAAGATCGCCGGCAACATGGGCGCCGACATCCTCGAGGGCAAGGCAAGGCCCGAGACGATGCCGATCCGCTTCCAGAAGACCTTCAAGGCCAAGATCAACTCCGACACCGTCAAGAGAATCCGCATCAAGGTGCCCGAGGATGTTGCCAAGACCGCCGAGTTCGTGACGACCTCCCGATAGGGGGAGCGTCCGGGCGCGGCCCGAGGGCATGCGGGGGCTTTCCGGGGTTTCCGGGGCCCTCGCTTTTTTTGTGCCGGGCGCTTCTGTCCGAAGCGGCTCGCAGCCGCGCCCGTGAGCACGCGTTGCACCCGAGGCATATGTGGTTTTACTCATGACTCGGCCTGCGCCATCAAGTGCGGGCGGCGGCAGGGAGCGCAGCGGGTCCGGATCGGCCATAATTAACGATTGAAAAGATTTTTTCAAGGCTCTGCGCGGGGTGTCCCCGCGCGGGGGTACAGCAACAGCCGGGGTGCGGACAGCCTCCGTCCGGCGTTTTCTCAAGAGATGAACAATGTCCCAAACGATTCTGCAAAATGTTCCTGTCGGACAGAAGGTCGGCATCGCGTTTTCCGGCGGCCTGGATACGAGTGCCGCACTGCGCTGGATGAAGAACAAGGGCGCCTTCCCGTACGCTTATACGGCCAACCTCGGCCAGCCCGACGAGAGCGACTACGACGCGATCCCCAAGCGCGCCATGGAGTACGGCGCCGAAGCGGCCCGTTTGGTTGACTGCCGTCCGCAGCTTTGCGCCGAGGGCGTTGCCGCAATTCAGTCCGGCGCCTTCCACATCACCACGGGCGGTACGACGTATTTCAACACCACGCCGCTCGGTCGCGCCGTGACCGGCACGATGCTTGTGGCCGCCATGCGCGAGGACGGCGTGAACATCTGGGGCGACGGCTCGACCTACAAGGGCAACGACATAGAGCGTTTCTACCGCTACGGCCTGCTCGTCAACCCCGAACTCAAGATCTACAAGCCCTGGCTTGACGTGCAGTTCATCACCGAGCTCGGCGGCCGCGCCGAGATGAGCGCGTTCCTGAACGCCGAGGGCTTTGCCTACCGCATGAAGGCTGAGAAGGCCTATTCGACCGACTCCAACATGCTGGGCGCCACGCATGAAGCCAAGGACCTCGAGGAGCTCGCCACCTCGATGAAGATCGTCGAGCCGATCATGGGCGTCGCCTTCTGGAATCCCGAGGTGCAGATCGATGCCGAGGAGGTCACGGTCACGTTCGAGGAGGGCCGCCCCGTTGCCCTGAACGGCAAGACGTTCGATAGCCTTGTCGACCTGATGTACGAAGCCAACGCCATCGGCGGCCGCCACGGTCTGGGCATGTGCGACCAGATTGAGAACCGCATCATCGAAGCCAAGAGCCGCGGCATCTACGAGGCTCCGGGGATGGCGCTGCTGCACCTCGCATACGAGCGTCTGGTTTCCGGCATCCACAACGAGGATACCATCGAGCAGTATCACATCAACGGCCGCCGCCTGGGCCGTCTGCTTTACCAGGGCCGCTGGTTCGACAGCCAGGCCATCATGCTGCGCGAAAGCGCCATGCGCTGGGTCGCCCGCGCCATCACCGGCACGGTCACGCTCGAGCTGCGCCGCGGCAATGACTTCACGTTCCTCAATACCGAATCGCCGAACCTCACCTACGAGCCCTCCAGGCTCACGATGGAAAAGGGCGACTCGATGTTCACCGCTGTCGACCGCATCGGCCAGCTCACGATGCGCAACCTCGACATCACCGACACGCGCGCCAAGCTCCAGACCTACGCCAAGGCCGGTCTGCTCGCCGGCGGCGAGGGTTCCGTGGTGCCGATGCTCACGGGCGGCAAGAAGTAGGGATGCTCCGCTTGCGGGCTGCCGCGTTGCAGCCCGCCCGGAGGGCTTTCCCGTTCGTCCCCGCGCATGCCTTTTTCGAGGGCTCGCGGGGATGATTTTTTTGCAAGCATTGTTTTCCGAGTATTTTCCGAAAGAGTCCTGAGAATGACTCTTGTTATCGGTTAACATTTGATTTTGCGCTGTTTTTTGCCTAAAATCCCAAAAATATTTCAAGACAGGGATTTTGTTCTCCCGCTTTTGCGGTTTCGTAGATGCCCACGTGACGGGCCATTGGCGAAGACCCCGAAGCGGGAGATTTTTTTGGAATTTTCAAGATGCAGCAAGACAACACGCGCTCCTATCAGAAGCACGATCACGGCGATGATGCCTGGAACCACACGGGCGAGAGCGTCCCGGTCAAGTCCCTGGCGGCAGCCTCGGTGCTCACGCTCGGCTTTTCGGCCGTGGAGCTCGGCGCGGGCGTCATGGGCAATTCGCTTGCCCTGATCGGCGACGCGGGACACATGGCAACGGACTCGGCGAGCCTGCTCTTTGCGCTGCTTGCCGCGGCGTTCAGCCGCAAGGGCGCCGACAGCGACCACAGTTTCGGCCACGGGCGGATCGAGGTGCTGGCCGCCTTTGTCAACTCTCTGGCGATGGTCGTGCTGGTCGGCTGGCTCTTTGCCGAGGCCGTGGGACGCATCAGCAGCCCGCAGCCGGTCTCGGGCGGCACAGTGATGACGGTTGCGATGATCGGCCTTGTCATCAACGGCGCTGTTGCCTGGGTGCTTGCACGCGGAGAAAAGACCCTCAATACGCGCGCCGCCTTCATGCATGTGCTGGGGGATCTGCTCGGGAGCCTTGCCGCGATCAGCGCCGGCGCGCTGGTTTATTTCGGGGGAGAGTCCTTCGCCATTGCCGATCCGATCCTTTCGTTTGCCGTGTGCCTGCTGCTCGTGCACTCGCTCTGGGGGGTGATGAAGGAATCGGTTCAGGTGCTGATCGAGGCTGTTCGGAGCCGTGAGCGCGCATCTGCACATGAAGGCGGGCAGCGACTGGAACAGGACGCTTGCCGAAGGGCGCGAGATGATTGCCCGCCGGTTCGGCATCGGACATGTGACGCTGCAGCCCGAGTTCTGCAGCGATGCGTGCGGACAGTGCGCCCGATCCTGCGAGACGGCAGTGGCGGACTGAGACTGGTTTTCGGCAATGCCGGCGTTTTCAGCTGCGCTGTGCTCAGGTCAGAGCACTTCGATGCGTTCAACGCCGAGCCCGACAAAAAGGACGCGCACGCGCTTCAGGCAGGAGGAATCAACGTCCGGGAGGTGCTGAGCATACTCCTCAAGCTGCTCCCGGGCCTGCTGCCATTTCTGGTCCTTGTTCGCCTCGCTCGCTTCGCTCTTGGAAAGATACTTGAGTTCGAACAGATAGGCGGGCTGGCTCTGATCCCAGGGGCGCAGGATGAGGTCGGCAAACTTGCGGACGACGGGTACCTCCTCCTCGGCCCGGGCTTCGTACTCGCCGGAGAAGTTGGCGATCGAGCACAGGACCGCCTCGAAAACGCTTTCCTCAAGGTGTGAAAAAACGTGACTGCCTCTGCGCTCGCTGAGCAGCTGGGCGGCCTGCCTGACAAAGGGCTCGGGATTGCCGACCTTGAGCTCGGAAAACGCGGGCACAAAGGCATCCATGGCCAGATACGGATGTCTGAAGCCATGCAGCATCGTGAGGTAGTACTCAAAGAACTGCTTTGAAACCGCGATGTTGGGAACGGCGAGCTCCCTTTTCCCGTTGCCCCTGTAGGTCAGAAAGCCAAAGCTGATGAGGAGCTTCAGGAGATCCTCCCGGGTGAGCAGCTCCTTGTTGTGCAGATTG
>OMXR01000153.1 GCA_900315045.1 uncultured Sutterella sp. | reverse complement strand
ATCCCGACCGATTCCCGCACTGCCGATGCACGACATCGTCGACAGATACTCCGGGCTGCCCTCTTTCTTGAGGGAATGCTTGACACCGACTTCTACCACGCAAAGGCCAAGAAGGCTGCGTTCACGGCAGAGGAAACGAAAGTGCTCCCGCGCGTGCGCTGGGATGACCGTCACGGCACGCCGAACTTCCAGTGGGAGATCCTGACCCGCAGAGCGCATCCGATTGCGCCTGGACGGACTCCTGAGGCGCGGCGTCCCGGAACGCACGGCTATGTCGCCTACGTGCGCAAGGGAAATTCCAAGGCGAAAGCGAAGATGTATGTCGCTCTGTCATCAAAGACAGTCCCTCTGTTAAAAGGGACGGATGGCATTTCCCCGACAACTTTCAGCAAAGAGCCGGAGTGGTCTCAAATTGCTGGCGAGGATGCCGAGGCAAAACTGCGGATCCTTCGCAAGCAGGAAAAGCAGCTTGCAGACATCCGCCGCCGGCTTGCCGTGTTCAAGCAGCTGATGCAACGATCGGAGCAGTGAGATGCTGATGAACTTCTTTAAAAGGCGGGCCGCAGCGCCGGGAGAAGACCTTCGTTATGAGGACATCCCCAACAAACAAGACCGTGCGGTCGAAGCGGAGACATATCCGCAGAAATCCCGACCGATTCCCGCACTGCCGATGCACGACATCGTCGACAGATACTCCGGGCTGCTGCGCTCCATCCTGGACAACTTGCCGCTGACAGCCTATGAGATCAACAGGATGATCATGCCCGTCGTGAGCCGCCTGATCCGGCTGGTCCATCTGCTGCCAGCATCTGAAGCGCAGCATCACTCCGGATGCGGAGGACTGCTTGTGCACTCTCTGGAGTCTGCCGCAATCGGGTTGCTGTATGCCTCCAATGAAGTTTTCGATCAGGGCCGGACTCCCGAGCACCGGTACCGCAACCAGCCGCGCTGGATCTGTGCTGCAGCCGTCCTCCTGCTCATCCACGATGTCGGCAAAGTGTGCGACGTTGTCGTGACCGACTCCGACGGCAATCTCTGGAACCCCGAGGCGCAGCCCTTGCTGGACTGGCTGAGGAGCACTGGAGCAAAGCAGTTCTTTGTCGACTGGAAGCCCGAGCGGGAGCACAAGGAGCATGAACGCCGGTCGGTGCGGTTTGCCTACAGATACCTGCTGACCGAGGATCTCGTGCACTATCTGACCGCAGTTTCCGACGGGGAGCTGCTCAACGCGATCGATGATGCGCTGATGCTTGGCAGCGGAACGCTGAGCGGCATTCTCAAGCTTGCTGACGGCAGGTCAGTGGCGCAGGACAACGCAAGGCGCAAGCGGATCAGCGGAGACTTCACCTATGTCTCATCGCCGCTGGTCAACCCGATCATCGAGGCGATGCGCCAGAACATCGCCAGCGGGCGGTGGAAGGTCAACACATCCGGCGGCACTGTCTTCGTGTCTCCCCAGGGCGTCTTCATCCGGGCCGAACAGGACATGGGCAGGAGCATCCGTGAAACCGCCGTTTCTCAAGGCTTCAGCAGTATTCCCGTCGCATTTGACCGAATTGCCAATGTGCTTGCCGATTCCGGGTTTGTCGAGGTCTTCGAGCCAACTGGCGAAGTGTTCTGCACTGTCAGGCGCGCAGATGGCACAAGCTGCACGTGCATTCATTTCCTGGATCCCGCACGGCTGTTCCCCGCAGGAGCGCCCGCTTCGGAATCTGTCGAGGTTTCGGCCGGCATCTGATGCCTGGCGACACGGATTACCGCGCGCTTGCACGGGAACCTCTGGAAAAGGCGCCAAGCCCCTCATCCACCGGAGGCAATGACGCCGGGCATCAGGAGACCGGCGCGCCCCATCTGTCCAAGCGTGAAAAAGCCGAGGTCTTGAAGACCCCGCTCGACAAATCCCAGCGCAAGCCATTTTCCATCCGGCTCTTGAACGAGGTTCTGGCCCAGATGCGCTCTGGCGGCGGAGACATCACTCCGGACTGCCGCCGCGACGGGGAAGCGCGGATCTGCTCGTCGCTCAACGCCGAGAGGATTGCTGAAAACCACGGCATTGCCACCTCCGCCTTCGAGGCGTTTTTTGCCGTGATCAAGCTTGACCCGGACCTGTCGCTTGACATCCAAAGACACTTGTTCATCCTGAAGGAAAAGTCGTGAAACGCACCGACATTGGGCTGATTCGCCCGAAGATGCCCGCGGCATTGGTTCTTGCCGCCCTGTTTGCCGTCCTTGGACTTTCCAAGCTGAGGTCGAGCCTGCAGCATGCGCGCTTTGAGCGCAAGCTTCTGGGAGAGGACCGCGCCGCCTGCTCGTACAGCCAGCTGAAGAGGATGCTGGAAAGGGAGATCCCGCAGGATGCCATCTGGATCGGCGACGGGTTCACGTGGGAACCCCAGCACCGGCAGATGGTGCATGAGATCCAAAACCTGAACTGGGCGGCATTCTTCAATGATGCCGTCTACTGGCGCGAGCTCATGCGTCTGCTAAGAGCCCCGTGGGAACTGCTGAGGCATCCGCTCAGAAGCGTTCGTCATCTGCGCTCCCTGCAGAATATCGTGTCGCAAGATCAGGGGTTGCGCTGGATCCACGGGCTCAGCGAGAAAACCTCTCACCGATACCTCCTGCGCAAGCACATCAAGCCGCACTGCCTTGTCATCGGCAGTTCTGGCGCAGGCAAGACCTGCCTGCTACGCCTCATCATCGCCCAGGCGATTCTGCGCGGGGAGACGGTCATCGTCATCGATCCAAAAGGGGACGCAGA
>OMXR01000088.1 GCA_900315045.1 uncultured Sutterella sp. | reverse complement strand
GGCCGGCATCATGATCGGGCTTTTCATGATTTCCGTGATGCTGCTTCCTGCGCTGTTTCTCTATCCCACGGAGTGGATCTGGTCAAGCAGCCGCGGGCTCCTCGTCAGCCTTGCATTCGGCGTCGCGGGGGGACTCGGGTTCGGGCTGTTTTTCCTGGGCATGAAGTGGACGAGCCCCGTCGTGTCGGCAACGCTCTCGCTGGGCGAGCCGATGGGAGCCGCCTGCTGGGGGATTTTCCTGCTTGGGGAAGATAGCAGCATTCCCACGATTGCCGGCATTGTGCTCATCCTGGGGGCCATCGGACTTTTGATTGCCGACAGCGCCAAAACGCGCAAGCGGCTTGACGACTGAAGCATTCGGTCAATTCCCTTTTGGGATCAGTGAGCTCGGATTCTTTGATCCGGCTTCTCTTGGAGACCTGGCAGCGAACTGCCCGATTCGGGAGGATTGGGAATTTAGTCGTATTTGCGGCTGATTTTTCAGCCAACAGGCGCCTCTCTAGCGCGGATATCGGTGACATAGTGAAAACTAGGTCGTATTTGCGACTAAATTTTCAACGATCTGACTTGTGCCCTCCACCCGACGTCCCGCGAAGAGATCCTAGCGCTGCTGCGGGCGCGGACGAGCCGTAGGCTCCTCGGCTGCGGGCAGCCAGCGCTTGGCCGCAGTCTGCCCGGTTCGGGAGGATTGTGAGGCTCAGCCCTGGCCGGCCAAAGCGCGCAGGCGCTCCTTTGCGATCGTCACGAAGAGCGTTGCTGCGGCCGGTATCACCTCGTCATTGAAGTCGAACGCGGCATTGTGGAGCGAGGCCGTGTGGTGCTGATCGCGCACGCCCACGCGCACGATGACGCCCGGAATGATGCGCTGGAATTCAGCAAAGTCTTCCGAACTCATCATGGGGTCGACGGTGACCGTGCGGTCTGCGCCAAAGAGGGATGCGGCGGTGTCCTTGGCGAAGGCTGCGAGCTCCGGGTCGTTGTTCACTGCGCAGATGATGTTTTCATATCGGACTTCGGCCGTGCAGTCGTTGGCAAGCGCAATGCCCTGAACGATCTTCGTGAACTTTTCCTGGATCATCGCGCGCGTTTCGGGCGTGAAGGTGCGCACGCACCCGCTCATGGTGAGCGTTTGCGGCACCACGTTGGGCGCATCCATGCGTCCGGCATTGATCGAGCAGATGGAGACGACCGCCGTGTCGATCGGGTTGGTTCTGCGCGAGACCAGGGTCTGCGCTGCCGTGACGATCTGCGCGCCGATCGGAATCGGGTCGATGCCAAGATGCGGCCGGCCGCAGTGCGTGCCGATGCCTTTGAGCGTGACGTAAAAGACGTCCGAGGCGGCCTGCAGCGGCCCCTGCCTGAAGCCGAACGTCCCCTTTGCAAGGAGCGGTTCGCTGTGCCCGCCGTAGATTTCCCGGATCCCGTAGCGCTTCAGTATGCCGCGATCAATGACGGCAAGGGCTCCCTTGCCGAGTTCTTCCGCAGGCTGGAAAATCGCAACGACGCTGCCCGGAAAATCATTTCTGAGGCTGAGATGGCGAACCGCGGCAAGAAGCCACGTCTGGTGGCCGTCGTGTCCGCAGGCATGACACCGCCCGTCGATCTCGCTTGTCCAGTCGGTCTGCGAGCAGTCCTTCATGGGCAGGGCATCAATGTCTGCGCGAAGCGCGATGGCGGGGCCGGGCCTGTTCCCGTGCACGACGGCTATGACGCCGCCCGGCACCGATTCGGTGTCGATCTCCTTGACACCCCAGTCCCTGAGGAGCCAGGCGATGCGCGAAGCGGTGTTCTGGGTGTCAAAGCCCAGTTCCGGAGCGCGGTGAATGTCGCGGCGGATTGCGGCAAGCTCGGGATACCATGCGGCAAGTTCGGGCAGAACCCGGTTGGGAAGACAGAATTCCACGGCAGGACTCCTTCATGAAAGGCCAGTTTTGCGGGGGATTCTAATGCGCCGGGAACTGCAAAAAACGGGCACTGGAAATTTTGTCTCCAGCGCCCGAGAGGCTTCTGAAAATCAGATCTGCTTAGTGAAGCCGCATGCCGGGCTTTGCGCCTTCATAAGGTTCGATCAGATAGATGCCGGACTTCTTGTCCGAGGCATCGCTTGCCGCAAGCACCATGCCCTCGCTCAGCCCGAAGCGCATCTTGCGGGGGGCGAGGTTGGCGATCATGACCGTGAGTTTGCCGACCAGATCCTCAGGCTTGTAGAAGGCCTTGATGCCGGAAAACACCTGACGCAGACGCCCCTCGCCGACATCGAGCTCAAGCCGCAGGAGCTTGTCCGAGCCTTCGACCTGCTCGCAATTGACGATGCGGGCGATGCGAAGGTCAACCTTCGCAAAATCATCGATCGTGCAGACCGGAGCAATTGCTTCGCCGCCGGGAAGCTTTGGAGCTTCGGGCTCGGGAGCCTTTTCAGGGACGAGCTTGTCAAGCTGCTTTTCCCGATCCACGCGGCCCATGAGGTGCTCGAACTTGTTGATGGGGTTGGCGCTCGAAAGGTGCTGCCCGATGCTCTCCCAGGAGAGCTCGCCGCAGTTGAGGAACGCTTCGACGCGCGCGGCGGTTGCCGGCAGCACGGGCTTCAGGTAGAGCGTGAGCATGCGGAACGCTTCGAGCGCAACGCTCGCAACGCGCTGCAGATCGGCTTCGGCGCCTTCCTTCTTCGCAAGCTCCCAGGGCTTTTCCCGGTCCACGTATTCGTTCACGAGGTCGGCAAGCTCCATCACCCGGCGCATGGCGCGCCCATATTCGCGCTCCTCGTACAGATCGCGGATGGCGTCGCGTGCCGAGGCGATCTGGGCAAGGAGCGGTTCGCTCATTGCAGTATCGCTCACGCGGCCGCCAAAGCGCTTGAAGATGAATCCTGCGGCGCGCGAAGCGATGTTCACGTACTTGCCGATGAGGTCGGAGTTCACGCGCGCCTGGAAGTCGTCCTTGGTGAAGTCGACATCCTCGACCTTGCCCGAGAGTTTTGCGGCCAGGTAGTAGCGTAGCCACTCGGCATTCATGCCGAGGTTCAGGTACTCGAGCGGGCTGATGCCCGTGCCGCGGGACTTGCTCATCTTGGCGCCGTTCACCGTGACGAAGCCATGCACGTTGATGTGGTCGGGAACGCGGTAGGGCGAGCCCGAGAAGTGCAGCATGGCGGGCCAGAAGAGCGTGTGGAAGTAGATGATGTCCTTGCCGATGAAGTGGATCTGCTCGGTGTCGGGCCGGGTGAGCTCCTCTTCAAAGGAGAGGCCCATCTTGTCGCAGTAGGCCTTGAAGCTTGCAAGGTAGCCGACAGGGGCGTCGAGCCAGACGTAGAAGTACTTGCCCGGGGCGTCGGGAATCGGGATGCCGAAATAGGGTGCGTCGCGCGAGATGTCCCAGTCGGCAAGATTGCCGTCGGCGCCCAGCCACTCCTCATCCTTGGCAAGCACTTCGGCCTGCACGTGGGGACGGCCGTCGGCGCCGTTCTCGCGCGTCCACTTGCGCAGAAACTCGATGGCGCGCGGATCGGAGAGCTTGAAGAAGTAGTGCGTGGATTTCTTCATCACCGGGGTCGTGCCCGAGAGCGTGCTCTTGGGGTTGATCACTTCCGTGGGCAGGTACACCGAGCCGCACACCTCGCAGTTGTCGCCGTACTGATCGGCGGCGCCGCACTTGGGGCAGGTGCCCTTGATGAAGCGGTCGGCAAGGAACATGCCCTTTTCGGTGTCGTAGAACTGCTCGATGTCCTTGGTGTAGATCAGGCCCGCGGCCTTCAACTTTCTGTAGATGTCCTGAGAGAGCGCCGTGTTCTCCGGGCTGTCCGTGCAGTGCCAGTGGTCAAACTTGATGTGAAAGCCGTCAAGATACTGCTTTCGGCCGGCTGCGATTTCCGCGACGAACTGCTGCGGGGTGATGCCCTTTTTCTGGGCGGCGATCATGATCGGAGCGCCGTGCGCATCGTCCGCGCCGACAAAGTGCACCGTGTTGCCGCACATTCGCTCGTGACGCACCCAGATGTCGGCCTGGATGTACTCCATGATGTGGCCGATGTGAAAGGCGCCGTTTGCATAGGGCAGAGCGGTCGTGACGAAAATATTGCGTTTTTGTGAGCTCATGGTGCAACAGAAAAATGGTGAACTGGTTTGAGAAAAACACCCGGCCGGACAATCTTCTCCTGCAACGGGCGTAAACTCAAATTCTATCCTGTGACGCCTCTGGATGCATCTGCGCGGGGTGTCTCTGTACCCTTGAATTTTGGAATTGATTATGACCGCTGATGAAGTCAAGAGTCTGGTGGGCTCTCTCAAGGATCCGGTGAGCGGAAAGACTTTCGCCGAGCTGCACGCAGTGAAAAATTGCGAGGTCGAGGATGATGCCGTCTCAGTGACGGTGAACCCCGGATATCCGATCCGCTCAAGCAAGGCGGGAATCGAAGCGCTAATTCGTGACGCGCTTGCGGCTGCCGGATTTGCGCGGGTGTCCGTGACCGTCTCGGCTGCCATTGCCTCGCACCGTGTCCAGAGAACGCTGAAGACTCTGGAGAACGTGCGCAACATCATTGCCGTGAGCAGCGGCAAGGGGGGCGTTGGCAAGTCCACCGTTGCCGCCAATCTTGCGCTTGCGCTCGCAGCCGAGGGAGCCCGTGTGGGAATGCTTGATGCTGACATCTACGGGCCCTCCCAGCCCATGATGCTGGGCGCCAGCGGGCAGCCAACAACAATTGACGGCGAGCACATGGAGCCGATTGAGTCTCTGGGCCTTGAAATCAATTCGATCGGCTTCATGATTGATCCGGATGAGCCCATGATCTGGCGCGGCCCCATGGTTTCGAGTGCGCTCACGCAACTCCTCAATCAGACCAACTGGCACGACCTTGATTACCTCGTGATCGACATGCCTCCCGGGACGGGAGACATCCAGCTCACGCTCACGCAGTCAATTCCGGTGACGGGAGCCGTCATTGTGACAACGCCCCAGGACATCGCGCTGCTCGACGCAAAGAAGGGGCTCAGAATGTTCCAGAAGGTGAACGTTCCGATTCTCGGCATTGTGGAGAACATGGCACTTTTCAAGTGCCCCAAGTGCGGCCACCTCGAGCATATTTTTGGAGAGGGCGGCGCCAGGCGCATGAGCGAGCAGTACAAGGTGCCCGTGCTGGGGCAGCTGCCGCTTGATGCTTCGATCCGCGAGCAGGCCGACTCTGGCAGGCCAACCGTGGTTGCGGATCCCGATGGGGAGGTCGCGCAGATCTACCGTACGATCGCGCTGAGGACCGCCGCGCAGATTGCCGCGACAAGCCGCGACATGAGCCGCGTGATGCCGAGCGTGAAGGTCGTAAACAATTAGCGGTCTATCTGGAAAATTGAAGTGAAAGGGATGAGACAATCCGTTGAGGATGTGTAGTCGGTCGGTATGTGACGCAAATTGGAATTAGTGATTTTGTGTTATGCCTGCAATTGTGATAAGAGTGATATCTAGGTAGTTATATGCTGATTTCGGTAGTTATTCCCTGCTATAACGAAGAAGAGGTTTTGCCAGAAACATTTAGGCGGCTGGAAGCGGTAGCTAATCAAATAAGGCAACGCTATAGTGGTGGGCAACCAAACTTCGAGTTCATTTTTATTAACGATGGCTCGCATGATAAAACGGCAGACCTGCTGATTAATTATTCTCAAAAAAATCCAGAAGTCCGGGTTATTAATTTTGCCCGGAACTTTGGGCATCAGATAGCTGTTTCTGCAGGCATAGATGCAGCAAATGGCGATGCAACAGTATTGATAGATGCTGATTTGCAAGATCCTCCCGAGGTCGTTATACAAATGGTTGAACTCTGGCAAGAGGGATACGATGTTGTGTACGCGACAAGACTTGAAAGACCAGGAGAAACCAAATTCAAGAAGGCAACGGCCCATGGTTTCTACAAGATTCTTAATTAT
>OMXR01000063.1 GCA_900315045.1 uncultured Sutterella sp. | reverse complement strand
GGACAACGGCCGCAAGCACCCTGTGCCGATTCCGAACATGTTCCTCTCGCACCAGATCAATGACAGCGCATGGTTCGGCATCGGGCTCACCGTTCCCTACGGCATGGCAACCGAGTATGGCCGCGAGTTCTCCATGGGCGACAAGGGCATGAACTCGGAAATCAAGGTTTTCGATCTCAATCCCAGCTTTGCATACAAGGTTTCGGACAAGCTCTCCGTCGGCATCGGCGCCTCGATCGAGTACGCGCAGGCGTTCGTTGAGTCTGGCGTCGGCAAGCATCCGCTTTTGGGGGCTGATGTCTACGGCAGGCTGAAGGCGACGAGCTGGTCGGGCGGATTCAATGTCGGCGTGATGTGGACTCCGGTCGAGACCGTGCGCGTTGGCCTGTCCTACCGATCCGCAGTCAAGCACAGCGCCAAGGGAGAGCTGAAGGTCGGTGTGGCTACGGATGGTGACCACGTCGGGTATTGGACTGGTGTTCCCATGAACCTTTCCAGCACGTCAAAGGGAGCCAAGGCTACGCTCAAGGCTCCGCATCAGGTCAATCTGTCGGCGACCTGGGAAGTGACCCCCAACTGGCGTCTTTCCGGCCTCATCCACTGGTCCGACTGGTCGAGCTTCGATACGCTGGATATCTCGACGGATAATGCCCAGGCTACGGCAGCTATCACGGCGATGAACGCATTGAAGGGTGTTAAGAGCTCGAAGGTGTCTATCCAGAATCATTGGAAGGATTCCTGGCTCTTCTCCGTCGGCACCGACTACCGCTTCAACGACGAGTGGACGGTGCGCGGCGGCATTGCCTACGAGAAGTCTCCGGTGCGCGACAACTATCGCCTCGCGATCATCCCCGATCTTGACCGCATGTGGTTCACGATCGGCGCCACCTGGCACGTCACCAAGCAGCTCCAGGGCGACTTCGGCTTTGCCTGGGTCCACGGCGTCGGCAACAAGAGCCTGTACAGCAACGACAACCCGAGCAAGGAAATCGGCAAGTTCCGCAAGTGCGAGTCGTACCTCTTTGGCGCCCAGATGGTCTACAAGTTCTAGCCTGAACGCGTAGAGCCGCCTCAAAGATCTCCTTCCGAGGATTCCTTCCCCGGGAGGAGTTTTTTTCATGGGGACAAGCGAAAAATCCTTTTGCGCCCGATAATTGCGCCTTCGCTTCACCTTTTGTTTCCCAACGCATCCGATCAAGGCCTGCCATGGAGCACTTTGCCTATCACTTGGAACTTTGCGCGCCGCTTTTCCTGCTGGTGTTTCTGGGCTGGGCGCTCATCAAAATCAAGCTCTTTGACAGCGCCGTGAGCAGGGCGCTGTCAAAGCTCGTCTTCAAATTCCTGATGCCGATGCTGCTCTTCCGGCAGATGAGCCATCTCTCGGAGATGCCTCCGGTGGATCTTCGCGTGCTCATCGCCTTCTTCGGCTCGTGCATCGTGGTGTTCATTCTTGGCCGGCAGATGGGCCGCAGGCTCTTTGCTCAGGGCAGCACCGCGCAGGTCATCACGGGCATGGGCGGCATCTTCGGCAACAACGTGCAGCTCGGCATTCCGATCGTGGCGCTCGCGCTCGGACAGAACGCAATGCCCACGATCTCGGTGCTCATCATCTTCAACGTGCTGCTCCTTTGGACAACAGCGACGGCCTGCGTCGAGTTCGGCCGCACGGGCGGGAACATCGACTGGGCAAAGTTCGTGACCGCCATGAAGGGGATTTTCAAAAATCCCATCGTGCTCGGCATTCTCATCGGTTCGGCCTGGGGGCTCACGGGGCTTCACCTGCCCGCTGTGGCCGAAAAAACGCTCGAGCACGTGACCGCCGCCACGACGCCCATGGCGCTTCTCGTGGTGGGGATGGGGCTGGCGCAGCACTCCTTTACCGCGGCGCTCCCCAAGGGCTGCGCAATCAGCGTGATGAAGCTGCTCGTGCAGCCGCTCCTTGTGTATGCACTCTGCCGGCTGATCGGGCTCGGGCAGATGGAGACGCAGGCGACGACCCTGCTCTCGAGCCTGCCTGTTGCAATCAACCTCTATATCATGTCGGTCGAATTTGAGGCCGAAGAGGCCATGGCAAGCAACGCGATCTTCGTCTCCACGCTTATTTCCGCAGTGACGGTTCCCCTCACGATGACGCTGCTTGCGGTCTGACACAACAACAAAAGGAAGTACATCCCATGGCCCTTGGCGCCACCATTTACAAGGCTTCGCTTGACATCTCCGATCTGGATCGGGGCTATTACGGCACGCATACCCTGACGATTGCCCGTCATCCGTCCGAGACCGAGCGGCGCATGATGGTGCGGCTTCTTGCGTTCTGCCTGTACGCGGGCGAGCATGTCGAGTTCGGCAGGGGGCTCTCCGCCGAAGGCGAGCCTGCACTCAGCGAAACGAACGAGGCTGGCGACATCGGTCGCTGGATTGAGGTGGGGAACCCTGACAACAAGTCGCTGCGCCGCGCGGCGGGCAGAAGCGAGGACGTCGTGGTGCTTGCCTATGACGAAGCGAAGACTGATGCCTGGTGGGCGAGCAACAAGGGCGACTTCGGCAAAATCGGCAAGCTCACCGTCCGGGCGGTGAGCGACGAGGATGCGGAAAAGCTGGAGAGCCTGGCCTCGCGCCACATGCACCTCACGGCGACGATTCAGGACGGGGTGGTGTGGATTGCCGATGAAAGCCGCAATCTGGAGCTCTCGGTGAAAACGCTCCTCAACCGCGGCGAGCAGGTTTTCTAGCCGGGCGCCGCTAGCGAAGGAACACGCCCCAGGCGCCGAGCGCAAGCAGCGGCCAGGCCGCAATCGGCGAGAAAAGAATCCGCAGAAGCCGGTTCTGCGGCACGAAGTGGAATCCGTGCACCCACGCAAAGCTCATCCCGAGAAGCAGCGTGACAAGCCATGGGTAGGGCACATGCGCACTATCCGCGGCAATAAGCCGCGGATAGAAAATGGTGACGGCAAAAACCAGAGCTGCGGCAATCAGGCTCACGGCTCTGGCGGCAGCGCTCTCAGTCACCGCGCATTTCCTTGTGCGCGCAGATCGCCACGCAGAGCAGGATGGCAAAGGCCAGACCGGTGAGCCAGTAGAAGTAGATCATCGTTATTTCCTTTCTTGAGCTTTTTGTTCCCTGCGGGGAGAGGCCGGCGGCCCTCCCCATTTTCTCCTAGTAGAGCATGTGGTCGTTTTCGGCAATGTACCGAGCCGTGAGCTTGCCCGACATGACCTTGTAGGCCCAGCCCGTGTAGGCGAGCACGATCGGCAGGAAGAGCACGACGACAAAGAACATCACCTCAAGCGTGAGCTGGGAGCTCGTGCAGTCCCAGAGCGTGAGGCTCGCGTTGAGCACAGAGCTGCTCGGAAGCACGAACGGGAAGATCGCGATGAGCGGCGTGAGCACGATTCCGAGCATCGTGAGCGAAGAGCACACGATGGCAAGGCCGCTCTTGCCGGTCTTCACAAACCCGACGCCTGCGAGCGAAGCGGCAACCGCAACGCCCGGAACGGCAAAGAGTGCGGGCAGCGCCCAGAAGTTGGCAAACCATGCGCCGGTGGCGCTTTCCACGGTCTTGAGCATGGGATTGGAGGGACCGTCCGGATCAAGCCCTCCGGTCACCACGAGCCCGTCGATGCCGAAGTACACCCAGATGCCCGCGAGCACGAAGAGCAGGCAGGTGACCGTGCCCGCAAGGGCCGCGGCGTTCTGTGCGCGCTCCTGCAGCGAGCCTTCTGTGCGCAGCGCAAGGTAGTTGCCGCCGTGATAGACGGTCATCGCAAGCGAGATGATGCCGCAGAGCAGGCTGAAGGGATTGAGCAGGCCGAAGAAGCTCCCCGTGTACACGGGATGCATCGAGTCGGTGAAGTGGAACGGCACGCCCATCAGCAGATTGCCGAAGGCGACGCCGAAGATCACCGGAGGCACGGCCGAGCCGATGAAGAGCGCCTTGTCCCATGCGTCGCGCCACTTGGTCGCCTCGAGCTTGCTGCGGAAGTCAAATCCCACGGGGCGCAGGATGAGCGCCGCGAGCACGATGAGCATCGCCCAGTAAAAGCCCGAGAACGCGACGGCGTACATGAGCGGCCACGCGGCGAAGATTCCTGCGCCGCCCGTGATCAGCCAGACCTGATTGCCGTCCCAGTGCGGGGCGACCGCGTTGATCATGCAGCGCCGCTCCGTATCGTTCTTGCCGAGGAACGGCAGAAGCGTCCCCACGCCCATGTCCTGGCCGTCCATGATGCAGAAGCCGACCAGAATGACGCCGATGAACAGCCACCAAATGACTCTCAGAATTTCATAGTCAATCATTTTTTGGCCTCGCTAGTGTTTGTCAGAAAAATACTTGCCGGTGCCGAGGGATCCGGGGCCGAGTTTTGCGTAGCGGATCATCAGCCAGACCTCGACCACCATGAGCGCCGAGTAGAGCACGATGAAGCCGAGCAGCGAGAAGAGCACTTCAGCGGTGGACAGGGCCGAAACCGACAGGTGCACCGGGAGCACTTCGTAGATCGTCCAGGGCTGGCGGCCGTATTCGGCTACGAACCATCCGAGTTCGCAGGCGATCCAGGGCAGGGGCAGAGCCATCAGGCAGAGCTTTTGCAGCCAGGGCTTGTCAACGAACGTGCCCTTCACCGAGTAAAGCGCGGCAAGCGCAAAGAGCAGGATGCAGGCCATGCCAACGCCCACCATGCCGCGGAACGACCAGTACATCGGCCAGACCGTGGGCACGGTCGACTGGGCGGCAACGCGGATCATCTCGGGCGTTGCCTTGGAGACGTCGTTCGTGAACTGCTTCAGCAGCAGGCCGTAGCCCAGGTCGTGCTGGGCGGACTCGAACTTCTCGCGCAGCATTTCGTTGTCTCGGTCCTTGCGCAGCTCCTCAAGCGCCGTGACGGCAGTGATGCCGTTCCTGATGCGCTCTTCGTTCTCGCGCACGAGCGGATTGATGCCCTTGATCTCCTGAGAGAGGCTGTGCGTGCCCATCAGGCCGAAAAGCCAGGGAATTTCAATCGAGAAGTCGTTGCGGCGCTCGCGCTCGTTCGGAATGGCGACGAGCGAGAGCGATGCGGGCGCGGGCTCCGTTTCCCACATGGCTTCGATTGCGGCGATCTTGGTCGGCTGGTTCTGGGTGGCAAGGTATCCGGATTCATCCCCGAGGTGCAGCGTGAAGACCGTTGCGATCAGGCCGAACACGGCGGCAATGAGTGCCGAGCGCTTGGCAAACAGGATGTCGCGGTTCTTGAGCAGGTACCAGGAGGAGATCGCCAGCACGAAGATGGCGCCGGTCATGTAGCCCGCGTTGACGGTGTGCATGAATTTGGCCTGAGCCCAGGGCGAGGAGACCACCTCCCAGAAGCTCGTCATTTCCATGCGCATCGTTTCAAAGTTGAACGCGCTGCCCACGGGGTACTGCATCCAGCCGTTGGCGACGAGAATCCAGAGCGCCGAGAGGTTCGAGCCGAGCGCCATGAGGAACGTGACGGCAAAGTGCCCGCCCCTTGAGAGGCGGTTCCAGCCGAAGAAGAACAGGCCGATGAAGGTCGATTCCATGAAGAACGCCATCAGGCCTTCGACCGCCAGGGGCGAGCCGAAGATGTCGCCTACGTAGTGCGAGTAGTAGGCCCAGTTGGTGCCGAACTGGAACTCCATCGTGATGCCGGTGGCAACGCCCAGGGCGAAGTTGATGCCGAAGAGCTTGCCCCAGAAGCGGGTCATGTCCTTGTAGATGTCCTTGCCCGTCGTGATGTAGCAGGCTTCCATGACCACCAGCAGGAACGAGAGCCCCAGAGTGAGGGGCACGAAGATGAAGTGGTACATCGAGGTCAGCGCAAACTGCAGACGGGATAGATCAACGAGTGCACTGGAAAACATAGTGACTCTCTCCTTAGTGAAAAGAATCCTGTTTCTCCCCGGGCGTGCCCAAGATGCCGACGGCAACATTCTCCGGGGTCTGCTCGATGCGCTTGTCCGGGCCGAAGAAGCAGTACCAGAGGGCAAAGATCACCAGCAGCTTGCACAGGAGGACGACTGCAAGCTCCCGGATGAGTTTTGCGCGCGGTTTTCCTTGCCGTTCGGTCATGGTCAGGGTTTTCGAGCAGTAACAGTTGGATTGACTGAGTGTAACAGGATATGGGCGGGATGACCGAGGAAGCCACAAAAGAGAGGACGGGCTTTGTTGCACTACAATGCGCGCCGCTTCGGTTCAGAGTGCAGTGCTGAGTCGCAGCCTGTTTTCTTCCCTTTGCTTTTCCTTGGTTTCTCCTATGGCACGCAAGTCTTCAATCGAAAAAGAGCGCAGCACGCTCGCGTATCGTCTCCTCGAGGGGGAGGTTCGGCACCAGACGCCGCGCGCCGGGGCCCTTTTGAGCTGGTCGGAGATCCCTGCGCGGGTCCGCGCCAAGGGCACGATCCTGCTCCTGCACGGCGTAGCGAGCAACGGAAGCCGCTGGGAGGAGTTCCTCGACACGACGCCGCTGCGGGATGACTGGAACTTCATCCGGCTTGACCTGAGGGGGCATGCCGCAAGCGCGGACTGGCACCGGGTGAGGCTTGAGGACTGGTGCGAGGACATCATTGCGATTCTCGGCGCCGCAGGACTTGAGCGCGCAATCGTGGTCGGCCACAGCCTGGGAGCGCAGATTGCGATGCGCTTTGGCACGGAGCACCCGGACCGGGTGCTCGGCGTTGCGCTTCTGGATCCCCTCGTTGACGAGGCGCTCACGCCCAAGGCCCTGGAGATGCGCCGGAAGGTGCCGATGCTGCACATGGGAGAGAACTTCCTGCGGGCCATGAACAGGATCGGCTTCATCCGCGAGATCGTTCCCCAGGATCTGAGGGCGATGGATGCCGGAGCGCGGGAGAAGATCGCCAAGGGCGGCCGGGAGCTAGAGGAGTTCATCGAGCAGTACTCGTCTGCGAAGGCCGATCTGCAGTACATCCACAGCGCCACGTACCTGCGCGATTTGCAGGAAGTGGGGCGCCCGACGCCCGAAGCCGCGCGCTTTGCATTCCCCACGCTGGTGATCGGTTCCTCGGCCGGCACCTTCACCGATGCTGGGAAGATGCGGGCATGGTGCGCGCGCCTGCCTAATGGTGAGATGCAGGTCGTGCAGTGCGCGCACTGGCCGATGACCGAATGCCCGCTCGATGTGAGCAGGGTGATCGAGAAGTGGGTCGAAGCGCTCTGAGCGTTTGGTCCGCCGGGCTTCCTATGCGGGGCCGGCGATGAAAAAGCGGTAGACGAGCGTTGCAAGCAGCAGAGAGAGAACCGCAAAGAGCATCATGCGCACGATCCGCACGCCGACGCGCATCGCAAGCCGCGCTCCGATCTGATTGCCGATGATGCTCGCAATCGCGCAGGGAATCGCGAGCGTGTAGAGCACTGTGCCCGCCGAGCCGAACGTGCAGACGGAGCCGAAGTTGCTCGCGAGGTTGAAGATCTTCGAGTTTGCCGAAGCCCGCACGAGATCAAGCCTGAGCAGCACGTGCAGCCCGATCAGAAAGAAGCTTCCCGCGCCGGGGCCGAAAAAGCCGTCGTAGGCTCCGATCAGGGCGCCAAGCGAGCACACCTTGAGCCACAGGTGTTTTTCACTCAGAGCCTCATCCGCATCAAGCCGCACGCCTCCGCTTGCCAGCATGAGAACGAGCCCCACGGGCAGCATGAGAACCATGATTTTCCCCATGAGCGCGCTGTCGATCTGCAATGCGCTCCAGGAGCCGAACACGGCGCCGAGGGCTGAACTGAGGAAGCCGAGCGGCAGGATGCGGGTAACGAGAAATCGGTTGCGTGCAAAGGAAAACACCGCCGAAAGCGTCCCCAGGCAGGAGGCGAGCTTGCCCGTGCCGAGCGCAAAGTGCGCGGGCACGCCGCAAAGCAGCAGGGACGGCACCGTGATGAGGCCGCCGCCGCCCGCGATTGCATCAATGATGCCGGCGAGGAAAAACGCGGCGCAGCAGACAAGAATGATCGTAAGCGTGACGTCCATGGGAAAAAGCGCTCGCAAGCCGAACGCGGAAAAGTGGATGGGGGCCAATCGTAAAGGAAAAACGCCCGCGAAGAACGTTCGCGGGCGGTTGTGGGGCCTGAAAGGGCCGGGTGTTCCGTTACGGAGCGGGCATCTGCTTCCAGCCGCTCGGGCAGGCGCGCACCTGCGGATAGTAGCCCTGCTCAAGCTCGCACCAGTACACGTAGCGGGTCACGCTGCCCTGGTAGTTCTGGTACACGGTGGCGGGCTGCTGCACGACGACGGGTGCCGGCTGCTGCACGATCACGGTGCGCGGGCGGCTGAGCTCTGCCATCCCGTAGATGACGGCGCCGGCTGCGAGGGGGCCCCAGTACCAGCCGCTGCCGTGGTGGTGATGGTGGCCGCCGTGGTAGCTGTGGTGCGGACCTCCATGGTGCGGACCGCCGTGGTGGCGGGGAGGGCCTGCAAAGGCCGCGGACGAGAGTGCGAGCGCTGCGGTTGCGGCCAGGGTAATCAAAAGGCGCGAGCGAGTTGTCATGGTCGTTCTCCTATAAAGCTTGAGAGCGGCTGAATGATTGTTCAGCCCCCGTGAGACGAACTTTACAGAATTATCGCGCGATCGCTTGCCTTCGTAACAAAAAGAAACGCCTCTTTGCAAAAAAGCTCTGTTGTGGCGACAATTGACCGCATGTAGGAACAGCACGGAAGGAATAGCGCTGCATGATTGACGAGAAAACGATCGAGAGGCTGCGTGCCGAGGGCGGGGCGAGGCCCATCCGCTCGGCCTGCGCGATGCTTTTTGTCGCGACGGCTGCTGCTGCGGCTGCCGCCGCCAATGACTTTGTCTCGGGCGCTCAGGCGAGCGCCCTCGGCAACGTCGGGCTGCTTCTGATCATGCTTCGCGTGTACTGGAACGTACCGCGCTCCGTTGCGGCCTCAAGAAGCGGAAACAAGCGCTGGCTGCAGGCCGAGCTTGAGTATCTGCAGGAGCGCTATCCCTGGGCCGACGCGGTGGGAAAGGCCGGCTGGGTGATCCTTGTCGGCGCCGTTGCGCTGCAGCTTTTTTTCGGGATGCGCTAGGGCATTTGTGTTTTTGCCGAACTCTGATATACTGCGCATCCCTCGACCAACGACGTGATGGCATCGGTGGCCGGGTTGACAGGCAGAAATCGGATCACCCGAGTGGCTGTCTGTGAAAAGCGTTTGACTCGCTGCGAACGCTTTGGCGATAGGGCTTGACAAAGACAAGATGAATCGCCATAATGCGCCATTCGCTACGGAGGGGTGCCCGAGTGGCTAAAGGGGGCAGACTGTAAATCTGTTGGCTTACGCCTACGATGGTTCGAATCCATCCCCCTCCACCAAGCGACTGATAAGAAGTCTCAGATTGCAGTGAGGTAAGGAAATCCGACCGAGCCGCAGTTGTAAGGCGGCGGGTGTAGCTCAATGGTAGAGCAGAAGCCTTCCAAGCTTATGACGAGGGTTCGATTCCCTTCACCCGCTCCAACTCTCTTCTTATAAAAAGTATGCCCGTGTGGCTCAGTGGTAGAGCACTCCCTTGGTAAGGGAGAGGTCATGCGTCCGATCCGCATCACGGGCACCACCAATTTTTTTTCGTTTTTGAGCAAATAAACTACCGGGAAGCCCCGGCTTTGGTCAGGAGTAAACCATGGCAAAAGCAAAATACGAACGTACCAAGCCCCATGTGAACGTCGGCACGATTGGCCACGTTGACCACGGCAAGACCACGCTGACGGCGGCCATCTGC
>OMXR01000087.1 GCA_900315045.1 uncultured Sutterella sp. | reverse complement strand
AGGCAGGGTTCGAAGCCTGCGGCACGGACGAGCCCCTGCCAGAGAGCTTTCCGATCCGCCGCATGAATCTCTCCGAGCCCGCGCGCTTTATTGCCGCGCAAACCGGGGCGGCCGGCCCCGCCTACTGCATCTGCAACGTGTGCGCCGCAGGCGCCATGGCGATCATCTCCGCGGCGAGGCTGCTCGCCGAGGGCTATGCCGACGCCGTCATCACGGGCGGAATCGACGCGTACTCGCGCCTCACGACGCTCGGGTTTTCGGGCCTTGGCGCCCTTTCCGAGACCGAGTGCCTGCCCTTTTCCGCCGAGCGGCACGGGATCAACCTCGGCGAAGGCGGTGCGCTCCTTCTTCTCACGCGCGAAAGCGCCCCGATCCGGCTCTGCGGCTGGGGCGAAACAAGCGACGCGCACCACATTTCCTCGCCCGATCCCACGGGGGATGGTGCCGCCCGGGCAATGCGCGAGGCGCTCACCCGCGCGCGCCTTGCCCCAGGCGACATCGACCTTATCCTTGCGCACGGCACCGCCACGGTCCAGAACGACGCGATGGAGGCCAAAGCCGTGCAGACGGTGTTCGGGAGCGAGACGCCCGTTGCGGGATTGAAGCACCTCACGGGCCACACGCTTGCCGGCGCCGGGGCGCTGCAGGCCGCGATCGCCGCGGCGCTCCTTACGGACAACCCCGCGGGAGCCCTGCCGCGCGCATTTCCAGGGGGCGCGCCCGACGAGACGCTTCCCGCCCAGATTCTGAGAGCCCCGCGCGAGCTCGGACGGCCGCTCAGGGCCATTCTTGCAAACGCATTTGCGTTCGGGGGCTCGAACGCCAGCCTGATATTTACGGGAGGAGAGCATGCCTGACTACAGCGATCTGCCGCCAATTGACATTCCCCTCACCGATCTTCTGCCGCAAAAGGCGCCGATGCTGCTCATCGGCAAGGCCTTCGGCACCGAAGGCGGCGTCGTGGCGAGCGAAACGACGCTCGGCAGGGAGCACGAACTCTTCATTCAGCCTTCTGGCGTTTTCGGCAGCTGGATTCTGCTCGAGCTCATGGCGCAGACGATCGGCATCTACGCGGGCCTGAGGAACCGCGCTGCAGGCAGCGGTCCGCGCATCGGGTTCATTCTCGGCACCCGCAGCTTTACCGCCGCGGTCCCCGCATTCCGCCCGGGAGAGACAATCCGCGTGACGGCCGAGTGCCTCGCCTACTTCGAGTCCGAGCTGCCGAGCCAGTTCGAGTGCGTGGCATACAGGGAAGGCGCCGAAGTCGGACGCGCCAGACTCACCGTCTACCAGCCCGAAAAAATTCCGCAATTTTCCTGATTTTCAAAGAAAAGACATGACTTCAGAGATGCAATCCGTCCTTGTCACCGGCGCTTCGCGCGGCATCGGAAGAGCCGTCGCGGTGGCGCTTGCGCGCGAGGGCTACTTCATTGTCGCGCACGCCTCCCGTCCCTCGGACAATCTCAACGAAACGATGCAGGCCGTCGCAGACGCGGGCGGCATGGGCCGCACGCTCACGTTCGACGTCACGGACCGCGAGGCCGCGCGGGAGACGCTCCTTGCGGACGTCGCCCGGCACGGCGCCTACTACGGGATCGTCGCCAACGCGGGCATCAATCGCGACGGAACGTTTGCGGGCATGGAAGAAAAGGACTGGGACGATGTGATCGCAACGGATCTCACGAGCTTTTACAACGTCGTGCAGCCCCTCGTGATGCCCATGGTGCGGCGCAGAAAGCCGGGGCGCATCGTCGTGATGAGCTCGGCTTCGGGCGTGATCGGCAACCGCGGCCAGGTGAACTATTCGGCTGCCAAGGCCGGACTCATCGGCGCCGCCAAGGCCCTTGCCCTTGAGCTTGCAAGCCGCTCGATCACTGTGAACGCCGTCGCCCCGGGCCTCATCCAGACCGAGATGGTGACCGACGAGGTGCTCGGGCACGCCCTGCCCTTCGTGCCGATGGGCCGTGCCGGAACGGCCGAGGAAGTGGCCGCCGCCGTCGTCTTTCTCATGAGCCCCATGGCGGGCTACATCACCCGTCAGGTGATCAGCGTGAACGGAGGCCTCGCATGAGCAGGCGGCGCGTTGTCATCACGGGAGCCGGGGCCATCAGCCCGCTCGGCAACGACTGGCCGAGCGTGAAGGAAAAGCTTCTTTCCTATACCAACGCCGTGCGCGTGATGCAGGAGTGGAGCGACATCGAGGGGCTGCGCACCGCCGTGGGGTGCCCCGCCGCCCCCTTTGCGCTCGATCCCGCCCGGTTCAACCGCAAGTCGATGCGCTCGATGGGACGCGTGGCGCTACTGGCCGTCCTCGCGGCCGACAAGGCCCTTACCGAGGCCGGCATCACCGAGGACATTCTCAAGAGCGGGCGCCTTGGCATCGCCGCGGGTTCGAGCGCCGGCGCGCCCGGCGCGATCGGAGACGTCGCGCGTCTCATTCTCAACCGCTCCACGGTCGGCATGACCGCCAACACGTACGTGAAGATGATGGCCCACACGGCCCCCGTCAACATCGGAGTGTTCTTCGGCATCAAGGGCCGCATCATCACGACGAGCTCGGCCTGCACGTCCTCCTCCCAGGGCATCGGCTACGCCTACGAGACGATCCTTTCGGGCCGCCAGGACTACATGCTCGCCGGGGGCTCGGAGGAGCTCGATGCGTCGGATGCCGCCATCTTCGACACGCTCTTTGCGACGAGCACGGAATTCAACACCGAGCCCAAGAGCACCCCTCGCCCCTTTGACGCGCGCCGGGACGGCCTCGTGATCGGCGAAGGCGGCTGCATGCTGGTTCTGGAAGAGCTCGAGTGCGCCAGACGGCGCGGCGCGCACATCCTTGCCGAGATCGTGGGCTTCGGGACGAACTCGGACGGCACCCACATCACCAGCCCGCAGTCCGGGCAGATGGCGCAGGCCATGCGTCTTGCGCTCGAGGATGCGGGGCTCGAGCCGGGGCAGATCGGCTACATCAACGCGCACGGAACGGCAACGGATGCCGGAGACCGAGCTGAAAGCCATGCGATGGAGGCTGTGTTCGGAGCGAACACGCCCACCTCGACGCTCAAGAGCTACATGGGCCACACGCTCGGCGCCTGCGGCGCGCTCGAAGCCTGGATGACGATCATGATGATGCGCGAGGGGTGGTTCGCCCCGACGATCAATCTGACGGAAGCGGCCCCCGACTGCGCAAAGCTTGACTACATCACCGGCGCTGCGCGTGAAATCCGCACCGACCATGTGATGAGCAACAACTTTGCCTTCGGCGGCATCAACACCTCCCTCATCTTCAAGCGGTACGAGGAGTAGCGCCATGAGAAAGCGCAGCAGAACACCGGAAATCATCGAGGCGATGTCCCGTGCCCAGCAGATCGCCTTCGGCCCCTTCGTCTTCGCAGCCTGCGTGAGCGCCAAGCGCCTGGGAATGCTCAAGGTCCTCGGCCAGTCCGGGGGGCTCACGCGCGAAGAACTTGCGGAGCGCCTGCACCTCTCACCCTATGGGGTGAAGGTGCTCGCCGACATGCTGGTGCCGGCGGGCGTGCTGCGTTCCGAGGCCGGAAAACTCTTTCTCACCAAGGTGGGCGAGTGCCTCGAGTGGGATCCGCTCACGGGCGTGAACCTCGATTTCACGGCCGACGTGTGCTTCAAGCCCCTTGCGCACCTTGAGGAGGCGATCCGGGAGGAGCGCCCGGCGGGCCTGTCCGAGTTCGGCCCCTGGCCCACGGTCTACGAAGCGATGCCGCATCTGCCGCCCCAGGTGCTCGCAAGCTGGCTGCGGTTTGACCACTATTACTCGGAGACGGCATTCCGCGAGGCGCTGAAGCACCTTGCCGGGCTTGCCCCGCGCCGCATCCTTGACATCGGCGGCAATACGGGCAGATTTTGCGAGCTTGCATTGAAGGCGCTTCCGCAGGCGAGCGTCACGCTCATCGACCTGCCCGGCCAGTGCGCGATGGCGCGCAGCAACGCCGCGCTTGCCGGCCTGGGCGAGCGCTTTGCAACGGCTCCCGTCGACTGGCTGGATCCCGAGGCGATGCCCGAAACGGGCGGTCCGGCCGACCTCATCTGGATGAGCCAGTTCCTTGACTGCTTCTCGCCTGATGAATGCCGGAGCATTCTGGCAAGAGCCCAGCGCCTGCTTGCCCCGGACGGGACAATCGCCATTCTCGAGTGCATTCTGGACAATCAGGACTATGAGGCCGCGCACATGAGCCTTGCGGCGACGTCCCTGTACTTTACGGCGGTCGCAAACGGCAACTCGCGCTTTTTCAGGCGGGATGAGCTGGCCGCGATTCTTGCGGACAGCGGCCTTGCCGTCCGGCGGGAGATCCACCCGATCGGCGCCTCGCACACGCTCTTTCTGTGCAGGAGCGCGCGGGAGGACGGCGCATGCTGATCCACGTCGCCGCCATCGCTTCCGGCACCGATGCATCCGCACGGGCGGTGCCGCCCATGATCCGGCGCAGGCTCGCCCCGATCGGCAGGATGGCGCTCGGGGTGCTCTCATCCCTGGCGCCGGATTCGGAAATCCCCATGGTGTTTGCCTCAAGCTGGTCGGATCCCGCGAAAGGCGCCGAACTTCTCATGCAGGCGATTGGCGAGTCGGCCGTGAGCCCCATGGGGTTTTCAGGCTCCGTGCACAACGCGATCGGGGCGACGGCCAGCATCTGGCTCAAGAACCGGCTTGCCTACCGCTCGGTGAGCGCGGGAACGGAAACCACCGAGGCGGGGCTCCTTGAAGCCGCGATGGCGCTGGCAGAACATGAGAGCGTGCTCTTTGTCCGGTATGAAGACGCGCCTCCTTCCCTGTACAGCAATCTTGACATCGCGGATCTCCCGGGTGAGCCCTATGCCTGGGGGCTGCGCCTTGTGCGTGAGCCGGGCGACGGGATCCGGACGGTGCGCATCGAGCGCACGGGCGAAAGCGCGGCGAAGCGGGATGCCGCCGAGGAGCTCGCCTTTCTCACCGATGCCGCGAGGACGAGCCTGCAGCATGGCCCATGGCTCTGGGAGAAAGTGCCGTGACGGAGCTTTTTCGGCGCATCGAGTACGGATACCGGGTGGTCTTCACCGGGCTTGCCTTCATCCTCTTCGCCCTCATGGGGCTGGGATTCCGCTTTCTCGCCTGCCCGGCTCTCAACCTCACGGTCCGGGATCCAAAGCGCAGAGCCCGCGCCGCGCGCTCGGTCACGCATGTGAGCTTCGGCCTTTTCATTTCCCTCATGAAGGCCCTGCGGCTCATGACGTGCGAGATCCACGGCGCGGAGAAGCTCCAGCGAAGCGGCCTGCTTATCTGCCCGTCGCACCCGACGCTTCTTGATGTCGTGATCCTCATGAGCGTGGTGAAGAACGCCAACTGCGTGGTGAAGGCGGCGCTCCTTGCAAACCCCTACCTCAAGAGTCCGGTGCGCACCTGCGGATTCGTCTCGAACGACTCGGGCGAGTCGCTCATCGAAGACTGCTGCGCGAGCCTGCGGAATGGGGACAACCTCATCATCTTTCCCGAGGGCACGAGAACCCGCCCCGGGCAGGAGCCGCATTTCCAGCACGGAGCCGCGGCGGTGAGCCTTGCAAGTGCCGTTGCCGTGACGCCCGTGCGCATCGAGTGCGTTCCGCCCACGCTCAGCAAGGGAGCCCCGTGGTACCGGGTTCCCGAGCGTAGAATGCACTTCACGATTCATGTGATGGATGATATGAATGTCGCCCCGTACCGCGAGGAGCTCGCAGCACGCGGCAGACCCATCGCCGTCCGTCATTTAACACGCGACCTTAAACATCTGTTATTTCCGAACCATGCCTAATCGACGCGCTTGAGCTCGGCCTTGCGCTCAAGAAGACCTTCAATGTCACCATGACGGGCGAGAGCGAAGAGGACAAGAAGCATTTTGCGAGCGTTGCCGCGCTTGCCGACTACATTGAGAAGCACCGTTCCTGATCTTTGATTCAACGGAGAAAAATCATGAAAACCGCTTTCACCGCACTTGCCCTGGCCTGCTCGCTTGCCGTTTCGGGACAGGCTCTGGCCGCACGCACGCCCGTGCCCGCGCCCGACCGCACGATCGCTCTCTCGGGCAGCCGTTCCGCCGATCAGGTGAAGACGGCGATCCTCTCGGCCGCAGCGGTGCGCAAGTTCGCCGTGGTCTCGACCGCGAACGGACGGATCACGCTTGCCTATCCGGCCAACCCGAGAAAGTTCCAGGCCAGATTCGACGTGATCTACGACAGCAATCATGTGACGATGCGCCTGAAGGACAGCCTGGGCCTCAATCAGGGGCCCTGCCCGGGCAACCCCGGCGTTGCATGCATCCACCCGAACGTGCCGCGCTGGATGAAAAACCACCTTGCCGACGTTGAGAATCTGCTGAGATAGCCGCTTGTCCGAATCGGGCGAGACGCCTCGCCCGATCTGTTATCATTTCTCATTCAGTTTTACCGATCCGCGGACACGCCATGGTCACCAACGAACAAATCCTTGCGAAGGTCACAGAAATTCTGACCCATTCCTTTGAGGTTCCGGCCGGGAGCATCAAGCCCGAGGCCAGGCTTTACGAGGATCTGGATCTTGATTCGATCGACGCCGTGGACATGATCGTGGAACTGAAGCCTTTCATCGGCAACAGGCAGGTCAAGGCCGCCGACTTCAAGAAGGTCCGCACCGTGGGCGACGTGGTCGAAGTGATCGCGCGCATGCTCAATGAACCGGCCTAACCGGCCTGTCCGCTTCTTCATCACTGCCCTTTCCTGGGCCGCTGCGATTCTTTATCCGGCGGCCGTCTATGCCGGCATCAGAACCGGACATCTCGCCGCTGTCGCGCTATTGCTCTGCGCCATTGCGCTCGTGCGCTGGATCCGCTCGCCCACCGGGGGAAATCTTGCAATTGCGGCAATTGCCATTGCGCTTTCCGCTGCTGCCCTGCTCTTTGCCGACGCATTGCCCCTGAAGTTCTATCCCGTTGCAATGAACGCGGCCTTCCTCTTCGTCTTCGGCCGCTCCCTGCTCTCAACGCCCATCGTCGAGAAGTTCGCCCGGATGAAGGAACCGGATCTCCCGGCGCATGCGGCGGCATACTGCCGGCGCGTCACGCAGGCCTGGTGCGTTTTTTTCGTCCTGAACGGGCTTGCTGCGCTTGACAGCGCACTCTTTCGCTCGGACGCCTGGTGGACGCTCTACAACGGGTTGATCGCCTACATTCTCATCGGCGCCATGTTCGCGGGCGAGTTCCTCATCCGCACGATTGTCCGCAGGCGCACGCTCCATCACTGAGAGCTCGCCGCCGAAACAGGCGGAGCACTGCCCGCACCGGCATAGCCTGGAGCAAACTCCGATCAGCCCTCGGCACATAACCGTATTGCTGATTCTTCAAAATACCCTCAACCTTTCGACAAAAATCAATCTTCAGGCGAACCAATTTCTGTATAACGAATCCTTGGCATTTTCTCATGAGCCGAGCTGCGTATGACCCGCCAGAATCATCCTGTCCCTGCTTTGGTCCCCTCCTCCGGTTGCGCGGCATGCGTTGCTGCGGCGGCATGCTCCGCGATGCTCGCTGCCTTCCCCGGAGGCGCGGCGGCCAATCCCCCCGGCAACAACGATGTCTCCGGAACAATCAACCAAAAT
>OMXR01000086.1 GCA_900315045.1 uncultured Sutterella sp. | reverse complement strand
ATGTGATCCCGACTGCTATATTACAGAACAAAGAGCCTGCGGCTCTTGCCCTTATATCCATCGGTTAAAACCGACGGCTTTACGGGCAAGATCTGTAATGGGCAATCCTTTTCGGACGCGCCACCGTGCTGAAAGATGAGTAGCAGGGGGGGCGGTGCGCTGCCGAGGGAAAAACAAGGTGAGCACCCCGGTCTGGAGCGACGTCCATCTGGTGCTTATCATGATTTCCTATGTGGGGGCGGAGACTTCCCGTTGCCATACGGGCTCGTGTTTGCACGCGATCCGGCCGGGCATGTCCGGGAGTTTTTGGAGTCGCTTGGAGAGTCCGTATAATTTTTTCGTTCAGGCCTTGACTTTTCGATTTCAATAAATATAATCCACGATTGCGTCTGTGTTTGTGATATGCACAAGCACGCCCAGGAGAGGAGTCTGAAAAACCCTCGGAGGCCATGGCGCGAAACAGGGCGCACCGGATCAATTATTCATGCTGTGCGACGTCGGGAAAAGCCGCGTCACAGTGAAAGCTTTCAGCCCTATTGCCGGTGTGTTCATGACTTGGATGCTGCCTGTGTCGCAAGGCTCGGCGGCATTCTCTGTTTGTCTGCCGGCAAACAGTCTGCAGGATGAACGGACAGGATCGGGGGAGGAACTCCCGTCCTGAAAAACGAGTTATTGAGAAGAAAGGGCATTTCACCTGAATTGAACTTTGCTAGTGCTTAAAGAGTTTTAAGAAACTGGCCGAAGGGGGCTTTTGTCCTCTGAAAGTTCCAGCGCGAGGTGTCCTAGAAACAGAGTCCAGACACAAAAATATGGCTGAAAAGAAAATTACCGAAGAAGAGCTGATCGCATTCCTCAAGCAGACCGTCGTCAAGGTTCCCGGAGACATCCAAATCGTCCCCGATGAACTCTTTGACAAGAAGGCCGAGTCTGCGCCTCAGGCTGAAGAGGCGGCAAAGAAGGCGACGGGCGAGAAGAAGACGCGCGCCAGAAAGGCGGGGGCAAAGGCTCCTGCCAAGAGCGCGGCGAAGAAGCCCTCCAAGAGTAAGTCCAAGGCCGTTTCCGAAGACTCCGACGAGGAGCCCGGAGAGGACGAGCCCGTGGATCTGATGGCCGACGACGAGGGCGATGGCGAGGGAGAGGATCTCTCCGGACTTGCCGATCTCGACAAGTTCGCCGACGCCGTTGAGGCGGCCGAGAGCACGGGGCTTCCTCTTGACGATCAAGGCAATTCCAAGAACGGCTACGGCACGCTCGTGCGCCTCGGGCGATCCCGCGGCTGGGTGACCATCGTTGAAATCAACGACAACCTGCCCGAGCACGCCCTGAAGACCGAAGAGGCTCTTGAGGATCTCACCGAGAAGCTCCAGCGCCTGGGCATCCAGGTGTTCGACACGCCCCCGAGCGCCGACGATCTCGTGATGAGCGAGACGGTTTCGGACGATGACGAAATCAGCGACGAGGATGCTGCCGAGGAACTCTCCCCCGAGGAGAGCGTGGGCCTTTCCAAGGATCCGCTTCGCGCCTATCTGCGCGGCGTGGGCACCCACAAGCTTCTGAACCGCGCACAGGAAATCGAAGTTGCCAAGCTGATCGAGCTCTATCGCGGCAAGCTCCTTGCGAGCGTGATCCAGCATCCGATGGCCGTTGAGCTTCTCCTTGAGATGGCTCAGTCCCTCGAGAGCGGCGACACGCCCATCGACCAGGTGATCGACGGCTTCAACGACAAGCCGGGCGAAGTTGACGAGGAAGCGGACGAAGAGGGCGTGACCACCGATATCGGCGCCGCCGCCATGACCGAGGAGCAGCTCGAGGAGCTTAAGGACCGCGCCCTGGCGCTCTTTGCCGAGTGCCGCGAGCACCTCGAGGCGTTGCGAGAGGCCTTCGGCGATCCGTCCCGCGAGGACGAGTGCCGCGAGCACCGCGCCGCAATTGCCGAACTGCTCCAGCCCGTGCGCTTTGCCACGAAGACTGTGGTGGCGCTCACCGACCACATCACGGGCAACATGGAGGTCGTCAACGACACCCTGAAGCGCATCCGCCAGGTGATGGTCGACCGCTGCAAGATGCCGGTCGGCGAATTCCTCGAGGCGATGCGCACGCGCTACGCCGATCCCAAGTGGCTCGACGAGCTGATCGCGGGCGGCACGGTCTACGGCCGCCGCATTGCCGACCACAAGAATCTGCTTCTTGAGCAGCAGACCCGCCTTGACCGGGCGGAGAAGGATTCTCTGCTCTCGATCTCCGAGCAGCGCGATTTTGCCAAGCAGATGAAGCTTGCACAGACGAACCTCTCGGCTGCCAAGGCCAAGATGATCGAGGCGAACCTGCGTCTGGTGATTTCGATTGCCAAGGCCTACGTGAACCGCGGCCTTGCGATGACCGATCTCATCCAGGAAGGCAATCTCGGCCTGATGAAGGCCGTCGACAAGTTCGAGTACCGCCGCGGCTACAAGTTCTCGACGTACGCCACGTGGTGGGTGCGCCAGAGCGTGACCCGCGCCGTGGCCGACTACGGCAACACGATCCGCATCCCGGTGCACATGACCGAGTCCTACAACAAGATTCGCCGTGCAACGCAGAAGGTGCTCCAGGAGCGGGGCAAGAAGCCGACCGAGGCTGAGCTTGCCGAACTCACCGGCGTGCCGCTGCCCAAGGTTCGGCTGCTCACGCAGGCCATGCGAGGAACCGAGTCGCTCGACGCTCCGATCGGAGACGACGAGGACGCAACCCGCATCGATTTCGTGCGCGGCGCTGCTGCGGATGATCCGCAGAAGCAGTTCATGCACGAGGCGATGAAGCGCGCGATCAAGAGCTGCCTGCAGCGCCTGTCGGTGCGCGAGGCCGAAGTGCTCCGCCTGCGCTACGGCATCGACACGAACCAGGACCACACGCTTGAGGAGGTGGGCCGTGCCCTGGGGCTCACGCGCGAGCGCGTGCGCCAGATCGAGAGCCAGGCGATGCGCAAGCTGCGCGGCCCGGAGTTCGACGGTCTGCGCGACGTAATGCCCTCGGACTAGCGGTTGGTTTTGCCCGGTGAATAAAAGGCGGTGCGGCGAGTTGTCCGGCCGCCTTTTTTCTGGAGCAATTCAGGAATTGGTAATTTGTTGTTTTCCACATTTGTTGTGCCTGGCTGACTGGATCGCCCGGCACGAGACTCAAGGAGTAGCCAGATGCAGGTTCGTTCTGAACACACGGAAAAGCGCAAAGGGAAGGAAGCGGCACTGCTTGGAGCATCCGCGGCAGCTGCCTGTGCGCTTGTTGCGGGCTGCTCCGCGCCCGGCCCCGTTGTCTGGCCCGAGTGCGAGAAATGCCAGAACGGGCAGCTCGAACCGCTACGCGTCTACCGTTCCGAATGGAGCTGGGCAAGGAACGCCTCGGTCTGGATGAACACGGGTCTCTTTGAGCGGCACCAGGATGCCGTGCTGCCAGGTGCAAAAGGCGGTGAGATGACCGAAGAGGCGATATTGGGACGGCTCTCCGAAGCGGCGGGAACGCCAAACCTTGTCTCGCGCATGCTGACCAAAAGCGCCGACGCGATCCGCGGCCTTGTCACCAATCCGATCACGATGCCCAAGGGCGAGAATCTCGATGAGCACTCGTCCTTCACGGCATTCATTCCGGTGGATGCCTATCCAAACCGGGACGGCGCGGACTGGGCCTCAATCGCGAATCTGGAGCCGGCGCTGCTCGGCGCGATCGCCGAAGCCGGCTACAGCGTCGAGCACAAGACGGGCGTTGTCTCGCGCAGCACCGATGAGCTCGTGATGGACATCGCCCTTGCCAATGAAAAGAAGGGCTGCGCAAAGCACAGGCCGAGCGACGTCGACTGGGAGGAGGGCTGCCGCATTGTCGTAACGCTCAAGTACGCCGATGCGGGTGCAGGCTCGCGCGCCGCGGCCGTTGCTGCGCCTGCGTGGCTGGATCCGGCCGAGCCCCTTTCCTGGCATTCGGCTGACTCTTCGATCCGCTTTGAAGTGCCCTCGAGCGCCTACGGCTTTTTCTACGACCGCGCGAAGATCATGGACGCCGTTGCTGCAAAGGCGCCGAAGAACTACCTCATCTACCGCAAGCCCTATGCGAACCCGGACCTTTTTGGCGGCCTTGCGCTGCCCTATGTCGCCAAGGGCGGCGTGAAGCACTTCTGGTTCGTCGAGAAGCAGTAGACGTCGCAGCGGGACGGATCGGCCGGCGCTTTTGCCCAGTTTCGCTTTGAAATTAGAATTCAGCGCAAAAGGAGTATATGCCATGGCAGCAGAAAAGCCCCGCGCAGTCATTTGCGATCTTGACGGCACGCTTTGCAACGTTGCGCACCGCGAGCACTTCATGCGCGTGCGGCCCAAGCAGCGGGAGGAGTTTCACTCGGCGTGCGTCAAGGACGAGATCGTGAAGCCCGTGCAGGAGCTCCTCTCGATTTTTCGCTCTGCCGGCTACCGGATCGTTTTTCTCACGATGCGCCCGGCGCGCTTCCGCCCGCAGACCGAGGCCTGGCTTGCCGCGCACGGCGTTGCCTATGACGAGCTGCTGATGGCTGCGGATACGCGCCCGGATGCCGAGCAAAAGCGCAGCATGTACGAGGAGTTTTTGCATCCGAGATACGATGTGCATTTTGTGATCGACGACCGCGCAAGCGTCGTCGCCATGTGGCGCGAGATGGGCCTCATGGTTCTGGATGTCGCCGGAGCCGATTTCTGATTGACGCCTTTGCACCACGGGCGCGAGATGAGCTCCGATCCGGACGGGGAATTCCTTTGACAACTGCGCACTCGGCGGTTATTGTGTATCACAAAGCAATTCAGTTGTTTGCGAATTGCCGGAATGATCTTGTAGTTTCCAAAGGAGATGAGAAATGATTCGCAAATTGGCTTTGACCGCCTCATGCGTTGCGGCGCTCGCTCTTGTTGGCTGCTCTTCCATGAGCGTCAGCAAGGACGGATATGACCTTTCCAAGATTGATCCGAGCGTAGAGCTGAACAAGACCACGCTCAAGGATCTGCGCGCGATGCTCGGAACGCCGACGTTTATCGCCACGGAGAAGAACAATGGCGAGGTCGTCGGTTTTGCGTTTGTCGGACACAACCTCGGAGCGGTCTCAGCCCGTGAGTTCGGCAGAATGATGCTCTCCCTGGGCTTTGCGGCCGACAAGTGGGAGGTGACCGAGAAGGTTGCCGTGTTCAAGCTGGACAAGAAGGGAGTCGTGACCGACTACCAGAAGGGCGGCGCGAGCTTCCTCTACAGAAGCCGCTTAACCAGCTGGAACGAATGCGAGCGCAAGCTCACCCCCGAGGAGATCAACTCCAAGGCTATCTACAGCGACAAGCAGATTTGCGAACTCTATGCCAAGGAAGTTGCTGCGAAGGATGGCACGCCTGTTGAAAAGGTCGACCTCGGCAAGGAATTCGAGGGCTGCGACGTTGCCTGCCAGGCGGTTCGCGTGGGTACGGAGCACTACGGCAAGCTCACGAAGGTCTCGACCGTCGTGACTCAGGAGGAGGGCGACGGCTCCGCGCTCATCTTCAAGTAGAGAGACGGCCGGTTCTCGGCTTCCGGACTCCGTTCCGGTGCTGGGGCGCCTTCAGTCCCCGCTGCAGCGTCTGTGGCGGGGCTTCTGCATTTTGGGACCGCTCGGACGTGTTCCGCAATGCACTGCCGCAGCACCACAATGAACATCGGCCCGGTGTTTACTGGCACCGAGCCGATATCAAGGCCATCCCGGGAGAACTGGCAGGCCACCGAATCCATACTCCTTCAACAAGCGCGAACCGCTTACGGGAGCCGGTGCCCACATCCGCTAGTCTCAGACCATGGGAGGCTTTCACCGCGTATTTTATTGGGCGGGGCGGCACTGCGCCAGGGCAAAACCACAGGATTTGCCTCAAGTCGAACGATCTCAGAACAAACGGAACGGGGCGGATGAAATCCGTTAAAATTTAATAAGTTGCGCCATCGGATCGATGATTTGTCCGATGGCTTTTTGTTTCTGCAGACAAGTCCCTGTCAGGACATCCGCGCCCTTGCCCGAAGCTATGCAACCGCCCC
>OMXR01000084.1 GCA_900315045.1 uncultured Sutterella sp. | reverse complement strand
ATGGCTTTCGAAGGACTGTTTTTCACGCGCAAGTTCGGACTGGACACGATCGGCGAGGACCAGAGGCGTGAAATACTGGATTATCTCGTGAATCAATTTAATGCAAATTGATTCTGTCAGACACGCTACAATTTGTCTTGGCAGACAGACTTCTTCCGCTTCGGTGAGCTGAGGTCACTCGGAGTTGAGGCGCGCCCAGCGCATGCAGCAGGAAATGGGAGACGATTTCAACGTCAGGCTTGCCCACGGCGGATAGTGGCGATTTTCCGCCGCGAGCCCCTTACACGCGCCCGCCAAAAAACAGTAAAGTAACTGCCTCCGCCCGGCCCGTCTGATGATCGGGGGGCGGCGGTTTTTCTCTTCTTCCTGGCACGCAATGAATCAACCGAAAGAAACGAATCCGGTGCGGGACATCCGCATCTTTGGCGCACGCCAGAACAATCTGCGCAACCTCGATGTGTCCTTTGCCCCGCACACGCTGACCGTCATTACCGGCCCCTCGGGCTCGGGCAAGAGTTCGCTTGCCTTTGACACGCTCTACGCCGAGGGGCAGCGCCGGTACGTCGAGACCTTCAGTCCCTATTCGCGTCAGTTTCTTGACCGGTGCGACCGGCCAAAGGTTGACCGGATCGAGGGCGTGCCGCCCGCGATCGCGATCGATCAGACGGGCACGGTGCGCACGTCGCGCTCGACCGTGGGCACGATGACCGAGCTCAACGACTATCTGAAGCTGCTCTTTGCACGCGAGGCACAGCTCTTTTGTGCGGATTGCGCTTCGCCGGTTCGCTCTCTTTCCCCGCAGCAGATGTGGGAGAGCATCAGGGAGCGGGCGGCCCGCAGCGACGACCCGCGGCTCACGCTCACGTTTGATGTGCTTGTGCCCGAGGCGATTGACGTTGCCCAGGCGATCGAAGCACTCTCCGTGCAAGGATTTACGCGGATATTCTCTGAGAGAAAGAGCGCTTCCGGCACTGTTCTTTCTGTTGTTGTCGACCGGTTTCGCGCCTCCCGCGCAGGGCAGTCCCGGGCGATCGAGGCGATCGAGTCGGCGCTCAGTCACGCCAGGGGCGAGTACGCCGGCCGCTTTGCCGTGCACGCCCAGGGTGAGTCCGACTCCGAGGAAGTCTGGCAGTACCGCGCGGGCTTTGCCTGTCCCGAGTGCGGCAGGACCTATCAGCAGGCTTCGGCCGCAAGCTTCAGCTTCAACTCCGCCATCGGAGCCTGCCCGCAGTGCCGGGGCTTCGGGCGGGTGATCGGCCTTGACATGGGGCTTGTCATTCCCGATGAGACAAAGTCGCTTGAGGAAGGGGCGATCAAGCCCTGGCAGTCCGGACAGAGCCAGGAGTGCCAGCAGGATCTGATGCGCTTTGCCAAGGCAAAGGGGATCCGCACCGATTGTCCGTTCCGCGATCTCACGGCGGCCGAGAGAGCCTGGGTGATCGAGGGGGATCCCGCCTTCAACGGCAGGAACTGGAACAGGTGCTGGTACGGAGTTCGGGAATTTTTCAAATATCTTGAGAGCCGCGCCTACAAGATGCACGTGCGCGTGTTCCTTTCCCGGTACCGCAGCTACGAAACCTGCCCGGTGTGCGAGGGCTCGCGCCTGAAGCCCGAGGGACTGCTCTGGCGCGTAGGCAGCAAAAAGGCGGCCGAAGCGGCGGAGGCTGGCGGCGCAGATCCGTCAAAAGGCGCTTACCGTCGCTTCGTGCCGATTCCGATGCGTGCGATAGCGCAGAAGGTGCAGGACCTTCCCGGACTCACGATTCATGACCTGATGCTGCTGCCGATCGAGCGGCTGAAGGCCTTCTTCGACGTGCTCGAGCGTGAAGTGAGCGACGAGCCCGGGCAGCTTGTGATCAAGGAGATCGCTTCGAGGCTTGCCTATCTGGTCGATGTGGGACTCGGGTATCTCACGCTCGACCGGCAGAGCCGCACGCTCTCGGGCGGCGAAGTGCAGCGCGTGAATCTCACGACGGCACTCGGCACGAACCTTGTTGACACTCTGTTCGTGCTTGACGAGCCTTCGATCGGCCTGCACCCAAGGGACATGGACCGGGTGAACGCGCTCATGCAGGGACTCAAGGGCGAGGGCAACACGCTCGTGGTTGTCGAGCATGATCCGCAGGTCATGATGAATGCGGACCGGATCATCGATATGGGACCGGGCTCGGGCGAGCAGGGCGGCTCGATCGTCTTTGACGGCACGCCCCGGGAGATTCTCAAGGCCGAATCCCTCACCGGACTGTATCTGCGCGGGCGGCTGCGCGTGGACACGAGCCTGTCGCTCATCCCGCAGGATGCCTTCCGCGGCTGGCTCACCCTGAAAGGTGCTCGCGAACACAACCTCAAGAACATCGACGTCGCCTTCCCGCTCGGGGCGATTAGCGTGGTGACCGGCGTGTCTGGCTCGGGAAAATCGACGCTCGTGGGCGACATTCTCGTGCCGGCCCTGCAGCGCGCACTCGGGCAGGCCGTCGCCTGCGGTGCGTACGGAGAGCTCGTCGGCTGGAACCGCATCTCTGAAGTGATGTTCGTCGACCAGGCGGCGGTTGGCAAGACCACGCGCTCCAATCCCGTTTCGTACGTGGATGCGTTCTCGGAGATCCGCGCGATTTTCGCCGCCATGCCTCTTGCCGCGGAGCGCGGCTACAAGCCCGGAGACTTCAGCTTCAATTCGGGCGGCGGGCGCTGCCCGACCTGCCAGGGCGCAGGGTTCGAGCGCGTGGAGATGCAGTTTCTGAGCGACGTGTTCCTGCGCTGCCCGGACTGCGGCGGAACCCGGTACCGGCCGGAAATCCGCGAGGTGACCATCAACCTGGATGGCCGGGGCGAAGTGTCCATCGCCGACGTGCTCGAAATGACCGTGGACCAGGCATGCCTGTATTTCCGCGCGCACCGGGACATCGTCCGGCGACTGAAGCCGCTGCAGGATGTGGGGCTCGGCTACATCAAGCTCGGCCAGCCCGTCTCGACCCTTTCCGGGGGAGAAGCCCAGCGCCTGAAGCTCGCGGGCATTCTTGCCGCCTCGAGCCGGTTCTCCGCCGGGCGCCTTTTCGTGTTCGACGAGCCGACGACAGGGCTGCACTTTGACGACATCAGCAAGCTCATGCGCGTGCTGCGGCGGCTCGTAGCGGCCGGCAGCAGCGTGATCCTCGTCGAGCACAATCTCGACGTCATCAACTGCGCGGACTGGGTGGTCGATCTGGGCCCCGAGGGGGGAGACGCGGGCGGACACGTGGTTGCCGCCTGCACGCCGGACGAACTCGCCGGGAACGGGTCGAGCTACACGGGCAGGGCGCTTGCAGCCTATCGGCAGATGCTCTGCGGCGAGCGGCAGACGATGGCCGGGCTCTTTGGCTCGAAGTCCGAGGACAAGCCCGAAATCGGCAAGCCGCTTCAGAGCGTCTGGCGCGGCGCGCGCCGGGGCGACATGGGGATTTTTGGCGCAAGGGAGCACAACCTCAAGAACATTGATGTCGTTGTTCCGAAGAACCGCTTTTCCGTTGTCACGGGCGTTTCCGGGTCCGGAAAATCGACGCTTGCATTCGGAATCATTTTTTCAGAGGGACAGAGGCGCTACCTTACGACGCTCAACGCCTATGCGCGCTCGTTCGTGCAGCCGGGCCTGCAGCCCGACGTCGAGCGCGTCGTGGGCATCGCGCCCACGGTGGCGATCGAGCAGAGAACCAGCCGGGGCGGGCGCAAGTCCACCGTGGCAACGCTCACCGAGATGCACCACTTCCTGCGCCTGCTTTATACGAAGCTTGGCGTGCAGTACTGTCCGCGGTGCAACGAGCCGATCACCAGCCAGAGCTTCGAGTCGATCCTTGCCGCCGTCATGGAGAGCATGCGCGGGCGGCTCGTCTCGATCACCGCTCCCATTGTCGTGAACCGCAAGGGCATCTACACGGACGAGGCCAAGCGCGCCGCCGCGCGGGGCGTCACGCACTTCAAGGTCGACGGCAAGTGGGTGAAGACTTCGCCCTTCCCGAAACTTGCCCGGTATCAGGAGCACACGATCGAGATGCCGACGTTCACCGGCGTGATCGAGCCCGCGCGGGAGATCGAGGTGCGCGCGGCCATCCGGCAGGCCGTCTCCCACGGGCATGGCGTGGTGTGCGTGCACTACGGCGCCGAGGCGCTCGGGGGAACGGGAGAAGGGGGACGAAGGACCTTCTCGACAAAGCGCGCCTGCCCAGTGTGCGGCGAGAGCTTTCCCGAACCCGATCCGAGGCTCTTTTCCTACAACAGCAAGGTGGGCTGGTGTCCCGCCTGCTTTGGCACCGGGCGCCAGATCAGCGGATTTGACGGCGAGCAGAGCGGAGAGGAGTCCGGGTGGCTTGAAAGTGCGGCAACCGATGCGGTCTGTCCGGAATGCAAGGGGGCAAGGCTCAATCCCGTGGCCCGCGCCGTGCGCTTTGCGGGCAGGTCGATCTGCGAAGTCACCGCGATGAGCGTTGACGAGTGCCTGTCGGCCATGAAGGCGATTCGCCTCGCCGGCAGGGACAAGGTTCTTGGCGAGGATGCGGTCAAGGAGATCGTCTCGCGCCTCATGTTCCTGCGCGAGGTGGGGCTCGGGTATCTTGCCCTGGACAGGGACGCGCCGAGCCTCTCGGGCGGCGAAGCGCAGCGCATCCGCCTTGCCTCGCAGCTCGGCAGCAACCTGCAGGGCGTGTGCTACGTGCTCGATGAGCCGACGATCGGGCTGCATCCGCGGGACAACGAGCGGCTTGTGACGAGCCTCATTGCACTCAAGAACAAGGGCAACAGCGTGATCGTGGTCGAGCACGACGAGGATACGATCCGGCGGGCCGACCACGTGATCGACATCGGCCCCGGGGCGGGCAGCCGCGGCGGCGAGCTGATTGTCGAGGGCTCGGTCGAGGAGGTCATGGCCGAGCCCCGGAGCGTCACGGGACAGTATCTGAAGCATCCCCTCGCGCACACGGGCGTGGCCCGACGGCCGGTGGATAGCGAAACTCAGTTCATTACCGTGCGGGGTGCGCATCTGCACAACCTCAAGAACATCGACGTGAAGTTTCCGATCGGCCGGCTGATCGCGCTGACCGGGGTGTCGGGGTCCGGAAAGTCCACGCTCGCGCGCGACGTGCTCTGCACGAACCTCAAGGACGCCATGGAGTCCGCAGGCTTCAAGCCCGCGGGCTGCGCGGGCCTTGACGGCGCGGATGCCATTGACCGGGTGCTCGAGGTCGACCAGACGCCGATCGGCAAGACGCCGCGTTCGTGTCCGGCGACGTATGTCGGGTTCTTCAATCAGATCCGGGATCTCTATGCGGCTACGCCCGAAGCGCAGGCCCGGGGCTATGAGCCCACCCGGTTCTCGTTCAATACCGCCGTGGGGCGCTGCCCGGTGTGCGAGGGGCAGGGCGAGGTGACGGTGGAAATGAACTTCCTGCCCGACGTCAAGGTGCCCTGCGAGGTGTGCCGCGGCATGCGCTTTGACGAAGAGACGCTGCAGGTGAAATGGCAGGAGAAGTCGATCGGGGACATTCTGAACATGCCGGTTGACGAGGCCTATGAGATCTTCTCGAGCAGCCCGAAGATTGCGGGCGCCCTGAAGCTGCTGCAGGATGTAGGGCTAGGATACCTCAAGCTCGGCCAGCCATCCTCCACGCTCTCGGGCGGGGAGGCGCAGAGAATCAAGCTTGTGACCGAACTTGCCAAGGCCTTTTCGAGCGATTTCCGCCGTGCCCGCAGAATGCCCCGCACGTTCTACATCCTTGATGAGCCGACCGTCGGTCTGCACATGGCCGACGTGAAAAAACTCATCGATGTGCTGCAGCGGCTCGTTGACGCAGGCAATACGGTGCTCGTGGTCGAACATAATCTGGACGTGATCGCCGAGGCCGACTGCGTGATCGATCTGGGGCCGGAAGGGGGAGAAGCCGGCGGCAAGGTGCTTGCTGCGGCGAGCCCCGTTGAGGTTTCGGAAAAAGCAACGCCGACGGGAGAAGCGCTGCGCTCCCTGCTGAGGAAGAATGAGAATGCACGGCAGTGATATTTTTAGAAGGGTCGGCATGGCGAAAATTGCCGCCCTTGCTGCGGCGTCCCTCCTTGCCATCGGCTCGGGGCACGCAGCGGAAAATGAAGGAGAACGGATGATGCAGATGGAAATCAACGGCAATGCGGTTTCGGTCGTCTGGGAGAACAACCCGGCGGTCGCTGCGCTCAGAAAGAAGGTAGCCGTCCGCCCCGTGACGGTGCGGATGTCGATGTATGGCGGCTTTGAGCAGGTGGGAGAGCTCGGGTTCTCGCTCCCGCGTGAGGATGTCCAGACGAGAACTGTCCCTGGCGACATCGTCCTGTATTCGGGCGAC
>OMXR01000074.1 GCA_900315045.1 uncultured Sutterella sp. | reverse complement strand
CACCTTCATCGTCTCAGCCCGAAGCAGCCTGGCAAGCCCCGCCCAGCTCGTCACTCCGATGATGAGCGCAAGGCTGAACAGCCGCACATCGGCTCTTTCCAGCCCCGTTTCAAAGGCCGCAGGATTCTTGTCGATGAACACCTGGATCATCAGCACCGAGGCTGCAATGAGCAGCACCGAGGGAATCGAGGAAATGGTCGTGTAGACGTACTGCACCACATCGTCAACCCATCCCCTGAAGTATCCGGCGCAAATGCCAAAAGCCATGGCAAAGGGCAGCGCCGAGAGCGTTGCCAGGGAACCGATCACCACGGCAGTGCGGATCGACTTCAGCGCACTCATCAGCACGTCGTTCCCCGTGCTGTCCGTCCCGAGCACATGCCAGCCGGGCCATACAGCGGCAAGGAATCCGGAAAGCGCAAGGATGCCGAGCAGCACGAAAAGCGCCGGCCGGGCGCGGTTCGTCCTGCCTAGGAGCCAGGAAGCAGGCTTCCCAAGCCCCGCGGCAAGGAGTGCGGCGAGTGCCAGTCCGGCTCCCGATGCGGCCAGCGCCGCGCCAAGGCCAAGCGCCAGATCCCGCCCTCTCTTTTGCACCGCCTCCTCATCCGTGAGGCCCGCCGCAACCCCCTTCAGGCGCTGGAATTCGCGCACGGCGCCCTTCTCTCCGATCACCGGCGTCTTGTCAAAGTCCCGGATGGCAAAAGGCACCGAATAGCTGCGCTCGCGCCCGGCAATGTGCCGCCCGACGAGGTCATCGAGAAGCGAACTGGTTGCCGTAGCGTAGACGGGCTCGCCCTGCGGGGTCGCGCCGATCCTTGACCGGTAGTGCACGCTGTCGGCAAGGGCGATCACGAGGAATGCAAGCAGCACGGCCGCGCATGCCACTGCCGTCCGGTTGTCCGCCACGCGGCGCCATTTGGCCCGCAGCGAGGGCGAGCGCAGGGCATGGCGAAGCGCCACCCCGAGCAGCAGCACGATCAGCCACATGACGACATCGGTGTACAGGACGACGAACTTGACCGGTTCCACGCTCAGCCTCCCTCACTTGAATCGGATTCTGGGATCGGCGAGCGTGTAGGCCACGTCCGTGAGGATCAGCCCGACGATATAGGCGGCAGTCCCAAGGAAGACCATTGCCCGCACGATCGAAAAGTCCTGCGCGTTGATGGCGTCGATCGTGTAGGAGCCGAGTCCCGGAATTCCGAAGAAGCTCTCCATCACAAGAGAGCCCATGAACAGGAGCGGCAGCACCGACACGGTGCTCGTCAGAATCGGCAGCATCGCATTGCCAAGGACATGCACGAAGAGTACGCGCGCTTCGCCCGCCCCCTTTGCCCGGGCGGTGCGCACGTAATCCTTGCCGATCTCTTCAAGAAACAGCGCACGGTACAGGAGCGTGTCGCTGCCAAGGCGCGAGAAGACGCCGATCGCAACCGGCAGGATCAGGAACACCGCCATCCGCCACCCGTCCATGAAGCCGGAAACCGGCACGAGCCGCAGAGTCCTTGCAAAGAGCCACTGACCGAGAATGATGTAAAAGAGGGACGAGACGCTCATCACGGCAACGCTGAAGGCAAGCCCCCACCACTCAAGCCGTGTTCTGCGCACCATGACGAGCAAAAGCGAAAACCCCACCATCACGAACACGCCGAGCAGGAACGTCGGCGCGGCAAGCGCAAGCGACGGTCCCGCCCTTTCCAGCACCTCCCGGTTGATGCTGCGCCCGGCGTCGGACAGTCCGAAGTCAAACCGCATGAGCGGCACGCTTCGCGTATAGAACACGGTCTTGCGGACAGAGTCAAGGCCGCTTTCCTTTCCGTTGTAAAAGAGCGGGACATCGTACCCGTGCGCGCTCTTCCAGTTTTCAATCGCCTCGGCCGTGACGTGCCTGCCGCCGATCGCAAGCCGCGCCATGTCCTCAGGCGTGTTGACCGCAAAAAAGAGCACAAAGGTGAGCAGATTCACCCCCGCAAGGATCAGCAGTCCGTACAGAATGCGCCGCACCAGATACCGGATCATGCCTTGCGCCCTCCATCAAACTCCCGCGCAGAGGCGTTCTGCGTTCTGCGAACGTGCCTTGCCACGGCCGCCACAAACCCGGCCGCGAGGACAAGCAACACCCCCAGAGGCCAGAGCACGGGCTGATTCCAGCTTCGGATCGAAGCAGAGCGCTCCCCAGCGTCAATGCTCATGTACTTGAGCTTGTTGTTTACGACGAGCGTGGGCTTGACGTTGCCCACCCAGTGGTGAACGGCAGCGGCCGATGTGGCAAAGTACCCGAAGCTCCAGGGGGCGTCCTCCTGCGCAATGCGGACCATCTCGTCAATGAGCTTTTGCTTCTGCGGCCCGTCCGGCAGGTATTTCATTTCTTCAAACAGCCGGTCGTACCGGGGATTGGCGTAATTCGAGGCGTTCTCGCCGCCGCTCACGCTGCCCGCCTTGCGGTTGCCGCCGTAAAGAAGCATCAGGAAGTTCTCGGCATCCGGATAATCGGCAAGCCACCCCCAGAGGTAGATCTGCGCCACGCCCCTAGCCATCTTGTCCGCGAAGCGGTTGTAGTCGGTCGCGCGCACCTCAAGCTGAATGCCCAGCTTTTCAAACTGCCTCGTGAGCCACTCGAGGAAGGCCTTGGAGCCGGGCGAGGCGCTCTGCCAGTCAAGGTGCAGCACAAGGGGCTTGCCGGTGGCGGCATCCACCCCGCCCGGATAGCCCGCCTGGGCCAGAAGCGCACGGGCCTGCTCGATCGGGCGTCTTACCGCCGTCCCCTTTGCATCTCTCATGTAGACCACGGGATTGAACCCCGTCGGGCCATCCTCGCGGTATCCGAAGAGGCTGGGCGGAACCGGCCCGTTTGCCGCGCCCGCCTGTCCGCGCTCGAAAATCGCGATGTGCTCCTCCCAGTCGATGGCTATCGAAAGGGCCTGCCGCAAGAGACGGTTGCGCCGCGCCTGCTGCGGCGTGTCTCCGGCTCCGACCACGGGATCGAGCCAGTTGAATCCCAGATACTGGTTGTTCGCCTCCTGGGCCTTGGGAAACTGCAGGCGGCGGCTGCGATAGAGATCGGCCTTCTCCTGGCTGTCTTCGGCGGCAACGAGAAAACCCGTTCCCACGTCGATCCGGGTGATGTAGGGGCTGTCGTAGTAGCCGGCAAGGAACTTTGCGGTCGTCGGCACCGCCTCCTTTTCGAGCGTCATGACGATGCGGTCGACAAAGGGAAGCGGCTTGCCGCAGGCAGCCAGAAGCCCCGCAGCCTCGTCCTGCGGCTCTCCTTCGCAGGGATAGGTCTCGAGCCGGTAGTTCGGATTGCGCTCAAGCACGTGCTCGCGGTTGGTGCGCGAGCGGGTCAGCATGAAGGGCCCCGTGCCGACCGGCCAGGTTGCAAGGGAGATGTTGTTCTCCCTCAGTGCGCCGTTCGCATAGAACCGGTCCGCCTCCCAGGGCATGGGTGCGAAAAACGTCATGGCAAGCCAGTTGTCGAACTGGGGATATTTTCCCCGGATGGTGATTTCAAGCGTGTGCCTGCCGAGTGCCCTCACACCTTCGAGCGGCTCGTCCCGAAGATCCAGCCAGAGCTCGCCCGGACGCTCCTTCACCCGCTTCTGCAGCCGGTCCGAAAGATCCGCAAGGCCCGGGATGTAGGGACTCATCAGCCCGAGCACCGGACTCACGAGCCGCGGATCGGCAAGCCGCTTGATGCCATAGACAAAGTCCTCGGCCGTGAGCTCGCGCGTGCCGCGGCCGGGAAGGTCAAGCGGACTGCCGAGCGATGAAGCCTCTTCCCGCGGGAGATTGTGGTAGAGGTATTCACCCCTGTCGTTTCTTGCAAATGCGGGGTGCGGTGCAAAGAGGACCCCCTTCTTGATCGGGATCCGATAGACGCTGAGCGCAATGTCCTTGGCGGGGGCCGTGCGCGGCAGGACGGCTCCGTCCGCGCTTCGGAACTCGGGCTCGACCACCCGCTCTGCGATCAGGGGAACAATTTCATAGGGGCGCTTCAGGTAGTGGTACTGGTAGAGCGCCTCGTACACCTGATAGGTGTAGATCGTCTCGTCCGAGGAGTAGGAGACCTGAGGATCGAGCGTCTTGGGGCTGCGCCCGGAAAAGCTCGAGAAGATCGAATTTGCCGAATAGTCGGCGATATCCCTGGGGGCATTGACCGGGTCCCGGCACCCGGCAAGAAAAAGCACCGGGCAGAGCGCCGCACAAAGCGCTCCGGAGGTTATCAACTGACAAATTTTGTGCAGAGAAATCAACGGAGACCCTCAAGTTGGATGTATACTTGGCAACTTGCCCGAATTTTATGATCGGCGCCCCCCTCCCCTTTTTTGCGCCGGGGCGATGCACCCTCAATTATGCACGGGCAGGGCTCAGACTAACCAATTCCAATGACTGAAAGAATCTTCGAACACCGGGTCCGGATTTATTGGGAGGATACCGATGCCGGCGGCATCGTGTACCACGCCAATTATCTGCGCTACATGGAGCGTGCCCGCGGCGAGCTGCTTCGCGAGGTCGGCATCGGCCAGCGCGAGCTGGCCGGCGAAAAGGGCATCGTGATTGTGGTTGCCGGAGCCGAACTCACGTTCCGCCGCTCCGCCAGGCTCGATGATCTGCTCACCGTCCGCACGCGCGTCAAGGCTCTGCGTCACGCCTCGGTGATCTTTCAGCAGGAGATCTTTCGCGGCGAGGAGCTCGTCTGCACGGGTCTCATCCGCTGCGCCGCCGTCGGCAGCGACTCGGGCCGTCCCGAACTTCTGCCCGAAAGCCTCGTATCCCTTTTTCTACCCTTTGTCTCTGAATCATCCAAATGAACGCTTCAGCCGATCTTTCCATCATCACGCTGGTGATGAATGCCTCCATCGTCGTCAAATGCGTGCTTGGCCTGCTCATCTTCGCCTCACTGGCAAGCTGGGCCACCATTTTCAGCAAGGCGATCGTTCTGTCCCGGTCGCTGCGCGAAACCAACGACTTCGAAAAACGCTTCTGGTCGGGCGCGGACCTTGCCAAGCTGTATGAAACCGCCGTGTCGCGCCACGACAGGACCTGTGCCGAAGAGCGCATCTTCGCGGCCGGAATGACCGAGTATCTGAAGCTTTCGGGCCGCCCGCAGGTCGAGCTTCTCTCGGGCGTGCGCCGCGCCATGACCGCCGTCTTCCAGCGCGAAGTGGACGATCTCGAGCGCGGCCTGCCGCTTCTGGCTTCCATCGGCTCAGTCTCGCCGTACATCGGCCTGTTCGGCACGGTCTGGGGCATCATGAACGCCTTCACGGGCCTGTCCACCCTGGAAAACGTCTCGCTCGCGGTCGTCGCCCCCGGCATCGCCGAAGCGCTCGTTGCAACCGCAATCGGCCTTTTCGCGGCCATTCCCGCAACGGCGGCATACAACCTCTTTGCCAACCGCCTTGAACGCCTCACCAGCCGCTTTGACAGCTTCTCCGAGGAATACCTCAACATCCTCGCCCGGCAGCACTAGGCGCCACGCGCAATCAAGGAGCCTTCAGACATGGCACTTAGAAGCATGGCCGGCAAGAAGCGCCGGATGATGAGCGACATGAACGTCGTCCCCTACATCGACGTGATGCTCGTACTCGTTGTGATCCTGATGGTTGCGGCCCCGTTCGTGAATCCGTCCGTGGTGAACCTGCCCCGGGTCAGCAAGGCTAGCACCGCCCCGCAAAATCCCGTGGAGGTTGTCGTCTACTCCGACAACCGCCTTGCCATCAAGACCAAGGGACAGCTCCAGTCGGTAGACATGCCCTCGCTCATTGCAAACGTCAAGGGCGCCCAGGCCGGAGAATCCGCCACGCCCGTGATTATTTCCGCTGACAAGGATGCCCGCTACGAGCAGGTGGTCAACGTGATGCGCCGCCTGCAGCAGGCCGATGTCCAGCGCGTCGGTCTTGCGCTTCAGATTGAACGGAACAGGTAAGACCAGATGCCGTCCCTGATTTCATCCCATGACCTTCGCCCGAGGAACCACAGAGGCCTTGACAAGTCTCTGGGACTTCTTGGCGCCCTGGCGATGCATGGCGTCCTGATTACAGGCCTGATCACGGTATTTCAATGGCGAACCGATGCCCAGACCTATTACGCCGAGCTCTGGGCTCCCGAGGACGTGTCGGCGGAAACCGCCGGGCAGCTTCGCGAGCTGCCCACGGAAAAGGAGCCGATCCCGCAGCCCGAGCCCGAGCCTGAGAAAGCGCCAGAGCGCGCTCTGCCTGAAACCAGAGTGGAGCCCCCGCCCGCCGAGCCGGACAATGCCCTCGAGCAGGCTGCGCGCGAAGATGAAAATCGCCTTGAGCAGGAAATGAAACGGCTTGACGAAGAGCGCATGAATGCCGAGATCGTACGGCAGGAGCGGCTTCGGCAGGAAAAGGAGCGCATCGAACAGGAAAAGCGTCTTGCTGAAGAAAAGCGCATTGCCGAGGAGAAGCGGCTCGAGGAGGAACGCCGCCTCGCCGAAGAGAAGCGGCTCGAGGAAGAGCGCCGCATCGCCGAGGAAAAGCGCATAGCGGAAGAAAAGCGCATTGCTGAAGAGAAGCGCATCGCCGAAGAAAGGAAAAAAGCCGAGCAGGAACGCATCATTGAGCAGCTGCGCCGTGCAGAGCTTGCCCGAATCACCGGCGCTCCGATCGGCAAGGATGGCCGCGTCGGCTCCCGCCGCGGCTCGCCCGACGCCCTCATTCAGAATCTGCGCGGCACGGTGAGCGCAAGCTACACCGCCAAGGTCGTTTCCTGCATCCGGCCCTACATTGCCTATCAGGTTCCGGCAAACATCCGCCGGGGCGAGCACGTGGCCGAATACCGGATCAATCTGCTGCCGGACGGCTCCAAAGCCTCCGCTCCGATCAAGCTGCAGTCCTCGGGGCTCGCGGCCTATGACAGGGCCGTCGAACGTGCAATCGGCAGATGCGATCCGTTCCCGAGACCGGCGGGAGGCGCGCGCATACCGCGCTCAATGCAGATCCGGTTCGATCCGGTCGACGACAAGTAGTCCC
>OMXR01000017.1 GCA_900315045.1 uncultured Sutterella sp. | reverse complement strand
GGGGCTTTGTTCACGCGCTTGAGCAGCGTGCCGCAACACTGCTTGCCGTGGCCCGCGAAATTCTGCGCCAGCAACCCGATTTTTTCCGCCGGGGGGATGGAGCGCTTCACCCGATGACCCTCAAGGACATTGCCGGATCGCTGGGGATTTCCGTCTCGACCGTGAGCCGGGTCACTTCCGGCAAATACATGCAGACGCCCAGAGGCACATTTGAGCTCAAGCATTTCTTCAGCAGCGCCCTGCCCTCGTCTTCCGAGGGCGAGTCGGTCAGCTCGAAGGCGGCTCGCGAAAGGATCCGCTCCCTAGTGCGCGCAGAGGATCCTTCGCATCCGCTTTCAGACGCCGCGATCGCCGAAACGCTGGCAGCCGAGGGGATCAGGCTTGCCAGAAGAACCGTTGCAAAATATCGCGAGATGGAAGGCATTGCGCCCAAGTCCGAGCGCAAACGCTCCAGCTGATCGGCTAAGATCCTGAACAGATCTCCCTTATTCCTGAGCAGACAGCAATGTCCAATACCCTGAGTTCATTTCTGACACTCGACAATGTCGCGCTTGACCTGAATCTGACCAGCATGAAGCGCGTGATCGAAACGGCCAGCCTCATGCTGGAAAAAGACGTGGGAATTGACCATCAGACGATTTTCACCGCGCTCATTGCCCGGGAGAAGCTTGGCAACACGTGTCTTGGGGGCGGCGTGTCCCTGCCGCATGCGCGCCTCGGATCGGCTCCGACGCTGCGCATTGCCGTGATCAGGACAACACAGTCTCTGCACACGAGAGCCATTGACAACCGGCGGGCAAAGCTCTTTTTTGTCGTCGTGATCCCTCAGGAAGGCAGCGCGCACTTTCCCCAGATCGTTCATGAGGTCCGCTCCATTGTTGAAAACACGGAGTTCAAGATCTCGCTCATGAAGGCTAAAACTCCCCTCGAACTGTGCCAGCTGATCGGAAACTGGAATCCTCCGGATCCTCCGCAGCCAGAGCCATAGGCGAAACAACCGATTGTGCCCGGCCGCGCTCCGTGGCATCATCCCTGCTCTCCCAGGCAGTCAACGCAAGAGTGGTTCATCATGACCTCAGCATCCAACGTCCGTCTCGTCGTGGTCACAGGCCTTTCCGGCTCCGGAAAATCGATTGCGATCCGGCAGCTTGAAGACAGCGGCTTTTACTGCATCGACAACTTGCCCGTGTCGTTCCTCACCCGAGTCGCCAGCGACCTCCGGGACCATGGCCACACACGGGTTGCCGTCTCCGTGGATGCCCGCAGCAAGAGCAGCATTCCGCTTGCCAAGGAGCAGCTTGCGAACCTCGCATCGGACGGCTGGGACGTTCGCACGCTCTTTCTCACGGCCTCCTCGCCCTGCCTAGTGCGCCGCTATTCGGAGACTCGGCGCCGGCATCCGCTTTCGCTCCCCAATCCCACGGGCATGCAGGAAAAGACGCTCCCCGAAGCAATTGCCTTTGAGCGGGAACTGCTCAGCCCCCTTGCCATCGGTGCGTGCATCATCGACACGTCGGATTTGCCGGCAAACACGCTACGCGAGTGGGTACGCCGCTTTTCCGATGCGCCCGAGAGCATGATGACCATTGCTTTCGAGAGCTTTGCCTTCAAGCACGGAATTCCGGTTGCCGCAGACTTCGTGTTCGATGTCCGCAACCTGCCCAACCCGTACTATGACCCGGAGCTTCGCCCCTACACCGGCAGGGACAAACCCATCATCGACTATCTGGACAATTGCAGCGAAGTCCAGGAAATGATTGAGGACATCAGCCGCTTCATCCGCAAGTGGCTGCCGACATTCGAGTCCCAGCATCGCCACTACTTCACGGTTGCCATCGGCTGCACGGGCGGCCAGCACCGGAGCGTCTACGTCGCCGAGACGCTCAAGAAGCGCTTTTCAGACATCTCGGGCACCGTGGTCAGGCACCGCCAGTTAAGCCGCAAGGCCGAGAAGGCGGAACTGGACGCGTCCCAGTCGGCCTAGCCCAGCGGGAGCAGAAACCGGCGCACGGGCGTAGGAATCGCCTCGGTCTGCATCTCCTGACGGCTGACCCACCGGCCGTCAGGAATTTCCGGCGCCGTCCTCCGGCCGACCGGAACCGAGAACACCCGCGCATGGAGCGCGTAGTGCGTGAACCGGTGACTGAACTCTCCGACCATCTGTGCGTTCGGAGGAATCTCGTCCGCCTCCGGCAGGCTCCAGAGGCCGCGCCAGACTCCTTTCCCCTCGCGGTGCACGAGAAGCACCCTGTCCCCAACCCTGTACAGGATCATGCTGCGCTCGATAAGCGGCAGCGGCTTTTTCACCTTGGGAACGGGATAACGGTCCGTCTGCCCCTGCTCATGAGCCTTGCAGAAGCTTCTGACGGGGCATCTCTCGCAGTGCGGACTGGATCTCGTGCAGACCATCGCCCCCAGATCCATCAGAGCCTGGTTGTAGATGCCAGGCTCCCTGCGGGAGACACACTCTTCAGCCATCGCCCAGAGCATTTTTACAGCTTTTGCGCTGTCCACCGGCTCGGGCAGACAGACAAGACGCGCAAAGACGCGCCTCACGTTCCCGTCAAGGATCGGCGCAGGAATCTGAAAGCAAAAACTCGCAATGGCTCCTGCCGTGCTGCGTCCTATTCCCGGAAGCCGTTCAAGCTGTTCGACCGAGCGAGGAAAGGCGCCTGCGTGCTCAGCCACCACCCGTTTCGCACAAGCATGCAGGTTTCTTGCCCGCGAGTAGTAGCCCAGCCCAGCCCAAAGCCGCATCACATCCTCTTCGCTAGCCGCACTGAGCGCCTGAACGCTGGGAAAGACCTTCAGGAACCGCTCGAAGTACTCCACCACAACGCTCACCTGCGTCTGCTGCAGCATGACTTCGGAAAGCCACCTGCGGTAGGGATCTTCGGTCATCCAGGGCAGGCCGTGCCGGCCAAATCTGATCTGCCATGCGACAAGGCGCTCGGCAAATTCCTGCTTTTCTTCCTCTCCCATCTCTTCAGACACCTCGAGCTATGATCTCGGATTATTCTTTTGCGGCTCCTGACGCACAGGAACAAAATCGGACCGCAATCTCCTAGCCATATGTTACCTGCTCGGCGAAGCTGCCCTGAATCTTGAGGCTGAGGGAGAATACATCGAATGTCAAGATACAGAAATCCTTGCGCATCAACCATGCAGTCATGGGGCAAACCCTGAGACTTGACAGGCTTTTCCTGTAGAATCGGCATGATGCGATAGTGTGCAAACGCCATGTCGAGAAGCGACAAAGCGCTCGGAAGGCGAATCTTTCCCTGCATCTCCATGACATTCAGAGGGAGGGGCGGATTCAATGCCTGCCGCAGGCGGTGGTTTTTGCTTGCTATCGTCTTAATTGGAAGGAATGACGAATGGATATTTTTGCAAAGTGCTTTAAGGAATCCCGGGCTGACATGGCCAGGGCAATGAACATTTATCCTTATTTTCATGCACTTGAGTCGAGGCAGGATACGGTTGTTACGATGGAAGGCAAGCGCAGGATCATGCTTGGCTCCAACAACTATCTCGGCCTCACCATCAACGACGATGTGATTGAAGCCGGCATCAAGGCCTACAAGGAATACGGCTCCGGGTGCTCCGGGTCGCGCTTCCTGAACGGCACACTCAAACTCCATCTTGAATTCGAAGAGAAAATTGCAAAGTTCCTGGGCAAGCAGGCGGCAATGACTTTCTCAACGGGTTTCCAGTCGAATCTCGGACTGATCAGCGCCATGGTCACCAAGCGCGATTACGTGATCATGGACAAGGAAAATCACGCTTCGCTCTATGACGGCTGCAGGCTTTCGTACGGAACGATGCTCAGGTACCGCCACAACGACATGGCCGATCTTGAAAACCAACTCCAGAAAGTGCCCGAAGACTGCGGCAGCCTCATCGTCACGGACGGGGTTTTCTCCATGGGAGGCGATATTGCGAATCTTCCGGAGATCTGTGCGCTGGCGGAGAAATACGGTGCGCGAGTCATGGTTGATGATGCGCACGGCCTTGGCGTGCTGGGCAAGGGAGGCCGGGGAACCGCATCGTACTTCGGACTTGAAGACAAAGTGGACATTTACATGGGAACGCTTTCCAAGTCGCTTGCGTCTCTGGGCGGATATATTGCGGCGGACGAAAGGGTCATCGACTATGTCAAGCATACGTCGCGTCCGTTTATCTTCTCGGCGTCCATGACCCCGGCAAGCTGTGCATCGGCCATCAAGTCGCTCGAGATCCTGGAAAACAATCCCCAGCTCGTGCAGACGCTTCAGGACAATTCCAGATACATGCGCCAGAAGCTCAGAGAATACGGCATCAAGATGCGCGAATCGAGCGGCGATCAGGTGCCGATCATTCCCATCTACACCTACGATATGGTTAAGACTCTCACCATCACAAAAGAACTTTATGAGAAGGGGGTCTTTGTCAATTGCTCGCTGCCGCCCGCCGTCGCTCCTGGCGAGTGTCTGCTGCGCATCAGCCTGATGTCGACCCACACGCACCAGCTCATCGACGAGGCAGTCGGCATCATCCACGAGGTACTCAAGGAGCACGGCGTATGAACGAACGGGTCTGTCTCGTGACCGGCGGTTCTTCCGGCATCGGAAAGGAGACAGTCCGCATTCTTTCATCCAGAGGGTTCAGGGTTTACGAGTTCAGCAGGAGCGATGCGGCCGGGTCGGGGCTTGCGACCCATATGAGGGTCGATGTGACGGATGAAAAAAGCGTCACGCAGGCCGTTGACAAAATCGTGAACGAGCACGGTCGGATCGATCTTGTCATCAACTGCGCCGGTTTCGGCATTTCCGGCGCGGTTGAATTTACCGAAAGCGCCGAAGCCAAAAAGCAGTTCGACGTCAATTTCTTCGGCATGGTGAATGTCAACAGGGCTGTCATCCGCCATATGAGGGAAAGGCGCTCGGGCCGGATCGTGAACATCTCCTCTCTCGCGGCCGTCATACCGATTCCGTTCCAAGCCTTTTACAGCGCAAGCAAGGCTGCAATGAACTCCTACACCTGTGCGCTAGCCAACGAACTTAAGGCATTCAATATCTCGGTATGCGCGATTCAGCCAGGCGACATTGCGACATCCTTCACCCGAAACAGAGAGAAATCTCCTGTCGGCGATGACGTGTATTCAGGCATCATCGGCAAAAGCGTCGGCAGGATGGAACGGGATGAGCGGAACGGAATGCCCGTCCAGACAGCTGCCCGCCTGATCGCGGACATCGCGCTGAAAAAGACGGTCAAGCCTCTTTATGCCATCGGTTTTGCAAACAAAGCCGTCTGCATTCTTCAGAGACTCCTGCCCGTTTCCCTGGTGAATTTCGTCGTCGGGCGCCGCTACATGAACAGCCCGTAGGAATTCCCCAGACCGCCCAGCCGCGGCGCCTGGCAAGGACTCTTCAGTCCGAGTTCAGTTTTTTGGCGTATGATGACGCCCACATTCGCCGAGTTAAGAAGACAACTTGCGGGGCGAACTGAATAAATACCGCTAAAGCGTCGCACTCATGATGTCGCTGGATCCAATCCATCGCTCCGCGGTATGGCGCTTTTGGCGCACTTTGTAAGGAGCATGGCAATGGCCAGCGATTTTCTTTTTACCTCCGAATCCGTGAGTGAAGGTCATCCCGACAAGGTGGCCGATCAAATCTCCGATGCCGTTCTGGACGCCTGCCTCGAGCAGGACCCCCTGAGCCGCGTGGCGGCCGAGACGCTCTGCACGACGGGACTTGTCGTGCTGGCAGGCGAAATCACGACGAATGCCAACGTCGACTACATCGGCATCACCCGCGATGTGCTGAAACGCATCGGGTACGACAACTCCGAATACGGCATCGATCACCGGGGCTGCTCGGTGCACATCTGCTACGACAAGCAGTCCGGCGACATTGCCCAGGGCGTGGATGAAAAGGACAACGATCCCCTCACCCAGGGCGCGGGCGACCAGGGTCTGATGTTCGGCTACGCCTGCGATGAGACGCCGACGCTCATGCCCGCCGCCATCTACTACGCGCACCGTCTCGTCGAGCAGCAGTCCATCGTGCGCCGCAACGGCGTCATGCCCTATCTGCGTCCGGACGCAAAGAGCCAGGTGACGCTGCGCTACGTGGACGGCCGTCCCGTGGCTGCCGACACGATCGTGCTTTCGAGCCAGCATGCGCCCGAGTGGTCCGACGGCAGGAACATGAAGCCCGAATTCGTCGAGGCCGTCATCGAAAACATCATCCGCCCCGTGATGCCCGCCGAATGGCTGGAAAATACCAAGTTCCTCGTGAACCCGACGGGCCGGTTTGTCGTCGGCGGCCCGCAGGGCGACTGCGGCCTCACCGGCCGCAAGATCATCGTCGACACCTATGGCGGCTCCTGCCCGCACGGCGGCGGCGCATTCTCAGGAAAGGATCCCACCAAGGTTGACCGCTCGGCTGCCTATGCCTGCCGCTATGTCGCCAAGAACGTGGTCGCCGCAGGTCTTGCCCGCGAATGCCAGGTTCAGGTGGCGTATGCAATCGGCGTTGCCGAGCCCACCAACATCACGGTCCGGACCAACGGCACCGGCCTGATCGCCGACGAGAAGATCGCCGAGCTTGTCCGCGCACACTTCGATCTGCGTCCGGGCGGCATCATCCAGATGCTCGACTTGCGCCGGCCAATCTACTCCAAGACCGCCGCCTACGGCCACTTCGGCCGTGAAGAGCCCGAATTCACTTGGGAAAAGACTGACAAGGCAAGACTGCTTCGCGCCGACGCAGGCCTGTAATCCGTTCTTTTGCATGCACTTTCCCATCGGCCCGGCACCTTCCCGGGCCGTTTTGCGTGCGTCTTCCTGAACTGTGCGGTTTGGTCCGTTCTCATCACCGCGTTTGCAAAGTCTCGTAAATATATTTGGATAAAACACTCTCAAGTAATAAATCGTATATAGTGATAGTGAAGGAAACGGGTCGTTCGACTCCCCCTAACAACAAGAGGCATCGATATGAAGAGGTTCATTGCATCGCTTTTCGCCATCATCGCCGCGCTGTTCATGGGGCTCTCGGCGCCAGCAGCACTCGCCCAGCCGGGATACTATGCTCCGCCTCCGCGCTATCATAGGCCGCCACCGCCGCCTCCGCGCTATCACAGGCCGCCGCCACCGCCCCGGCACTATCACCGTCCGCCACCCCCGCCTCCTCCAAGGTATAGGAGCTGGTGCGACTATCCGAGAGGCTATTACCCGGCTGTCCGCCATTGCCCGAGCGGCTGGCATCGCGTCCCGGTCCGCCGTGGTCCTCCACCGCCTCCGCGCCGCTATTATTGACTTGAATGTTTTTCCCCCGGAGGGCACATTATGAAGTTGCACATTCCCTCTATGATCGCCTTGGCTGCTTCCGCAATTTTGGCGTTCTCAACGTCCGCGATGGCCCAGCCCGGTCCGCATCATCATCCGCATGCAGCGCCGCCTGCAGCGCATCACCACCATGCGCCGCCGCCCCGCTACCACAAGCCGCCGCCCCCGCCGCATGCGCATCACCGGCCGCCTCAGCAGCGCTTTGTGAACTGGTGTGACCATCCGAGAGGCTACTATCCGGACGTTCGCCACTGCCGGACCGGCTGGCATCGGATCCCTGCGCATCCGCGCCGCTATTAAGTGACAGTTTGCCCCGGACGGAGTGCGGTGATTGCTGCTCCGTCTGGGACTTCGTTTTTTAGGAGTTTGTCGATGTCAACTCTTTCCCGTTCGGTTCTTGCGATTGCGGCTGTTGCGTCGCTTGCTCTGGCAAGTGCCTCCTTTGCCGCTCCTCCGCCAAAGGGGCACGGCGGCCCCGGCGCCCATGCACCGCACAGTTCCCACCACTCGTCCGGTCACCGCGCACCGCAGCATAGGAGCGCACCGCCGCCGCGCCGCGACGACCATCATCATCACAGCCGCCACAGCACGCGCAATGCGGTTGCGGCGGGTGTGGCCGCTGGCGCCATTCTGTTCGGCCTGGCTGAGCTCGCGCGCTCTTCCAACTCGTCGAGCAACTACACGTACCAGCAGGATCCCGCAACGCTCTACCAGTCCCAGGGCTCGCAGGTTGTCCGCTACGTCTACTGGTGCGATGAACCCCGCGGCTACTATCCGGACGTCCGCTCCTGCCCGACCGGCTGGCGCCAGGTTCCGGCTCAGTAATTCATCGTTCACCGCGTAAGAGCCGCCTGATCTCCAGGCGGCTTTTTATTGGGGCGGTCAGGCCTGTTTCTGCATGCCTCTTTTCTGATTTGCCTTGCGTTTTCTTGCTCATCAGTTCGACCGCTCCGGGCGGATTTGCTAAAGTCTCCCCCTTACCTGTTCATACGTGAGTTTTTTCTGTCATGACCGAACGCGTTCTTACCGGAATCAACACGACCGGAACACTTCACCTCGGAAACTATTGCGGCGCCCTGCGCCCCTGCGTGAAGGCCTCCAAAAACCCGGATGTGGAAAGCTTCTTTTTCCTTGCCGACCTGCATGCCCTGATCAAGTGCCAGGATCCCGAAAGGCTTGAGAGAAGCCGCATGCAGATTGCCGCCTGCTGGCTTGCCGCAGGCCTTGATCCCGAACACGTCACGCTGTACCGCCAGAGCGACATCCCCGAAATCCCCCTGCTGAACTGGATGCTCAACTGCGTGTGCTCGAAGGGCCTCATGAACCGCGCCCATGCATACAAGGCCTTTGTCGAAGCAAATGCCGCGAGCAGCCAGGACGTCGACGCAGGCGTCTCGATGGGGCTTTTCTGCTACCCGGTGCTCATGACGGCCGACATATTGATGTTCAACGCGAACCGCGTCCCCGTGGGCAGGGATCAAATCCAACATCTGGAGATGGCCCGGGACATCGCCACGCGATTCAACAATATCTACGGCCGCGGAAAGGACTTCTTCGTGCTGCCCTTTGAGGCTGTTGATCAGGATGTGGCGCTGCTGCCAGGCCTTGACGGCCGAAAGATGAGCAAGAGCTACAACAACGTCATTCCGCTCTTTGACGGCGGAGAAAAGGCGCTGCGCGAAGCAATCAGCCGTGTCGTGACGGACAGCAAGCTGCCTGGCGAGCCCAAGGATCCCGACAGCACCTCGCTCACGCTGATCTACGACGCTTTTGCCGGCAAGAGCGAGCGCGAGGCGTTCCGCGCTGAACTGCGCGACGGTCTCGGATGGGGCGAAGCCAAAAAGCGCCTTGCCGACAAGATCAACGAAGAGATCGGCCCGATGCGCGAAAAGTACGACTACTACGTTGCGCACCCTGCAGTGCTGGAAGACATTCTCCAGCAAGGCGCCGTCAAGGCCCGGAAAATCGCAACCCCCTTCATCGAAGAGCTGCGGCACGCCGTGGGACTGCGCAGCTTCACCGCGATGTCCGGCAAGCAGGAAAAGAAGGCTGCGGCAAAGAAGGCGGCAAAGCCCGTCTTCAAGCAGTATCGCGAAAAGGACGGGAAGTTCTATTTCAAGCTTGAGTCCGAGAGCGGCAGGCTGCTTCTGGTCTCCATCGGATTTGAGAGCGGGCGGGATGCCGGCATGACGGTCGGTGCGCTCAAAAAGACTGGGCTCACCGACGAGCTCGCGGGCAAGGTAACCCTTTGCGAAGGCGTGAGCGCCGAGGATGTTGCCAAGGCGATTGCGCTTCTCAACGCCTGAGACGGCTGATCCGATTCCGCCTTCGGCCCGCCCGATTCCCTTCGGCGGGCCGATTGTTTTGGGGCATGAGAAAAGCCCCCTTCAGGCGAAATCCCAAAGGAGGCTTGCCGGGTGCGAAACCGCAGTTTCGCACCCCTTCTCGCGATCAGAAGCCGATTAAGCCTTCTTGATCTCGATGTCGCAGTTGCGCGGCTTGATCTGCAGGAAGAAGTCGTTGCCCTTGTCATCGACGAGGATGAAGGCCGGGAAGTTCTCAACCTGGATCTTCCAGACGGCTTCCATGCCGAGCTCGGGGAACTCAACGCACTCGATGCTCTTGATGGAGCTCTGGGAGAGAACGGCAGCCACGCCGCCGATCGTGCCCAGATAGAAGCCGCCGTGCTTCTTGCAGGCGTCGGTCACAACCTGGGTGCGATTGCCCTTGGCGATCATCACCATGGAGCCGCCGTGGGACTGGAACAGATCCACGTACGGATCCATGCGGTTGGCCGTGGTCGGGCCCATGGAGCCGCAGGGATAGCCCTCGGGGGTCTTGGCCGGGCCTGCGTAGAGAACCGGATGGTTCTTGATGTAGTCGGGCAGCTCGCCGCCGGCATCAAGGCGTTCCTTGAGCTTGGCGTGGGCGATGTCGCGGGCCACGATGATCGTGCCGTTCAGGTTGACGCGCGTGGAAACAGGATACTTGGACAGTTCCTTGCACACTTCGCTCATCGGACGGTTCAGATCAATGTTGATCTGAGAGCCCTCGCCCGGACGGCGCAGCTCTTCGGGGATCAGGGAGGCGGGATTGTCGTCGAGCTTCTCGATCCAGATGCCGTCGCGGTTGATCTTGCACTTGATGTTGCGGTCAGCCGAGCAGGAAACACCCATGCCGACCGGGCAGCTCGCGCCGTGGCGCGGCAGACGCACGACACGGATGTCGTGGGCCATGTACTTGCCGCCGAACTGAGCGCCCAGGCCGATGTTGTATGCTTCCTTGAGGAGTTCCTTCTCGAGCTCGACATCACGGAAGGCGCGGCCGGTCTCGTCGCCCGTCGTGGGCAGATCGTCGTAGTACTTGGTGCTGGCGAGCTTGACGGTGAGCATCGTCTTTTCAGCGGACGTGCCGCCGATCACGAAGGCGATGTGGTACGGCGGGCAGGCAGCCGTGCCGAGGGTCTTCATCTTGCCGATGAGGTACGGAATCAGGGTCGCCGGATTGAGAATGGCCTTGGTTTCCTGATACAGGTAACTCTTGTTGGCAGAGCCGCCACCCTTGACGACGCACAGGAACTTGTACTCTTCACCCTGCGTGGCTTCGATGTCGATCTGAGCCGGCAGATTGCACTTGGTGTTGATTTCCTTGAACATCGTGAGCGGAGCGTTCTGGGAATAACGCAGGTTCTGCTCGGTGTAGGTCTTGAACACGCCAAGGCTGATCGCCTCTTCGTCTTCAAAGCCGGTCCAGACCTGCTGGCCCTTTTCGCCGTGCACGATTGCAGTGCCCGTGTCCTGGCAGAAGGGCAGGATGCGCTTGGCTGCGACTTCGGCATTGCGCAGGAACGTGAGGGCGACGTACTTGTCGTTGTCGGAAGCCTCCGGATCGTGCAGGATCTTGGCGACCAGCTCGTTGTGCGAGCGGCGCAGCATGAACTGAGCGTCACAGAATGCACGGTTGATCATCATCGTGAGCGCTTCGGGCTCCACCTTGAGGATCTCCTTGCCCTCAAACATTGCCGTGGAGATGTGCTCCTTGCTCAGGCAATAGTATTCGGTTTCGTCCTTGCCATGCTGGAACATGGGCGCGTACTTAAACTCAGGGGTCGTGGCCATCGCAATTCCCTTCTAAAGATTGATAGCTGTTGATCATCCGGAAGCGTTTTTTGCTCGCTCCGCTTATTGCTGGCAACGAAAAAGATACCCATCAATAGGTATCCACATTTCGTTCTCAGCAAATTCCCCTAGATATTAAGCCAAATCGGCCGAAATAACTAGTCTTGCCCGGAATCCCAGCCTTCGCGGAAGCGCCGCAGAGCCCGTGCATCGCGCTTTGTCGGTCTCCCTTTGGGGATAGCGAGTGCGGGCTCGCTCGCAAGCTTGCGCATCGCCGCCTGGCGCTCGCGCCGCAGTCTTGACTCTTCGGTTTCCTCGTAGAGCTTTTGCGCCACGCTTGCCGGTCCGCGAACCACGGAAAGCGCGGCAACCCGAATCTCGATCCGCTCGCCCGAGCGCTCGATCATCAGCATTTCGCCGCCCCTCACCTCCCGCGAAGGCTTGATGCGCTGGCCGTCCACCCGCACCCGGCCAAGTTCAACCGCGTCCTGCGCAAGAGAGCGCGTCTTGAAAAACCGGGCGGCCCACAGCCATTTGTCGATGCGCACTGATGTAAGTTCTGCTGTCATAAGGAAAAAACAGTGATTGACCGAGATCGTCGTTAGTAGAATTGATGGATCATATTCCCCTTTTTCTCAGAGGTGCCCTCACATGCCCAACTTTCTTCCCGACCCGGCCAAGGCTGTCCGCATCGGCAATGTCGTTCTGGGGCCGCTTCCTGTCAAGATTCTGACCAGCCTGATGGCTGTGGATGACTCCGGTCTCGTCTACAGCGCCCAGTCGATCCAGAGCTACCCCATCGACATTTTCGAGTGGCGCGCCGACTGGTTTGACAATAAGGATCCGCATCACCTGAGAGCCACCGCCTACAAGATCAAGCACAATGCGGAAAAACCGATCATCTTCACCATGCGCACGGTGCGAGAAGGCGGCATGGCGGATCTGGACGAGGATGCGTACTTCTCGTGCGTCAACGAAATTGGGGAGTCAGGACTGATGGATGCCGTGGACGTTGAAATCCGCCGCGACCGCGCCGTTGATCTCATCAAGAACGCGCACGCCGCCGGCACGCCCGTCATCGCGAGCTTCCACAACTTCGCTGGCACCCCGTCCAAGGATGACATCCTGTCCGTCATGAAGCGCATGAACGCTGCCGGAGCCGATATCTTCAAGGTCTCGGTCATGCCGCAGAAGCCCGAGGATGTCATCACGCTCATGCAGGCCACGATCGAGGCACGCCGCCAGTTCGAGCAGCCGATGTTCACCATGGCGATGGGCGAGCTCGGCTCTCCGACCCGCATCTCCGGCGCACTCTTCGGATCCTGCGCCACGTTTGCCGCCGGGCTTGCCGCATCGGCTCCGGGGCAAATTCCCGTCAGCATGGTTTCGGCGATTCTCAAGCAGTTGCGCCCCTCCCGCTAAGGCGCTACCACCTTCGATTGAGGCCATGACTCGCCCGCTGCCTTGTGCAGTTTGGGCGAGTTTTCTTTTTTCATGACTTTCCAGTGAAAGAACTATAATTATTGGATGTGTCTTGACGGACGAGAGTTACCTAAAAATAGGTATCCGCCTTGTCCTCGAAGAATTATCTATCAGCGGAGATTTCCATCATGGCTCTTAAGCACTTCAATTTCGCATATGGCCGCGGCCGCAAGGAATTTGACCTTGACGACACGAACATCATCAAGGAGGTGCGCACGGCCTCCTTCGAACCGATGAAGGACATCCGTCAGGGTGTGCTCGACGCCGTCAACAAGAACCCGATCGGCAGCAAGCCCCTTTGCGAGATCATCAAGCCGGGCCAGACCGTTGCCTTCATCTGCAACGATCCAACGCGCGTTGCCAACAGCTATGACTTCATGCCCGTGCTCGTCGACGAGATGAACCGGCTCGGCGTGAAGGACGAGGACATGCACATCGTCTTCTCGCTCGGCACGCACCGCGACATGACGCACGAGGAAATGGTCGAGGCCGTCGGCGAGAACGTCGCCTCGCGCCTGAAGATGTACAACAGCACCTGCACCAAGGATGAAGATTTTGAAAGCTTCGGCACGACATCACGCGGCACGCCCGTGCTCATCAACAAGCATATCAACCATGTCGACCATGTGATCCTCACCGGCACGATCGTGCACCACTACTTCTCCGGCTACGGCGGCGGCCGCAAGGCCGTGCTGCCCGGCTGCGCCGCGATGGAAACGGTGCGCGTCAACCACAGCTTCATGCTTGACGAGCACGCAGGGCTCGGGCTGACTAAGGGCAACCCCTGCTACGAAGACCAGATGGAAGGCGTCGCGCTCTGGGCCAAGGGCCGCAGCGTGTTCCTGTTCAACGCCATCCTCAACGCCAAGCATGAGTTCCTGCGCATGTTCGCGGGCGACTACATCGAGGCGCACAACGAGGCCTGCAAGTTCGTTGACGAAGTCTACGGCTGCGTCATTCCGCGCGAGGCCGACCTCGTGATCGCCTCCTGCGGCGGCTTTCCCAAAGACATCAACGTCTATCAGATGCAAAAGACGATGGACAACTCGGCCTGCGCCGTGCGCAAGGGCGGCTGCGTCATTCTGCTTGCCGACTGCGAAGAAGGCTCGGGCTCGAAGGTTCTGGAAGAAACCTTCCGCCGTCTGAAGACTCCCGAGGCCATCAAGGCTGAACTCGAGAAGAACTTCAAGATCGGCGCCAACAAGGCCTTTGCCGTAACGCGTCCGATCTCCAAGGCCCGCTACATTCTTGTCACGCGCCTTGACCGGCAGCTTGCCAAGGACATGCTCTTCTCGGGTGCCGTCGACACGGTTGAAGAGGCTCTGCAGATCGCCAAGCAGTACGTCGGCGAGAATCCCTCTGTGATCCTCATGCCCGAGGGCAGCCTCACGGTGCCGCGCGTCGGCTAATCCGCCCGGGCACCCGAAAAGCGGCTCCTTTCGTTTTCGAAGGGAGCCGTTTTTCTCAGTTTCCTTGCTAAATCTGCCGATTGCGCGCCACGGCCGCCGCGCCGCTGTCTGCGGCTGGTAGCATCCCGCGCATCAACGTCCATCTGAACGGAATGATTCATGTCCACACCCTGCATCCGGTTTGATATTGACCGAGACAGACGCATCGGGCTGCCCGAAGCGGTTTTTTGCGAAGGCAAGCCGCAGCGCGCGCTCATCACCCTGCTCGAACGCTTTGCCGATCCAGCCGAAAAGCCGATCCTGTTCACGCGCTTGGACCCGGACTTTTTCAGCCGTCTGCCCGAGCAGCTCAAGAGCGCCTACAACTATGAGCCGCTCTCGCGGACTGCCTGGAGCCACACCCTGCCGCGGCGCCCGCACGGCAGCGTCGCCGTCGTGTCCGCCGGAACCGCCGACGGCGCCGTTGCCCGGGAGGTGAGCCGCACGCTTGAATATCTCGGCTGGACGGCGATCCGATACGAAGACTGCGGGGTGGCGGGCCTTTGGCGGATTCAGCAGGCAATTGAAGACATCAACAAGGCCGACGTGGTGGTGGTGATCGCGGGGCTTGATGCCGCGATTGCAAGCGTGGTCGGTGGGCTCACAAGCAAGCCGCTTTTTGCCGTGCCCACCAGTGTCGGCTACGGCATAGCCGAACACGGCAAATCCGCGCTCACGAGCATGCTCGTGTCCTGCGCCCCAGGGATCGGCGTGTTCAATATCGACAACGGCTACGGAGCCGCATGCGCTGCCGCTCGCGTGCTCAACGCCATCTACAGGGAGTAGTCGCATGACTCGCCCCGTCATCACACTGCGCATCCACGCCGGCTTCAATGCCGGCTCGTTCCTTGCCGGGCTTCTGGCTCTGACCGCCTCGCCGCTTCTGCCTCCTGCGGAACTGCTCAAGGCCCGCTTTCCGAATCTTGAAAACGTCTCCCTTGCGCTCTCGCCCGCCTCGGTCAACGACATCGCCGGGTGGTCCCTAAACCTGCAGGCGCCGCACGAGCACGTGCATCGGCACGTGGCCGACATTGCAAGCATCTATGCGGCGAGTGCGCTCTCGGAGGCCGCGCGCGATCTAGCCATGAACGTCTGGCACGTGATCGCTGCCGCCGAAGCCGCCGTGCACGGAGAAAGTCTCGAGTCGGTGCATTTCCATGAAGTCGGCAGGCTAGCGAATATCGTCTCCATCGGACTTGCCGCCGAGCTGCTTTGCGCAATCCAGCCCGAGCGCCTGATTGCCAGCCCGATTCCGCTCGGCGACGGAACTGTGCTCTGCGCGCACGGCGCGGTTCCCAACCCCGCCCCTTCCACTTTTGCCATGCTTGACGGCGTGCCCGTGCGCCCCTTCCTCGGTGAGGGAGAGGCGATCACGCCAACCGGGCTTGGCGCCCTGCTCGGCTTTGGCGCCGCATTCGGCCCATGGCCCGAAATGACCGTCAGAAAGCATGCAACAGTCTTCGTGCCTGGGAAAATTTTTGAAGGCGTCCCCAACGGAACCCTGTTCGCGATGGGCGAGCCGCTTTAGGAAAATTCAGAACAATGGAAAACAATGAAGAACTGGCTGCCAAGGCGCAGCGCCTGAAGGACATTCTTCTCGACCTCGCCGGCAAGGGTCCGGTCTGCATCGCCTACTCTGGCGGGCTGGACAGCCGCTTTCTGGCGTTCTTTTCACTGCGCTGCGGACTCGCTCCGCAGCTCTTTCACGTCCAGGGGCCGCACATTGCCGCAAGCGACACCGCGCAGGCGATCGCCCGTGCCAGCGACATGGGACTCACCCCCACCCTGATTCGCATCGATCCGCTGGAGAATCCCGCCATCTGGGAAGCGGGCAAGAACCGCTGCTACGAGTGCAAGAAGACCATCTTTTCCACCCTGCTCGATCAGCTGCCCCCTGGCGCAACCCTTTGCGATGGCTCCAACGCGTCGGATCTCTCTGTCTTCCGGCCAGGGAAAAAAGCGCTTGAAGAACTCGGCATCCGCTCGCCGCTTTGCGAAGCGGGCATCAGCAAGGAGCAGATCCGTGCGATTGGCAGGCAAATGGGTTTTGCCAATCCCGATCAGGCCGCCCGGCCGTGCCTGCTCACACGCTTTCCCTACGGCTTCAAGCCCAGCGAGGAAATGATTCAGGCAGTGGTACGGATCGAAGAGTTCATCGCGAATCACCCGTTCGGAAAAACGCTTGCCTTCCGCGTCCGGGTGCCGGACAGCGACGGCCCGCAGCTGCACATCGCCAGGGCCAGTCTTCCCGATCGCCCGTTTGAACATCTTTCCCGGCTCCAGCACGATCTGCGGGATGCATTCCCGAACCTGCTCGGGCTTCCCGTCGAAATTCTTGATACGCTTTCGGGGTTCTACGACCGAAAGTGACCATCATGACCGAGAGCCAGCCCCTCCCCATCATCCCCGAGTCCCCCGCGCTTGAGCAAAGCAGCATCAGGGGCAAGCGCATCGAGGTCGCCCCAGGCCGCCATGTCAAGGCCAGCGTCTCGGTGCGCAAGCTTGAAAAGCGCATCGTGCGCCTCACCGCGCAGGCGATTACCGATTACGGTATGATCGAGGAAGGCGACAAGGTCATGGTCGCCATGAGCGGCGGCAAGGACAGCTACGTGCTCCTTGAGGCGCTTCAGAAACTCCAGGGGCGGGCCCCGATCCATTTTGACATCGTGGCCGTGCACATCAACCAGCACATCCCCGGCGCCCCCGAGCACATCCTGCGCGAATATCTCGAGCATTGCGGCTCACCTTGGCACATCGAGGACCAGGACACGAACTCCATCGTGCGCAGGCTCATTCCCGACGGCAAGAACATCTGTTCGCTCTGCGCGAGACTGCGCAGAGGCATCATCTACCGGGTGAGCCGGGAACTGGGCTGCACCAAGATCGCTCTGGGCCACCAGATGGATGACGTGGTCTCGACGCTGCTTCTGAACATGTTCTACGGCGGACGCATCAAGGCCATGCCTCCCGTGCTTCGCAACGACGCCAAAACGGCCATCGTGATACGCCCCCTGATCTACGTGCGCGAATACGAAACCGCAAAATGGGCGAAGATCCGCAACTATCCGCTCATGCCCAAGAACCTGTGCGGCGTGTCTGAAAACAAGAAGCGCCGCGAGATCAAGGAACTCATTGCCGAATGGGACAAAAAGTACGACAGCAGAATCTACAATCTGTTCATGAGCACGACGCGCGTTGCCGCTTCCCAGCTCTCGGACAAGACGCTGTTTGACTTCAGCACCTTCACCCGCCTGAGCGGGAACGAAGTGCCTGGCGAACCGGCGGAAGAGCTGGCGGCGGACGAGTAAACGCGCGCACCCTCGTTTTTTCTGGAGGCACGTATGCGCATCTACAGCACGGCGTTTGAAACGGGCGGCGAGATCCCGATGAGGAACACTCAGGAAGCCGAAGACCTCTCCCCCGAACTCATCTTTGAGCAAATCCCTGCGGGCACGAAAAGCCTTGTGCTGATCGCCGACGACCCGGATGCACCGGATCCGAAGGCGCCCAAGCTCGTCTGGCTGCACTGGCTTCTCATCAATCTCCCCGCCAGCACGAGGCAGCTCGCCGAAGGCATCCGGCATCTGCCCCCCGGCACCGTTGCCGGCATGAACGACAGCGGAAACGAAGGCTGGGCCGGTCCCCGGCCTCCGATCGGCACGCACAGATACTTCTTCAAGCTCTATGCACTGGACTGCGTCCTTGAAGTGCCGCCCCGGCCCTTTGGCCGCGCTCCGATTGAAGCGGCCATGCAGGGGCACGTTCTTGCAAGTGCCGAAACATTCGGCACCTATCTGCTGAGCACCAACCGCTAACGCCGCGCTCAGCGCGGACTCTTCCGGCGCTCCGGACAAAAACGCCTCCCGGTTCAAGGGGAGGCGTTTTGCTTGGGTGGCGGCCGTCCGTTAGAACGGAAGCTTGAGCGAAGGCTCCACGCTCAGCAGGAATTCGCCGAAGCGCTTCTTGATGCGCTCGAGCGCCTGCTCGTTGTCGCCCTCAAGGCGAAGCACGACAACAGGCGTCGTGTTCGAAGACCGCGCCAGCGCAAAACCGTCCTTGAACTCGATGCGCACGCCGTCAATCAGGATGACGTCTTCGGCATCGTCGAATCTGGCAGCCTTCTGCAGCTTGCTGACCAGCTCCTTGTTCTCACCTTCCTTCATCTGGATCTGCAACTCAGGCGTATTCACCGCCGTGGGCAGGGCGTCGAGCGTTGCCGAGGGATTCTCCGTGCGGGAAAGAATCTCGAGCAGCCGGGCGCCGGCATAGATGCCGTCGTCAAATCCGGGCCAGCGGCCGTCGTTGAAGAAAAGGTGGCCGGACATTTCTCCCGCAAAGGGCGCGCCGGTTTCGCGCAGCTTCTTCTTCACGAGCGAATGTCCCGTGCAGCTGATCGTGGGCACGCCGCCGTGCTCGCGGATCCAGGGCACCAGGCGCCGCGTGCACTTGACGTCATAGATGATCTGCTTACCCGGGTGTGCGCGCAGGACATCGGCGGCAAACAGCATCATTTGACGGTCGGGATAGATGATTGCGCCCGAACGGGTCACCACGCCCAGCCGGTCTGCGTCGCCGTCAAAGGCAATGCCCACTTCCGCGTCGCCCTTTGTGACGCATTCGATCAGATCCTTGAGGTTGGCGGGCTTGGACGGATCGGGATGATGGTTCGGGAAGTGCCCGTCGATATCCATGTAGAGCTCGGTGAATTCGCAGCCGAGGCCGGAGAAGATCCTGCGCGCAGTGGGACCGGCAACGCCGTTGCCGCAGTCGATCGCGATCTTCATGGGACGAGCGAGCTTCACGTCGCCCAGAACCTTCTCGATGTAGGCGGGCAGCACGTCAACCTGCTCAATCCTGCCCGGCTTTTCGGCCTTGGAGCAGGCGCCCGCAACGATCTTCTCATAGATGTCCTGGATGTCCGGTCCGTAGAGCGTCAGCCCGGCCATCATCATTTTGAGGCCGTTGTAGTCGGCCGGATTGTGCGAGCCGGTCACGGCAACGCCGGAACCGTTGCCGAGATAGTTCGTCGCGAAGTACAGCACGGGGGTCGGCACCATGCCGATGTCCTTGACATCCACGCCCGCATCGGCAATGCCCTGCATGAGCGCCTTGCTGAGCGCCGGGCCGGAGAGTCTGCCGTCGCGGCCGACGCACAGGCTTGCGATTCCCTTGCCGGCTGCCATGGAGCCAAGAACCAGTCCAACCTGGTAGACAACTTCTTCGGTCAGCGTCTTGCCCACGATTCCACGAATGTCATAAGCCTTGAAAATTGAACGGTCAGGCTGCATAAAAAATCCTTGAGGAAGTTCAAACAAGACGAGGCATCTTCCCTTGAAGCTTGCCCCGCCAGTCATCAGATATAAGCCGATTCATTTTAGCCCCGGGCGGGAAGACTCTCAAAAGTCTTTTTTTGCCATCCTGAAGCTTCCCGAACCCGGTCTCCTGATAGCATTTGCCGCAACGACCCACGGGAGATTTTCCATGCAGCGCAGACTCTTTCTTGCCGGCCTTGCCCTGGCTCCGATTTCAGCCTCCCTTGCGAGGTCCGTTCCCAGCACCTTCATAGCGCCACGGCTGGCAAAGGAGCTGATGGCCAAGCATCCCGACGCAGTGATCCTCGATGTCCGCACGCCTGAGGAATTCCGCTCAGAGCGCATCCCCGGGGCCATCAACCTGCCCGTAGCCGAAATTGTGAAAGGAAAGCTTCCCGCCCAGCTCGACGACAAGAACCGGCTGTATTTCGTCTACTGCCGCAGCGGCAGAAGGAGCGCTCTCGCCGTAAAGCTTCTGGAGGCTCTGGGCTTCAAGAATGCCTGCAATCTCGGCGGCATCCTCGACTGGCCGTACGAAATCGAGCGCTAAGCACCATTTTTTCCAGACAAAAAAAGAGAGCCACGCGGCTCTCCTTTTTTTGTCTGGCAAGGCCGGGGTCTCCCCCGGCCTCTAGACGAATCGTCCTATCACAAATTTTACTTTTTGTAGACGGCTATCCGATTAGATGTAGCCGTAGAACATGCCGAGCACCCAGCCGACGGCCACAGCGGTGAGAACACCGATCAGGCCCGGAAGGATGAAGGAATGGTTGATCACGAACTTGCCGATGTGCGTCGTGCCGGAGCGGTCGAACGTCAGAGCAGCAAGGTCAGACGGATACGTCGGAAGGATGTAGTAGCCGTAGCAGGCGGAAGCCATGGCGCAGATGATGCCAGCAGGCGTGCCGATCTGGATAGCGACCGGAACGACGATGGCAACTGCAGCAGCCTGGGAGTTCACGAGCTTGGACACGAGCAGCAGAACGATACCGAAGGTCCACGGAGCGGCCTTGACCCACTCGGTCAGACCGACCTTGAGCTGGCCGATGTGGTTCGAGAACATCGTATCGGACATCCAGGCAACGCCGTACACGGAAACGATGGCAACCATACCGGCGTTGAACACGCTGGTCTTGTTGATCTTCTTGGCGTCGCAGAACATGACCATCAGGATACCGGCGAGCAGCATGAACATCTGGATGACCAGGGTCATCGACAGACGCTTCTTGCCGACGAGCGGACGCAGTTCAGGCGTGGAGCCGAGAACGGCAACGATGGCAACGGTTGCGAGGAAGATCCACAGGGAGCCCCACTGCTTCTGGTTGAACTTAACGCCGAGCAGGGTGGTGGTTTCGCCGTAGACGTACTTCTTCTGTTCCGGATCAGCGATCAGAGCCTGGAACTTCTCGTCCTTGTCCAGATCCTTGCCGCGGAACACGGAGAACGTGCCGACAGCGAACAGACCGACGAGAGCAGCCGGGATGGTGATGCTAAGCAGAGTGACCAGAGAGAAGGGCTTGCCACCGACGAGCTGGCCGTCCATCAGGGCGACCATCGAGACGCAGGCCACGGCAGCCGGCGAGCAGATCACGCCCATCTGGGCAGCGATCGTGGAGGCAGCCATCGGACGCTCCGGACGGATGCCATTCTTGATGGCAACGTCATAGATAATCGGGAGCATCGTGTACACAGTGTGGCCGGTACCGCAGAGAACGGTCAGCATCCAGCAGAGGTACGGAGCCAGATAGCAGACGGCGCGCGGATGGTTACGCAGCACGCGTTCAGCAATCTGCAGCAGGCAGTCAAGACCGCCAGCAGCCTGCAGAGCAGAGCTGGCGCACACAACCGCCATAATCGTGAGGATCACGTCAACCGGCGGCTTGCCGGGCTTCAGGCCGAAGCCGAAGACGAAGATGATAAGGCCGATGCCGCCCATCAGACCGAGCGTCATGCCGCCCTTGGGAGCAGCGTAGAACAAGCATGCCAGAAGAACAGCAAGCTCTAGCCAAAAGTTAAGACCCAGTTCCATTTTTCTTTTCCCCTAGGTGAATAGGACGTCCGCAATGATGGCGCACTTTTTAATCCAAAAGAAGTAAAGGATTCAAATTTTTTGATCTGTGTCGAAGGCATAGTTAATTTGTATATAGGGTAAACCCTCGTTTGTTGCATTTTTCAGATCGATTGCCCAAAAAACGGCACGGATTCCATGATTTTTGTATCGGTCGCCTTCTCATCTTTTACATTTGATTACAGGATTTCCCGCTTCATTTCAGGGAGAATGAGTGTTAACCCCAGTGTCTTGCCTGGCCTGCGTCACGAGAGGTCTTACCTATTTAGAGGTATTCCTTGCGTCTTCGCAAACATCTTCATTTTCCTGCGCCCTTCCTGTGACCGGCTGGCTGCGGACAAGAGAAGCCAAGATGAGAATCACTCTCAGCTCCCCGCTTCGAACGCCCTGCGCCAGCAGTTTGAGAAAACCGCTCCCCGCCTGAAAACATCCGAGCGCCAACCCATTGGGGAATAACTGGTTTTCAGGCACCAGGAAGCGCTCACCAGCCTCGCCGAGGCCGGGAAGGTGTTTCCCGCCTCCCCTCGGAACGGCGCGAACCCAAAATGGCCCACAAGGACAACAGGTCAATCCGCTATTCCCGAAAGAACATAACGCACTGTTTTTATTAGTGTTACTCTGAAAGGATCTTGCTATAGTTACCAAATTAGCCGGCTAAAAATTCCACCTCCCCCGGAATTGGCCCAGATCCAATCAACCGTTCATAGATATGTTCTATTCCGGAATTCTTATTACGAGCAAGCCTGGTCTCTTTGCCCCGGCCGCAGATGCCGTGGCCAAGCTGCCCGGTGTTGAGATTCACCAGAGGGACGAGGAGAACCTGCGCTTCGTCGCGGTCATTGAAGCAGATTCCATCCAGCAGGAGAGCGACCTCTTTTCCAAGATCCGCTTCCTGCCCGAAGTTGCCGACGCCGCTCTGGTCGTGCACCGCGCCGAAGGCGAACAGGCGCCCGCAGCACTCAGCTGAGTGTGCGCCGTTCTGGAAATTCGATCCAGTTTTTCGTCAACCCAAGTTTGATCTAGCGTCCTGAAAGCCCATGCAGACATCACCTCGGGCCAGGCCTACAAAGGAGAAAACCTTATGCAAACGAGTGCAGCAAACATTTCCCGCCGCAGTCTGATCAAGTCCGGCGTCGCCGCCTCCACGGCTCTTGCTGTCGGCATCCCCATCACCCCGATCGCCGCGAACGCCGCCCAGGAAGCCGACAAGGGCATCACCTGGACCAAGGGCGTATGCCGCTTCTGCGGCACGGGCTGCGGACTGCAGGTCGGCACCATGAACGGCCAGATTGTTGCAACCAAGGGTGATCCGGACGCCCCCGTCAATCGCGGCTTGAACTGCATCAAGGGCTACTTCAACGCCAAGATCCTGTACGGCAAGGACCGCCTGAACCAGCCGCTCATGCGCAAGAAGAACGGCAAGTTCGACAAGAACGGCCGTTTCGAGCCCGTCTCCTGGGAAGAGGCGATGAATGAGATCGAAAAGCAGTTCCGTCGCGTCTACAGGGAAAAGGGCCCCACCGGCGTGTCCTTCGTCGGTTCAGGCCAGTACACGATTCCCGAGGCCTACACCGTGAGCAAGATGCTCAAGGCGGGCTTCCGCACCCACAACATCGATCCGAACGCACGCCTTTGCATGGCCTCGGCCGTGGTCGGCTTCTATCAGACCTTCGGCGTTGACGAACCCAGCAACTGCTACGACGACATTGAGATCGCCAACACGATGGTGCTCTGGGGCAACAACATGGCCGAAGCCCATCCGGTGCTGTGGTCCCGCGTCACCAACACCAAGCTCACCAAGAAAGAAACGCGCATCTTCAATGTCACGACGCATTCGAACCTGTGCTCCGGGCTCTCCGACGTCGAGATCATCTTCAAGCCGAACACGGACCTTGCCATCCTCAACTACATTGCCCGCGAAATCATCAAGCGCAAGGCTTACGACAAGAAATTCATCGACGATCACTGCATCTTCGCCACCGGCGTCGTCGACATCGGCTACGGCATGCGCCCGACCGACAAGTTCGCCTTCGAAGCGGAAAAGGACACTCAGGCCAAGCAGAACAAGATCGTCCTCACCAAGGCCGAAGCCATCGGCCAGCACCGCCCCGAAATGGAAGGCAAGGTTGTCGAGCAGAAGAACCAGGGCAACAACGGTGCGCACTGGCACATCACCTTCGACGAATACTGCAAGGGGCTCGAGCCCTACACGCTTGACTTCGTCGCTCCGCTTGCCAAGGGCGATCCCGACGAGCCGCTCGACGAGTTCAAGAAGAAGCTGCAGATGCTTGCCGACTTCTACTGCGATGCCAAGAAGGACATCCTCTCCTTCTGGTGCATGGGCGGCAACCAGCACGTGCGCGGCGTGTGGATGAACGAGCAGGTCTACGCACTGCATCTTCTCACCGCCAAGCAGGCCCGCCCCGGCAACGGCGCCTTCTCGCTCACCGGCCAGCCCTCGGCCTGCGGTTCGGCCCGCGAAGTCGGCGCGTTCTCCCACCGCCTGCCCGCCGACATGCTCGTTGGCAATCCCAAGCATCGTGCAAAGACCGAAAAGATCTGGAATGTTCCGGCCGGCACCATCAATCCCAAACTCGGCAAGCCCCTCATGGGTCTGATGCGCGGTCTTGAGGACGGCTCCGTGAACTTCATGTGGACCCAGGTCGTCAACGTGTTCCAGTCCGCCCCCAACGCCAATCACTGGCTCAAGGCTGCCCGCAAGCCCGAGAACTTCATCGTTGTGGCCGACGCCTACCCGACGCTCTCGGCAAAGGTCGCCGACGTGATCCTGCCCGCGGCCATGATCTTCGAGAAGTGGGGCCTGTACGGCAATGCCGAGCGCCGCACCCAGGGCTGGACGCAGATGGTTGAGCCCGTCGGCCAGGCCCGCACGGACATCGCCATGATGTTCGAGCTCTGCAAGCGCTTCAAGATCAAGGAGTGCTGGTGCGAGCAGAAGGTCGGCGACATCACGCTGCCCAACGTCATCGAAGCCGGCAGGGCCATGGGGTACGATCCCGAGATGAGCCTGTACGACGCGCTCTTTGCCGGCATGAAGACCGCCAAGGAAACGCCCTGGCCCGATCCGAAGTACCCGGGCAAGCACTGCTCGACCGCCGAGCAGATGGGCCTGAACTGGTTCCCCGAGAAGGCGCTCTTTAACGAGTACCGCCTGTTCACGCTCGGCGGCCACGACCTCGCGGACTTCGACACCTACATGGATCCCAGCGTCCACGGCCTGACCTGGCCGGTCGTCGACGGCAAGGGCACCAAGTACCGCTTCAACGCGAAGTTCGATCCGTTCGTGAAAAATGGCGACTTCGAGTTCTACGGCCCGCTGATGAAGGCGATCCCGAGCGGCAACCTGAAGGGCGTCACGGACAAGACTCCCAAGCCTCTGCCCGGCCGTGCGAAGATCTTCTTCCGCCCGTTCGCCGAACCCGTTGAGAAGACCGACGACAAGTACGACCTCATGCTCTGCACGGGCCGCATTCTTGAGCACTGGCATACCGGCACCATGACGCGCCGCGTGCCCGAGCTGCACCGCGCCGCTCCGCACGCCGTTCTGTACATGAACCCGAAGGACGCTGAAGAGCGCGGCATCAAGCGCAATGACCTCGTCGAGATCACCAGCCGCCGCGGCTCGATCAAGTCCCGCGTCGAGACCCAGGGCCGCATGAAGATGCACCGGGGCTTCTGCTGGATGGCCTTCTTCGATGAGTCGGTTCAGGTCAACAAGCTCTGCGTGGACGCCACCGATCCGATCTCCGGAGAGCCCGACTATAAGAAGAACGCAGTCTTCGTGAAGAAGATCTAGGCACTGCCAAGGACGAAACCAGATGGTGAAAACCAATCGCCGTGAATTTTTGCAGATCGCCGTCCAGGGGACCGGGCTCGCAGCCTGCTCCGGACTCGGGCTGCTCGGGCTTGCCCAGGGCGCCCGCAGTCAGAGCTGGGCGCCCCGTCCCCCCGGAGCTGCCGAGGACTTCGCCAATCTGTGCATGAAGTGCGGTCTGTGCGTGAAAGCCTGCCCGTACGGTACATTGAAACTCGCAAAGCTCGGAGACCGCGCGCCCCTCGGGACCCCGTTCTTCGAGCCTCGGGACATTCCCTGCTACATGTGTCAGGACGTTCCCTGCGTGAAGGTCTGCCCAAGCGGTGCCTTGAAGCGTGATCTCGATGACATCAAGAAGGCCCGCATGGGCATTGCCGTCATCGACCCCTCGTCCTGTCTTTCCTGGCAGGGTCTGCGCTGCGAAGTGTGCTACCGAGACTGTCCCGTCAAGGACTCTGCGCTCAAGCTTGCTCCGCATCCGCGCGGCCTCTCAAAGCACGCCGTGTTCGTTCCCGTGGTCGATCCGAACAAGTGCACGGGCTGCGGCCTGTGCACTTGGAGCTGTCCGACCCAGAAGCCCGCGATCAACATTCTTGACCGCAAGACCTTCCTCGGGCACATCGGCGACCACTACCGCCTCGGATGGCTCGACGATCAGCCGCACAATCCGGCTCCGCCCAAGCTCCCCCGCACCAAGGAGGAGGAGACCCGGCCCGCCGGCGCTGACTTCCTCAACAACATGGAGGATCCGATATGAGCATCGACAAGAAGCCCGCGGCCTCCGCATCAAGAGGATACCGGTGGCGCTACACGATCGCCCGCCGCCTCGTGCAGCTTGCGATCCTCGGCCTGTTCATCGGGACGGCGCGCCTTGGCTGGACGCTCTTTGGCCAGCCGCTCCTTTCGGGCGACTTCACTTCGAGCCTGCTGCTCGGCCTCGTGCCGCTCTCCGATCCGTTCGCTGTGCTTCAGAAGCTCTGCGCCGGCCACACGCCCGAACTCACCATGATCACGGGTTCGCTCATCGTGCTCGCCGCCTGGATCGTGCTCGGAGGCAGAAGCTTCTGCGCCTGGATGTGCCCCATGAACCTTGTGACGGACCTTGCTGATCTGCTGCGGACATCACTCGGCATCAAGTCCGACATGCTGCGCATTCATCAGAACGCCCGTTACGCGGTTGCCGTCGGCGCCCTGGCCGCTTCGGCGGTGAGCGGCGTTGCCGCGTTCGAGTGGGTGAGCCCGCAGGCTTTCCTCTGGCGAGAACTCGTCTGGGGCCTTGGCTGGGGCTGCGCAAGCGCCGTCTTGGGCGTGTTTGCGCTTGACCTGCTCGGCATGCGGCGCGGCTGGTGCGGGCACCTCTGCCCGCTCGGAGCCTTCTGGAGCACCGTGGGCAGAGTCGGCATCATCCGTCCGATGTTTGACGCAAGCAAGTGCGACAAGTGCGCCAAATGCATCCGCATCTGTCCGGAACCGCATGTCATGGGCCTGAAGGATGCCGCCGAAAACGGTTTTGTCAAATCCGGAGCGTGCCTCAACTGCGGCCGCTGCATTGCAGTCTGCCCGCAGGACGCCATTCAGTTCGGTCTTCGTTTCAACGCGAAGCCCAACCAAACGATGGGCGCCCTGGCCGCCTTCTCGCACGCCGCCCTTGCCGGTGACGCAGCGGCGGCCCTCAACCAGATGGACATCGATTCGACCAGTCTGGAAAAAACCAGCCCGTTTGACGTTCCCCAGCCCGAAGCCTTCGAGATGAACGCCGGCAAGATCCGCGAGACGCCCTTCGGCACGCCCGCCATCATTCCGCATGCCATCGAGAACTACAAGATGCTTGCTGAATACAACTCCTGCCTGATGTGCCACGGCAATCCCGAGAAGATCGATCAGCCCAAGGTGAGGAAGCAGCCCCAGTCGATGCCCTCGACCCACTGGACCAAGAACGACAAGGGCGAGCTCGTGATGCATGGCTCGCGCCACCTGTGCACGTTCTGCCACGTGCAGCAGTCCGACGCTGAGCCGCTTGTGGAGACCGTTCACTAACTTCTCCCGAAACTGGCCTGCATTTAGGGCACTGTCCGGCTCGGCCGGGCGGTGCCTTTTTATAATCCTCGTTTCCAAACAAAAACAGAGCTTTTTCAGACAATGCGTACAGTTGTGATCGGAATGAGCGGCGGCGTGGACAGCGCCGTGAGCGCCTACCTCCTGAAAAAGGCGGGCTACGAGGTCATCGGGCTTTTCATGAAGAACTGGGAGGACGATGACGACTCCGAGTACTGCTCGAGCCGCCAGGACCTCATCGATGCCGCAAGCGCAGCCGACATCATCGGAATCGACCTTGAGGCCGTGAACTTTGCCAAGGAGTACAAGGAACGGGTCTTCTCCAATTTCCTTGAAGAATACTCGGCAGGCCGCACGCCCAACCCCGATGTCCTGTGCAACGCGGAGATCAAATTCAAGGCGTTCCTCGATCACGCGATGCGCATGGGCGCAGACCACATCGCAACCGGCCACTACTGCCGCGTGCGCGAACGCAACGGGCTCTTTGAACTGCTCCGGGGATCGGATCCATCCAAGGATCAGAGCTACTTCCTGCACCGGCTCAATCAGGCGCAGCTCTCCAAGGCGGTCTTTCCCGTGGGCGGCATGCTCAAGAAGGATGTCCGGGCCCTGGCCCGGGAGATCGGGCTGTCCGTCGCGGACAAGAAGGATTCCACCGGCATCTGCTTCATCGGCGAGCGCCCCTTTCGGGAATTCCTGAACCGCTACCTGCCCACCAGGCCCGGCCCCATCCGCACGAGCGACGGCAGAAAAATCGGCGAGCACATCGGCCTGTCCTTCTACACGCTCGGCCAAAGAAAGGGCATCGGCATCGGCGGCAGCCGCGAGGGCAGCGGCGAGCCCTGGTTTGTCGCCAGAAAGGACCTCAAGACAAACACGCTCTGGGTCGTGCAGGGGCACGACCACCCATGGCTGCTCTCGCACGAGCTCACGGCGGTGAAGACGAGCTGGTGCTCGGGCTCGGCTCCGGACGTTTCCGAATCCGTGACCGTCAAGACCAGGTACCGGGCCCCCGATGGCGCATGCCGGCTGCTTTCGCTTGAGGAACACGCCATGCGCCTCGGATTTCCCGAGCCGCAGTGGGCGGCTACGCCGGGCCAGAGCGCGGTGCTCTATCAGGGTGAAGTGTGCCTTGGCGGAGGATTCATCGACGCCGTGCGCAAGTAGTATCATCTAAGATTGTGCGGCAAGCCTCCTGCGGCAGGTTGCTTGCCACTGATAATTCAGGCATTTACCAGGAAAGGGATACCATCATGGAAAAGAAGAACATCGACTGGAGCAAGCTTGGCTTCGGCTACACCCGCACGGACTACCGCTGGCACAGCGAGTGGAAGGACGGCGCATGGGACGAGGGCGGCCTCGTTTCTGATGAATACATCCACCTGCTCGAAAGCGCCTGCGTGTTCCACTATTCCCAGAGCTGCTTCGAGGGCATGAAGGCCTACACCACCAAGAACGGCGACATCGTCACGTTCCGTCCCGACATGAACGCCGAGCGCATGATGGATTCGGCTGCCCGTCTGGAAATGCCCGTCTACCCGAAGGACAAGTTCGTGCATGCCGTGATCGAAACGATCCACGCCAACGCCGCCTGGGTTCCGCCCTACGGCACGGGCTGCTCGCTATACGTGCGCCCCGTGATGATCGGCTCGGGTCCCCAGATCGGCGTGGCCCCAGCCCCCTCCTACATGTTCCGCGTCTTCGTGATGCCGGTGGGCGCCTACTTCAAGGGCGCAGTCAAGCCGCTTCGCGTGCGCGTCTCCGACTTTGACCGCGCTGCTCCCCGCGGCACGGGCCACATCAAGGCCGGCTTGAACTATGCAATGAGTCTGCATCCGACGATGGAAGCGCACCGCGAGGGCTTTGCCGAGAACATCTACCTGGATCCGGCCACGCGCACGTATGTGGAGGAAACGGGCGGCGCAAACATCCTCTTCGTCGACAAGGACAACAATCTCATCGTTCCGAAGAGCGATTCGATCCTGCCCTCCATCACCCGCCGCTCGCTCGTGTACGTCGGCCAGAAGTATCTTGGCCTGAATGTGATCGAGCGTCCGGTTGCGCTTGAAGAGGTCAAGGGCTTCAAGGAATGCGCCCTGTGCGGCACGGCTGCCGTGCTCGCTCCGGTGGGCGAGATTCACACCAAGGAAGGCGTGATCGCGCTGCCTTCCGGAATGGATAAGATGGGCGAAGTGAGCGCCAAGCTGCGCACAACGCTCACCGGCATCCAGAACGGCGAAATCGAAGCGCCCGAGGGCTGGATCGTCAAGGTCTGCTAATTCGGCTCAAAGCGCTCCCCCTGCGGCTTTCCTGAAAGGCCGCAGGATGCCAGGCGGCAGGTTCCCTCAGCGAAAGCTGCCGCTTTTCTCTTGCCTTCGCCCGTCAGGCCGCAAACCAGTCCGTACTCACCGTGCCGCTGTCAAACACTTCGCCCAGATGCGGCGTAAGCGTTGATACGCCGAGCTCCCGGGCCTTTGCCGTGCTCTGGCTGACCGAGGCATTCCATGCATGCAGCGCAAGCGAATACGCGCCCCAGTGGATCGGAACGAAGCGCCCTGCCCGCAGCTCCCTTGCCGCCCGGGCGGTCTCCTCGGGGAACATGTGCACGTCCCGCCAGCGCTCGTTGTACTGGCCGTTCTCGATGAACGCCACATCGGGCGCGGGCAGCCGCTCGCGGATCATCGCAAAGTGCCGCCCCCAGGAAGTGTCTCCGGAAAAATAGGTATTGCCGCCAAGCCCCTGAGTGAAGTACCCGCACCAAAGCGTCCTGTTCTGATCGGTCAGGCTCCGGCCCGTCATGTGGCGCCCCGGCACGGCGGTCACGGTGAGGTTCTCGGCAAGCGTCTCGCTCTGCCACCAGTCAAGCTCCCGGATCCGGTCCGCGGCAATATCCCAGCCGCGCAGAAGCTCCCCGACGCCAAGCGGACAGACAAATCGGCTGCCGCGCGCGGCAAGCTTGCGCACCGTGGGCTCTTCAAGGTGGTCGTAGTGCGAATGCGTAATCAGCACGACGTCAACCGCCGGAAACTCGCTAAGCGGCACGGGCGGCGCCTGAAAGCGGTGCATCATCACGGGAACGGGCGAAACGCACTCGCCCACCACCGGGTCGACGGCAACCGTGACGCCGGCCTGGCGCATCAGTATGGAACTGTGGCCGAGCCAGACGTACTGCGGCCGCTCGCGCTCGGCCTCGAAGCGCTTCCAGTCGGGACGCGCGACGGGCAGAGGCTTGCCGGGATGCCGGCCTTCGTCCCGTTCATGGAAACTCATGGTCCAGAGCGCACCGAACACGCCCCTCGCCTCGCGCATCGGGTCGAGAGGAAAGAACCTGCCGCTTTGCGCATCCCAGTGGTCGCTGGGAGGGAAATTCGGCGACGCGTGCGCGCAGCCCGCAGAGAAAAGACTCGCCGCAGCGCAGGCGGCTGCCGTCTTCAGTGCGTTGCGTCTGCTCATGGCTGCATCCAGAGAAAAATCGTCAGAAAATAGCTTGCTCATCGCTTGGATCCGTTTAGTGCGACGGAATTGTAGGAAACACGCCTTTGCCCGTCTCATCCGATCCTTGCGAGTTTGTGCTTTTTTCTTGCAGCTGCTCGATTAAGATAGCGGCCTGAAGCAAACACACGCTGCCGCGCTTTGCGGCGAGGAGCTCCGCCCCATGTCCATTTTCGAATCCGCCCGTTTTTTCACCTCGGCCGCAAAGCTGACCGACCTGCCCGGCGCCGGGATTCCGGAAATCGCCTTCGCGGGGCGCTCGAACGCGGGTAAATCCACGACGATCAATGTGCTCACGCGCCAGGGGCGGCTTGCCTTCGCTTCGAAAACGCCGGGACGCACCCAGCTCATCAACTTCTTCAAGCTCACGCGCAAGATTCCCGAGAGCACCGAGCGCGAAGATATCGCCTTTCTCGTTGACCTGCCCGGCTACGGCTACGCAAAAAGCGCTCCGGACGTGCGCGCCTCCTGGAGCGAGCTCGTAGGCGGATACGTCGCAACGCGCCCCAATCTCACGGGAGTCGTCATCGTGATGGACGCAAGGCGCCCCTTCATGCCGGCCGACGAATGGGTGCTCGATTTCTTCCGCTCCCAGCCCCATATCCGCCAGCACTGGCTGCTCAACAAGGCCGACCAGATCAAGACTGCCGAGAAGGCCGCCGTGATGCGCCTTGCCAAGCAGCGGGCCGCGCAGGTCGGCCCTCAGGTCTCCGTGCAGCTCTTCTCCGGCCTGAAGAAAACGGGGACCGAAGAGCTCTCCCGGACGCTTCTTGGCTGGATCGATCCCGAGGGACGATTCGCCTGAACGAAGCGGGCATGAAAAAAGCCGGGCGGCAAGTCCGGCTTTTTTTCATGCAGGCGCGCCTGCGGCGCCGACGGGATCAGTACGTCCAGCCTTCCTTGAGCCAGCGCGCGACATCGAGCGCGCAGTACGTGAGGATGCCGTCCGCGCCAGCGCGCTTGAAGCAGATCATCGACTCCATGGTGATCTTCTTCTCATCAATGCAGCCCGCGGCCGCGGCGCACTTGATCATGGCGTACTCGCCCGAAACGTGATAGGCGAACGTGGGCGCACGGAACTCGTCCTTCACCATGCGCACGACGTCAAGATACGGGAGCCCGGGCTTGACCATCACCATGTCGGCGCCTTCGGCGAGATCCAGACCGACTTCCCAGAGCGCCTCGTTGGCGTTCGCGGGGTCCTGCTGATAGACCGCCTTGGTGGACTTGCCAAGATTCGAGCTCGAGCCTACGGCGTCGCGGAACGGGCCGTAGAAGGATGAAGCGTACTTGGCGCTGTAAGCCATGATGCGCGTATGGATGAGGCCCTCGGCCTCGAGCGCCTTGCGGATCGAGCCGATGCGGCCGTCCATCATGTCCGAGGGAGCCACGACATCGGCTCCGGCACGCGCCTGCGTGAGCGCCTGGCGGATCAGCATCTGCACGGTTTCGTCGTTGAGGATGTAGCCCGTCTCGTCGATGAGCCCGTCCTGGCCGTGCGTGGTGTAGGGATCAAGCGCCACGTCGCACATGATGCCGAGCTGCGGGAACTTTGCCTTCACGGCGCGGATCATGCGCGGAATCAGGCCGTCGGGATTGGCCGCCTCTCTGCCGTCGGGGGTCTTCAGCGCATTGTCGATGTGCGGAAACGGTGCAATCATCGGAATGCCGAGCTCGACGCACTCGGCGCAGACCTTGAGGAGCTCGTCAATCGTGTAGCGGCACACGCCCGGCATCGTGGGAATCGGCTCGCGCTTGCCCTCGCCCTCCATCACGAACACGGGCAGGATGAGATCGTTGGGTGTTACAACGTTCTCGCGCATCAGGCGGCGGGAAAAATCATCATGACGCATGCGGCGCATGCGCACCATCGGAAACTGACCAAGAGTCTGCATTTGAAATCGCCTCTATCGGAAAAATGTCGTTTCAAGCCGGAACTGCACATCTCCGGCCAAGCGGGCGCATTCTGACACCGGCAACTTTCATCAGTCTGAATGCGGGCCGCGTGAGGCTCGCGTCCCTCCGCCTTTATTGCGTTTGAGCAAACCGGCGAAAGGCGCCCCGCCCGCCGGCTCAGGGCTCTTTCGCTCCTTTTCAGTTTCAGGAAGGTTTTGTTTTGCTAGGATGAGCGGCAATCATGCGTTTTCTGGAACAAGGAATTTCCCATGTCCGATCACTCCTGCGTCAGCACCGAAATGCCAGCCCGCGATGTGAGCGGCGTTCTCGCGGCCCTGGCCGACGTCATTGAAAGCCGCAAGGGGGCCGACCCCGCCCGCAGCTACGTCGCCAAGCTCTTTGCCAAGGCCCCCGACGGCGTGCTCAAGAAGATCGGCGAGGAGGCCACCGAATGCGTCATGGCCTCCAAGGACAATTCCCCCAAAGACATCATCTATGAAGTGGCCGACCTGTGGTTTCACAGTCTCGTGCTGCTCAGCCAGCACGGCCTTCGCCCCGAAATGGTTCTCGCAGAGCTTGAGCGGCGCGAAGGGCTGAGCGGGCTTGAGGAGAAAGCCCGCCGCGGCGACCGATAGACATTTCTTCCCTATAAGGAGATCACTCATGCAGCTTGACGACTGTCTGTTTTGCAAAATTGCCCGCGGAGAAATCGGCGCAAGCAAGGTCTATGAGGACGACGAGGTTCTCGCGTTCAATGACATCAGCCCGAAGGCACCCGTGCACTTCCTGATCATCCCCAAGCAGCACCTCACGTCGCTTGCGCACGCGAGCGCCGAGGACACGCCTCTTTTAGGTAAAATGCTCGCTCTCGTGCCGGTGCTTGCCAAACAGTGCGGCTGCGAAAACGGGTTCCGGACCATCATCAATACCGGCAAGGACGGCGGACAGGAAGTGCCCCACCTGCACATCCATGTTCTGGGCGGTCCGCACCCCTGGAAGATTTAGAAACGTGCTGCGCGATCCGCGCAATACCACACATATCTGAGTAGGAGATAAAAATGGGCTCTCTTTCGATTTGGCACTGGCTGATCGTGCTTGCAATCGTTGTTCTCGTGTTCGGCACCGGCAAGCTCAAGAACCTGGGCAAGGATGTCGGCGGCGCCATCAAGGGCTTCAAGGAAGGCCTGAACGAGGGCGATGCTCCGGCTGCCAAGGCTGAAACGCCCAAGGTCGAAGTTGCCAAGACCGCCGAAACGGTTGAAGGCAAGGCCAAGGAAAAGACCGAGGCCTAAATCGATGAGACCGCGGGCGCGCACCTGTGCCGCTCGCGAAACCATCCCCAGAAGGTGGCCGGCCGCGAGCTGGTCACCTCTTTGTTGTATTTGCAAACCCCGGATTTAGGGACATGATTGATCTGAGCTTTTCAGAACTTGCCATCATCGGATCCGTTGCGCTTGTCGTGCTTGGCCCGGAAAAGCTTCCGATGGTTGCCAAAACAGCAGGCAGCTGGCTGGGCAAGGCCCAGCGCATGGTGCAGCAGGTCAAGAGCGACATCGAGCGGGAAACAGAGCTCTCCGAGCTTAAGAAAATTCAGGACGAAGCCAAGGGCATTGCCGACAATCTCACCCAGACGATCAAGGGCGAAGCCGGGCTTCTGGAAAAGGAATTCAGCTCCATCACGAGCGACGTGAACAGGAGCGCCTCGGAAATTGAAAAGAAGGCTGGCGAAATCGGCGCCTCGGCCGAGCAGGCCGTCTCCCCGGTCTCCGCCGACACCCCGACGGAAATCGGCCCGGCCTCGGATGCCGCGCAGTCCAGCGAGACGCAGACCGCCGGAACGGCATCCGTCTCCGATGACGCTGAAGACGAGTCCGGCGCCCAGGTCGTGAGCAGTTCTGAGGACGATCCGGGATCGGAAGACGGCTACGACTACTCCTGGGACGAAGACAGCGAATACACCTACGCGAGCGAACCTCAGGGCAAGGTGTTTGCCAAGCGCTACAAATCCGGCCCCAGCATCGACGAGCTTGCCGATCAGCTCGAGCGCCTGAAGACCGAAATCGGCGACCGCTCGCCCAAGTTCGGCGGAAACAACCGCAGGTATGTGGTCCGCGCCCGCACCAACCGCGTCCGCATCTATCGTTAAGAGATTTTCATGGCAGAAGGAACTAAGCAACTTGAGGCTCCGGAGGATCCGGCCAACGAGCAGCCGCTCGTGCAGCATCTGATCGAGCTTCGCAACCGCATCGTGCGCTCGGCCGTCGCCATTCTGGTCGTGTTCGCCTGCATGTCCCCGTTCATGAAGGAAATCTTCGACTTCCTGTCCCGGCCCCTGATGGTGGCCCTGCCGCAGGGCGTCAAGCTGCTTGCCACCGGCGTCGTGGCGCCCTTCATGGTGCCGCTCAAGGTGACGCTCTTCGCGGCGTTTGTCGTCGCACTCCCCTACGTGCTCTATCAAATCTGGGCCTATATCGCGCCCGCACTCTACCGGCGCGAAAAGAAGCTCGTTCTGCCGGTGATCGTGTCGTGCGTGGTGATGTTCGCCATCGGCATGGCGTACTGCTACTTCATCGTTTTCGGCATGGTGTTCAAGTTCATCGCCGGATTCTCGCCCGATTCGGTGAACTTCGCCCCGGACATCGACAGCTACTTCAGCTTCGTTCTCACGATGTTCTTTGCCTTCGGCGTGACGTTCGAGGTGCCGATTCTGGTGACCGTACTGAACCGCGTGGGCATCGCCTCGCGCGAAAAGCTGGTCAAGGTGCGCCCGTTCGTGATCGTCGGCGCATTCGTGCTCGCGGCGATCTTTACGCCGCCCGATGTGCTGAGCCAGCTGCTGCTTGCCGTCCCGCTCGTGATTCTCTATGAAGTCGGGCTGATCGTCGTGAAGATCTTCGGCAAGGACACGCCGCCGGAGGATGACGCGGAGGACGAGTAGCCGGCACGAACTTTCCCGGCCGCAAAGCGGAGCGCTGCGAGTTGCTCCGCTTTTTTTGCGCCCGCCTCGGTCGCAGCAGTAAAAAAAAGACCCGAGGTCGCATGGACTCTCAGGCCTTTGAGGTTCCTGGTGGGAGCGCAGAGACTCGAACTCTGGACCGACGGATTAAGAGTCCGCTGCTCTACCAACTGAGCTACGCTCCCAGGATTCCGTATAAAAGACACCCGGCCAGAAGACCCGATGCCTGATGAATTGTGGTGGGAGCGCAGAGACTCGAACTCTGGACCGACGGATTAAGAGTCCGCTGCTCTACCAACTGAGCTACGCTCCCATTCTCGATTGTGTGCTCTTGGTGGGTCGTGCGAGATTCGAACTCACGACCAACGGATTAAAAGTCCGCTGCTCTACCGACTGAGCTAACGACCCCCAAACATCTTGGCGGCTTGCCCATGATGGCAGAGGAACACTCACCGAGAAGTGAGATTAAACACGCTTTTGAAGGACTTGTCAAGCCTTTTTGGAATTTTTTCTTATTTCCACCCTGAAAGGTTCTGGCGCCGAACGCTCGCAAGGTGATTCCGCATCACTCTACTTTCCTAGAGAAAATAGATATTTCATAATTTTTTGCACGGATAGCCAGTCAAATTTGTTAGGGTTAACACTAACAAATTTGACACGAAACCCCCTCGCTTTTCTGCAAAAAACAGTGCATGATTGCGTCATGAAGATTTGAGAAACACGGCCCAACCATTGAAAACACTGGGCTGGTAGATCAAACAGGCAAAAATGTCCGATTTATTGATCCACCTGTTTCCGAGATCTTGAAGAAACCGTCACATTACATAGTTTTTAACTATTAACAAACACAGAGGTAACTCCATGGCTGAAAAGAAAAAGAACGAACCCCAGCGCCCGGTTCGAATCAGTGATCAGAATGAACGCAAGAAGGCTCTGTCGGCCGCCCTCGCCTACATTGAAAAGCAGTTCGGCAAGGGCTCGATCATGCGCATGGACGACTCCACCAAGTACGACGACGTCGAAGTGGTGAGCACCGGCTCGATGGGGCTGGATCTGGCCCTTGGCGTAGGCGGACTGCCCCGCGGCCGCATCATCGAGATCTTCGGGCCGGAAAGCTCGGGCAAGACCACCCTCACCCTGCAGGTCATTGCGGAAATGCAGAAGATCGGCGGCACCTGCGCCTTCATCGATGCCGAGCACGCTCTGGACGTCGTCTACGCGCAAAAGCTCGGCGTCAAGCTCGACGATCTGCTTCTTTCCCAGCCCGACACCGGCGAGCAGGCCCTTGAAATCACCGACGCGCTCGTGCGCTCGGGATCGGTCGACCTGATCGTCATCGACTCGGTCGCGGCGCTCACGCCCAAGAGCGAAATCGAAGGCGACATGGGAGACGCGCTGCCCGGCCTGCAGGCCCGCCTGATGAGCCAGGCGCTCAGAAAGCTCACGGCCTCCATCACCCGCACCAAGACCCTTGTCATCTTCATCAACCAGATCCGCATGAAGATCGGCGTCTCCTACGGAAGCCCCGAAACCACCACGGGCGGAAACGCGCTCAAGTTCTACAGCTCCGTGCGCATTGACATCCGCCGCAAGGGCACGCTCAAGAAGGGCGACGAGATCTACGGCTCGGAAACCCGCGTCAAAGTTGTGAAGAACAAAGTCTCCCCGCCCTTCAAGGAAGCGGTTTTTGACATCCTCTACGGCCAGGGAATCTCCCGCGAGGGCGAGCTCCTTGACATCGGCTCGGATCTTGACGTGCTCGAAAAGAGCGGCGCCTGGTACAGCTACGGCGGCCAGCGCATCGGCCAGGGCAAGGACAATGCGCGCGAATTCCTGCGCAGCAATCCCGAGATCGCCCTTGAGATCGAAAACAAGATCCGCGCCATCAAGGGCATGAAGCCGCGTCCGACCTCGCTCACCCCCGGCGACGTGACGCCCGAAGCGCTCGAGCAGCCGCGGGAGCCGGAAAAGAAGGCCCGCAAGGCGGCGCCCGAGATCGCCGAACCCGAGGACATCGGCTCGGACAGCCAGATCGAGCCCGAGGACCTCTACCAGTAAGCCGGCGGCACTGTGACAGAAATCCGCAAAGGCCAGCCCCGCACGCTTCTGATGCGGGGCATCGATCTGCTTTCGAGGCGGGAGCACTCACGCCTTGAACTCTTTCGCAAACTCAGCCGCACGCTGCAGGAAGGAGAGACGATCGATGACGTCAATGAAACGCTCGATACGCTCCAGTCAAGAGGCTATCTCTCCAACGAGCGCTTTGCCGAGAGCCGCGTGCGCAGCCGCGAAGCGCGCTACGGCAATGCGCGGCTCGCCTACGAGCTGCGCATGAGCGGCGTTGACGACGAATCGATCCGGGAGGCGCTCAATCAATCGGGAGACGAACTCGAGCGGGCGCGCGCCGTCTGGGCACGCAAGTTCTCGGAGCCGCCGCAGGATGCCCGGGAGCGGGCGCGCCAGATCCGATTCCTTGCCTCCCGCGGCTTTTCCTTTGATGTGATCGGCAAGGTGATCGAGGGCGGGCTGGATGAGGATTTCTAGCGCCTCTTCGGCAGTCAGAAGAGCTTCTTCACCGCGCCCCAGGCGTCCTTGACCGTTTCCTCGATTCGCTCGGCGAGATCACCCTCGTCTGCAGGCTGCGATTCAGGCGCAGCCCCCGCTTCAGGCTCCCTGAGCGGCATGAGGCTGCGGAACTTCCGCATCTCGGCGCGGGGCGGCGCGTAGTCGAACTGCCAGACCGGGATGAACACCGTGCCCGTCAGCTTGCCATTGATGCTGAGCGCCGGCGTCCCGTCCATGGCCGGGAAATGGAACTGCAGCGCGCCCTGCTGCTCGCCTTCGGCGGTTTTCACCGCAAAGGCGCCTTCGGCACGCATATCCACCGAGTTCGCAGAGAAGTTCTCCACCCGAAGAACTCCGTCCGCAAACGACCACGTGCCGCTTGCATTCTGGATGACCGTCGCTTCATCAGACCGAGTCGATGACCAGTCCACCCCGGAGAGGATGGCGTCGTGCACGCCCTTGGCATCAAGCCCCTGATACGCACCCGAGGAAAGCTTGCCCGTTCCGCCCGCCTTGAGGTTCCAGCCCTCGCCTTCGGCGGCAAACGTGCCGGCAAGTGCTCCGTAAACCGGGGTCTTTTCGCCAAAAAGCGCGGCAAGGGCGGTGACTTCCAGCGCGTCCGCCCGGCCCGATGCTGACCACCGGGCATGTTGATTGATGCTGCCCGACACCCGCACAACGCCTGCCGCACTCTCAAAAGCGCCATCCTCGAGCGTGAGGACGCCGTCCTTGAGCCGCAGCTTGCCCGTGAGGTCCCTGGCGGCAAAAGTCCTGTATCGGACATTGGTCAGGTCAACCGTTCCGTCAAAGACGAAGTGCTGCATCCAGTCCATGCTCCGCGGGGCAGGAAGAGCGGCAAAATCGAGCTTGCCGATCGAGAGCCGGCCGCGCAGCGTCGGCTTGTCCGGAAACGCCGTCAGCGTGCCCGCAAAGGCAACGGGAGCGCCGGCAAGCTGCCCCTTCAGATCGACCCCGGCGGCATGCTCGCCGTCCACCTGAACAACCCCTTTCATGCGGGCGGAGAAGTCCCCGGGAAGCGTGGGATCGCCAGAAACAGCAACCGTCCCTTCAAAATCCGGACAGATAAGCTTGCGCGCCGCAACGTCCCCTTCGAGCCGCCCGGCAAGATCAACCACCGTCATGCGCTCTGCGCTTTTCTCCGTGAGCTGAATGCGGCTCCTCGGACTCTGGAAGACGCCCTTCTCGTACCGCATGTCCTCAATGTCAATGCGAATATCCGAAGGGCTGCGATCGGGCCTTGCAATGGTCAGAGCCGCACGGCTCACGAGGATTGCCGGGCCATGAACCCCGAACCGCACTGCGCGCCCGGCCGCGAGCACCTTGCCCTCTGAAGCCTGTCCCTGCAGAGAAACCTGTGCATTTTCCAATGTCGCAACGCGCGAGCTCGCCGACAGCGACAAAGTCGCAGATCCGTTGAAGAGCCCCTGCTGGAAGCCCTCAAAGGCGCGAGCCCATTCGGGCAGACGAAGAGTTGCATTTGGACTCGCCTTGAGGGATTCCTCAGCCTGCCCAGCTGCAGGTGCGCCCTCCGTCTGAGCCGTCTGCGGCTGCTGCTCGTTTGCGGCAGACGTTTCCTCGGCCGCAACCTTGGGAGCATCCGCACTCGCGTTGGGGGCTTCCTCAGCCTGCCCAGCCGCAGGTGCGCCCTCCGTCTGAGCCGTCTGCGGCTGCTGCCCGTTTGCAGCAGGCGTTTCCTCGGCCGCAACCTTTCGGACATCCGCGCTCCAGGTCACGGCTCCTCTCATCTCAGGAGAAAGCCCTTCAAACCCGGCCGAAAGATTGCCGAGGACATAGCGGCTCTCAGCGCCACCCTCAAGCACTCTGACCGTGAGCTCGGACTGCTCAAAGCGCATCGTGCCAAGGCGCAGGCCCTTCGGAAAGGTCAGCGCTCCCAGCGAGTTCTCAAAAATCGACTTGATCGAAACGCCGTTCAGCGTGATCTCGCCCTTTGCCCCCGTCACAACCCCCTCGGAAACGCGGATTGCGCCTAGGGGCAGAGACCACATGGCAACATTGAGCCTGGCCGACTCGATCGAGCCCATCTGCCGCCCGCTTTGCGGATCAACAAAGCGCACGGCCGGGATATGCACGACAAGCTGCGGGAACGGCTTCACCGTCACGGGACCAGCCAGCTTGGCGGTCGCGCCGAACGCCTCTCGGCTCACGCGTTCGATTGCCTCTTCGGCCGCTCCGTTGTTGAGCCGATAGACAACCGTGCAGATGCCGGCCGAGATGGCAACCGTCACCGTGGTAAGAACAATCAGAATGGCGCGAATGATTCGAAGCATTTGTCCTGCACAAGTCAGCGGGCTTCTTGCGCCCGCTGACTGTCCTTTCAGTAATCTTTAAACGTGTCGTCAAACTTCTGGCGAATTTTCTGGCGCAGATTGGGCGCAAGGCGCTCGAGCGCATCAAGCGTCATGAAGATCGACGCCCTGCCCTTGGCCGAGAGCTCCCGGAACCGCTGCAGCAGTTCGCTTTCTTCCTGCACGGGCTTGTTGCGCTCCCCGGTCACGATGAACAGAATGTCAAACCCGCAGGCTTCAAGCCTGGGCAGCGAAAACAGCCCCGGATCGGATTCCCCCCGCTCCTGGGCCTGATAAGTTTCGAGCGGAATACCCAGAAGCTGAGCGATCTGCAGCTCCGTATAGCCCAGACGCTCGCGCTCGTCCCGAATCCGTTCTCCGATCATCCGCCGCTGCTTGGTTGTGGTTAGCGCCATGTTTCGACTGGAAATCCATCAGTTGGTCATCCGATAAGTATAAGGCAGGGTCCAAGCGGCTGAAAAACAGAAAGCGGCCAATGATCGGGCTAGTTCGCAAGCACGTTCTCGCCATTGAAATCAGGGATGAACTTGCTCTGCGCCGTCAGTCCGACCTGAATGAACGCATGCGTGATGCCGAGCGAGCGCGCATAGCGCACGACCTTCTGGTACTCAAGCGTCATCAGGGGGCGGTTGATCTCTGGGTGCCGCGCCGCCTTGTATAGCGGCATGTACTGGTTCATGAGCGAAATGTAGATCGCTTCGCCAAAGGTCTCATGCAGCCAGCGCACGCACTCGATGCTGTCGCGCCAGAGTCCGGGAAGGATCAGATGGCGCACGATCATGCCGTGCTCCATGATGCCGTCCGAAGAAAACCTTGCCGGGCCGCTCTGGCGGAACATCTCGGCGATCGCCCGGCTTGCGAACTCAAAGTATTTCGGAACCCCGGAATACTTCTCCCCGTAGCGCGAATCAAAGTACTTCAGGTCTGGCACATACACGTCGACGAGCCCCTCAAGACGCCGCAAGGTTTCGACCAGCTCATAGCCATTGGAGTTGTAGACGACGGGGACGGAAAGCCCCCGGCTCTTGGCGCGCTCGAGCGAGCGCACGATCGGCCCGGTATAGTGCCCCGGCGTCACAAGCTCAAGGCAGGCGGCGCCCCGGTCCTGCTGCTCAAGGAAGATCTCGGCAAGGCGATCCTCGCTCACGGCGATTCCGGCGCCCCCTGCGCTGATCTCATGGTTCTGGCAAAAGCAGCAGCGCAGGTTGCAGTGCGAAAAGAAGACCGTTCCCGCTCCGCTCCTGCCGCTGATGCAGGGCTCCTCCCAGGGGTGAAGGCTTACGAGGGCGATCTTCACTTCATCGGGCGCCCGGCAGATGCTGATTTTCCGGCCCTTCGGGGTCGAACGGTCAGCTCCGCACGCGCGCGGACACAGATTGCAGGGATCAGACATGTCAGGCTCAGATTGCAAAACGGCCGCGGCGGAAAATCTCCAAGCCGCGGCCAGTTTCTCTAGACAGACTCGCTCAGAGAGCGCTTTGCCTAGTTCTTCGGCTCATTGCGCAGACGGATGTGCAGTTCGCGCAGCTGCTTCTCGTCGACCGGAGTCGGAGCGCCGGTCAGCAGGCACTGGGCGCGCTGCGTCTTCGGGAACGCAATCACGTCACGGATGGACGGAGCACCGGTCATCATCGTCACGATGCGGTCAAGGCCGAATGCGAGGCCGCCATGGGGAGGCGCACCGTACTGCAGGGCATCGAGCAGGAAGCCGAACTTCCTCTTGGCCTCCTCCGGACCGATCTTGAGCGCTTCGAACACCTTGCTCTGGACGTCGGCGCGATGGATACGCACGGAGCCGCCGCCGATTTCCCAGCCGTTGAGCACCATGTCGTAGGCCTTGGCGTAGCAGTGCTCCGGATCGCTGATGAGCTTGTCCACATCGGAGTCGCGCGGGCTGGTGAACGGATGATGGCTTGCCATCCAGCGGTTCTCTTCCTCGGAGAACTCGAACATCGGGAAGTTGATGACCCACAGGGGCTTCCAGCCTTCCTCGAACAGACCGTGCTTCTTGCCGAATTCGCTGTGGCCGATCTTCAGGCGCAGGGCGCCCAGGCTGTCCCAGACGATCTTGGCCTTGTCGGCGCCGAAGAACACCACGTCGCCCGTCTTAGCACCGGTGACCTCAAGGATCTTCGTGAACTCCTCGTCGGAGAGGTTCTTCACGACAGGACCCTGCAGGCCTTCGCGCCCCTTGGAGAGATCGTTCACCTTGATGTAGGCCAGGCCCTTGGCGCCGTAGATCTTGACAAACTCGGTGTAGCTGTCGATCTCCGAGCGAGGCATGGCGGCGGCACCCGGAACGCGCAGTGCAACGACCTTGCCGTTGTGCAGGGTGTTCACGGTGCTGAACACCTTGAAGTTGCTGTTGGCAACGATGTCGGTCACTTCCGTGAGCTCGAGCTTGACGCGCAGATCGGGCTTGTCCGAACCGTAGCGCGCCATGGCCTCGTCCCAGGTCATGATCGGGAAGCGGGTGCCGGGGGCAACCAGATTCACGTCCAGAACCTTCTTGAAGACGGTCACGATCATCTCTTCGAACAGAGCGCGGATCTCCTCTTCGGAAAGGAACGAGGTTTCCAGATCGATCTGGGTGAATTCGGGCTGGCGGTCGGCACGCAGGTCTTCGTCGCGGAAGCACTTGACGATCTGATAGTAGCGGTCAAAGCCGGCGATCATCAGCAGCTGCTTGAACAGCTGCGGAGACTGCGGCAGGGCAAAGAAGCAGCCATCCTGGACACGGGACGGAACGAGGTAGTCGCGGGCGCCTTCGGGGGTGGCCTTCGTGAGAACCGGCGTTTCGATGTCAATGAAGCCGTGCTCGTCAAGGAAGCGGCGCACCGCCTGGGTGACATGGAAGCGCAGCTTCAGGTTCTTCTGCATCTGAGGACGGCGCAGATCGAGCACGCGATAGGTCAGGCGGGCCGATTCGCTCACCGTATCGTCGTCGAGCTGGAACGGAGGCGTAAGAGACGGATTGAGGATCTCGAGCTCCTGGCAGAGCACTTCGACGCCGCCGGAGATGAGATTCTCGTTCTTGGTTCCCTCGGGACGGGCGCGAACCAGGCCGACAACCTTCAGGCAGTACTCATTGCGGATCTTGTCCGCAGTGGCAAACACCTCGGGACGGTCCGGATCGCAAACCACCTGAACCAGACCCTCGCGGTCGCGCAGGTCAATAAAAATCACGCCGCCATGGTCACGGCGGCGATGCGCCCAGCCACACAGCGTGACAGTCTTGCCGATGAACTTCTCATCAACGAGGCCACAATAAACAGTACGCATACGTACTCCGAATCAGCAAACGCCGGACCGGAAGGCCCGACTGATTAACACGAAAAAAATCTGTTCTGAGACAAACCGGCCGATGGCCGTGCTCACAAACTTGTTAGTTTACCCTGCTGCTTGCACCCTTGCGAAATTTGCCGGCAAAGAAATAGCAGTTTTTGCGTCTAGGCAGAGCCGGCGTGTAGCCGCCGGGAATAAAAAAACCGCCAGAACTGACGCAAGTCTTTCTGGCGGCTTTCTCGCACTTCCCTTCGGAAGCACTGAATCTGGTGGCGCATCACGGACTCGAACCGCGGACACAAGGATTATGATTCCTCTGCTCTAACCGACTGAGCTAATGCGCCAAAGAGAAGCGAATTATATTTGTGTTTTTTCCTCTGTCAAGTCGCGGACAATTTTTTCGCCTGTCAATTCGATCGAATCCGACTGTCCGCGGCAGGCTGGCTCAGCGCTCCGCGAGGTAGGGCTTCACCAGATCGTACGTTCCGTAGAGCCTGGCAAGCGACACCATCTTTTCCGGAACGGAATACACCTTGGGACTGAGCCCGTAGGTCTGCTCTCTTCTGATCCACGCAAGCAGCACCGCCACGGCCGAGCTGTCCACAACCGTGACCGCCGACCAGTCGAGTTCGTTGTCCAGTCGCCCTGCGGCTTCGATCACTGCCTTCTTGACCGCGGCCGCATTTCTGCGCGTCACGGAGGTCTGTTCGATCTTCATGCTGACTTATTTCTTGTTCTTGTTGTACGTAGCGATCTTCTCACGAAGCGCCTCAATCAGCCCCTCGTTGCCCTTGGAAGCCGCGATGGGGGCAAACTGGGAGCGGTAGTTCTCAACGATCCAAACGCCTTCGGCGTTGACGTTGATGATGCGCCACTCACCCTTGACGAACTTCACGCGGTAGTCAAGGTGCATTTCGGGCTTGCCGGGCTGCTTCATGAGCGTGCGCACAACAACGTCGTCCCCCTCGGGCTTCACACGCGAGGGCGCAAGCTCCACGCTCTGGTTGGAAACCATGGAAAGCGCCCCCGAATACACGCGGATCAGCAGCTCACGGAAAAGCCGCTGAAGTTCTGCCCGCTGCTCGGGGTTCGCGCTTCTCCAGCTCGGTCCGACCGCCATGCGGGTCATGCGCACGAAATCCACGCACGGCATCACCTTCCTGCTCACGAATGCCTGCACCGCGGCGGCATCTCCGCTGCGCAGAGCCGCATCGGCGCGGATCGTGGCGAGCATCTCGTTGCTCAGATCCAGAATCCACTTCTCGGGATCGCCCTTGGGATCAGGAGCGGCCCATGCAAAAGCGGAGGAACCGCAGAGAACCGCGGCACAAAGCGCGGCGGCGAATTCACGGCGTTGCATCATTTGCTCTCCTTCTTGACGGGCGCCTTTTCATCGTCCTCGTCTTCAAATTCATCCTTGAGCAGCACGACGGGCGGATTGCCGTCGTACTGAACGTTCGTGCGGTGGGCAAGATAGCCCTCGCGCGCCATCACATAGGGATCGACGGCGTCGCGCAGGCTGTCGGTGAGCGGCATCATCTGCACCCTCAGGTTGAACAGGTCGGCCGCAGTCCAACCCCACTTCACGTAGTCGTTCTCCGCATAGGCAAAGGGCTCCGTGTACCAGCCGACGGCTGATCCCGCAGCATCGGTGACGGTTGAGGGTCCGAGGAACGGAAGAACGACATAGGGTCCCTGAGGCACGCCCCAGACGCGCAGCGTCTGCCCAAAGTCTTCCTTGCAAACCGGCTGGTTGCCGACGCTGCCGGCAACGTCAAACAGGCCGCCCAGCCCGAACGACGTGTTGATGAGGAATCGGAACACACTTGCGAGCGTGCGCTCGCCCTTGCCCTGCAGAGCATTATTCAGGGCGTTCTTGGGCTCGCCCATGTTTTCGAACACGTTGTTCACGCTGTCGCGCGCGCCCTGGGGGACCACCTTGATGTAGGCCTTTGCAACGGGTCTAACCGTATAGGTATCCACGATGTAGTTGAACGCATTCGTCTGCCGATTCATCTTTTCCCACGGATCGGCGGGGTTCTCCCCGGCGCCAGGGGGAACCTCGGCGCAGCCGGCAAGAATCGCCGCGGCCGCGAGAACCGGCAGGTACCTCTTCAGTTTCATTTCTTGTCTCCGCCCTTCTCTGCCATCTGATACATGAACTGGCTGATCAGGTTTTCAAGCACGACCGCGGACTGCGTCTGGGCAATCTTGCTGCCGCTCTTGAGATTCTCCTCCTCGCCCCCGGCGCTCAGTCCGATGTACTGCTCGCCAAGAAGCCCTGAGGTGAGGATCTGGGCCGAGGTGTCGCTCGGGAACTGGTATTTCGAATCAATGTCCATCGTCACCTTGGCCTGAAAGCGCTGGGCGTCAAAGGCGATCGACTTCACGCGGCCGACCACGACGCCGGCGCTCTTGACGGGCGCGCGGGCCTTAAGACCGCCGATGTTGTCGAAGTTTGCCGTTACGCTGTACGTGTGCCCGCCAAAGGAAAAGCTGCCGAGATTGGCTGCCTGCATCGAGACAAACAGCAGCGCGAGAAAGCCCGCGAAAACGAAGACGCCGACGAAAAATTCAAGTTTTTTGCGTTCCATAGTTTCTCTCCACCCTTTCCCTAGGAGAACATGAGGGCGGTCATCATAAAATCCAGCCCGAGCACAAGAAGCGACGTGATCACGACCGTGCGGGTCGTTGCACGGGACACGCCCTCGGGCGTTGGCCGCGAGTGGTATCCCTGAAAAAGCGCCACAAGTCCGGCGGCGATGCCGAAGACAAAGGACTTGATCACGCCATTCATCACATCCGAGTACACATCGACGCCGCTTTGCATCTGGCTCCAGAAGGCGCCGTTGTCAATTCCGATCATGCCGACGCCCACGATCCAGGCGCCCACGATACCCACCGCTGAGAAAATCGCCGCGAGCACCGGCATCGAAATCACCGTGCCGACAAAGCGCGGAGCGATGATGCGGCGCAGCGGATCGACGCCCATCATTTCCATTGCGGCTAGTTGCTCGCCCGCGCGCATGAGGCCGATCTCGGCCGTAAGCGACGTGCCTGCACGCCCGGCAAAGAGGAGCGCCGTCACAACGGGGCCGAGCTCGCGCGCAAGCGCAAGAGCCACCAGCACGCCAAGCGCCTGCTCGCTGTTGTACATCACGAGCGTGTAGTAGCCCTGAAGGCCTAGCACAAATCCAACGAACAGTCCCGAAACGGCAATAATCACCAGCGAGTAGTTGCCGATGAAGTGCACCTGCTGCACGATTAGGAAGAAGCGTGCGAGCGACGATGGCACGCGCTTCATGACCTCGAGCGTGAAAAGCGTGAGCTTGCCCACGCCCCTGAGCTGCACCAGCGTAAACTGGCCGAGGGCCGTAAACAGAGATGTGAGCATGTTCATGGCGTCACCCCGAAATCCTTCTCAATCGTACAGGCCGGATAGTGGAAGCGCACCGGCCCGTCGGGCTCCGCATCCAGGAACTGCCGCACGTACGGATCGGTCGAAGCCGAGAGCTGCTCGGGAGTACCCTCTCCGGAGATCTTTCCCGCATTGAGCATGTAGACATAATCAGCAATGTCAAACGTCTCCTGCACGTCGTGCGTCACGATGATCGCGGTGGCATTGAGCGCATCGGAAAGCTTGCGGATCAGCTGCGCGGTGATGCCCATGGAGATCGGGTCAAGCCCCGCAAAGGGCTCGTCGTACATGATGAGCTCGGGATCGAGCGCAATGGCGCGTGCGAGGGCCACGCGCCTTGCCATGCCGCCGGAAATGGCCGAGGGCATGAGCTGGGCAGCGCCTCTCAGGCCCACTGCGTTCAGCTTCATCAGCACGAGATCGCGGATCGTCTCGTCATCAAGATCGGTCTGCTCGCGCAGCGGGAAAGCCACGTTCTCGAACACCGACAGGTCGGTAAACAGCGCTCCGAACTGAAAGAGCATGCCCATGCGGCGGCGCAGGTGGTAGAGGCTCTTTTCATTGCCGGGATCAACGGTCTCCCCGCCCAGAATGATGCGTCCCTTCTGCGGCCTGATCAGACCGCCGATCAGCTTCAGGAGCGTCGTCTTGCCCATGCCCGAGCCGCCCATGATGGCAACAACCTGCCCGCGGCCGAACTTGAGCGTCACATCGTCAAGAATCACGCGCGAGTCGTTGTACCCGAACGTGACGTCCTGAATGGTTAAAAAAGGATCATTGAGTGCCATGCGTATCCATCAACAGCCCGCAAAAGAAGGCTGAACAAGCGTTTAGTATGCCATATTGAGCCTGAATTTACGCCCTTTGCCAGAAAGTGTCTTCATCTGTTCGGCTGACATGACTGAGACGAAAACCCGCATGCCTTCCGCTTGACATCCTCCCCTGCCTAGAGGCAGAGGATTCCAGGCTCAAGCGACACCTGCCGACTTATGCCGGTCTTACAGTGTCTCGCCATGACGGACGATGCC
>OMXR01000089.1 GCA_900315045.1 uncultured Sutterella sp. | reverse complement strand
CGTGGTCTCAAAGCCGATCGCAAAGAAGACGACCTGCCTGTCGGGGTTCTCCCGGGCTACCTTCAGGGCATCCATCGGCGAGTACACCATGCGGATGTCCGCGCCCTCGGCCTTGGCCTTGAAGAGGGACTTGCCCCCGGAAGCCGGCACGCGCAGCGTGTCGGCGTATGTGCAGAGGATCGCTCCGTGCTTCTGAGCAACCTCCATCGCCATGTCGATGCGGCCGATCGGCAGCACGCAGACGGGGCATCCCGGCCCGTGGATCATGCGCACGTTCCCGGGCAGCAGGTCGGTGAGCCCCCAGCGCGCGAGCACGTGGGTGTGTCCGCCGCAGAATTCCATGAATCGGTACTGGCGGCCGGTGTCGGCCGCTGCGGCGAGCTCCCGGGCGATGCCCCGGGCCTGCTCGGAATTGCGGTATTCGGTGACGTACTTCATGAACGAGTCTCCTCGGGCGCGGCCGATTCGCCGAGCGCCTCAAGCTCGCGAAGCGTCTTTTGCGCCTCCTGCTCGTCGATTTTCTGCAGGGCAAAGCCCACGTGCACGACGACCCAGTCGCCGGGCTGCGGGTTCTCGATGAGGCTCACGTTGATGGTCTTCTGAATGCCGCCCAGGTCGGCCTGGGCTTCATCGGCCGAGGTGACGGCCACGATCTTTCCGGGAACAGCCAGACACATGTTGAAGGTTCTCCTACTTAATTCTTTTCATCAAATTGAATTCTGTCGCCGCCCGAAAGCGCGCCTTCGCGCGCGGCAAGCGCCGCGCACCAGGCCTGTCCGAGCGCAACGCCGCCGTCGCCGGGCGGCGTCTGGCGGGGGAGCAGGGCGCGGATTCCGCGCTCCGCAAGAAGGGCGAGCAGCCGCTCGGTAAGGCGCCGGTTGAGAAAGCACCCGCCCGCCAGGCAAAGCGGCACCGAGGTATCGGCAACGCTCGCCGCCCAGTCGGCAAGCGCGGCGGCAAGGGCTTCGTGAAAGTCTGCGCTCGCCTGAGCGCACGCGGCTGCGTCTTTTGTATCCGTGCTGCAGAGCATTTCCATCAGGGGCAGCAGATCGAGCGTTCCGTCTGGCTCGATGCGGTGCAGGGCGGAAAGCCTGCGCGGCGTGCACCCCTCGGCAATTGCCTCAAGGCGCATGGCGGCCGTCGCCTCGTCGTGCTGCACGGGGCACAGGCCGAGCAGGGCGCTTGCCGCGTCAAAGTACCGGCCCATGGCGGTCGTGGTGCCGCTCAGGCGCGGATTGTCCAGAATGCGGGCAATCATCCCGGAGCCGAACTGACCGGCAAAGCGCCTGGCGATTTCCTCTTCCCTGCCAAGCTTTGCGAGCACGGCCGCAGCCATGCGCCAGGGCTCGCGCGCGGCCTTGTCCCAGCCGGGCAGCGCGAGGGCCTTGAGGTGGGCGCGGCGCACGAATCCGGCCGCATCGACTTCGAGCAGCTCTCCGCCCCAGGCCTTGCCGTCCGTGCCGATGCCCACGCCGTCAAGCGCAAGGCCGCACACGCGCCCTGTGATGCCGTTCTCGGCCATCACCGCGCCGATGTGCGCACGGTGGTGCTGCACGGCGTATGCGGGAATGCCGTGCTTCTCGGCAACTTCGAGCGCAAGGCGCGTGGAGTAGAAATCCGGGTGCAGATCGTGCGCGACGATTTCGGGCCGGATTTCCAGAACGTCCTGCAAATGTCGCACGGCAAGATTGAGCGCTTCGCAGGAGGACTTGTTCGCAAGATCCCCGATATGCTGCGAGAGGAAGGCTTCGGCGCCGCGCGTGAGGCACGCCGTGACCTTCAGGCCAGGGCCCGTGGCGAGCACGGACTTGGGGGCGAAGGCGAGCTTGACGGCCTGCGGCGTGTAGCCGCGGGCGCGGCGCACCATGCGCTCGTGCCCGGCAACGATCCGCACCACCGAGTCGTCGCACCGGATGAGAATGTCCCGGTTGTGCACGAGGATGAAGTCGGCGATGTGCCCGAGCCGGCGCACGGCCTCGTCGTTGCCGATCACGAGCGGCTCCCCGCCCGGGTTCGCGCTTGTCATCACCAGCGTGAAGGGCAGCGCGAGGTTCTCGAGCCATTCGATGCCCTCGGGCCTGCCCGCCGCTTCGTGAAAGAGCAGCAGGTGAAGGGGAGTGTAGGGCAGCATGACGCCAAGCTCGGAAAGTCCGGGCGCAACGCCCGCAAGGGGGCTTGCCGGGTTCGGCGCCTTTTTTGCGAGCACGATCGGGCGGGCGATCGAGGAGAGGGACTTCTTCTCCTCGAGCGTGAGCGTGACGAGGCGCTCGGCCGAGGGAATACTCGACACCATGACGGCAAGGGGCTTCTCGTCGCGCCGCTTGCGGGCGCGAAGCTCCGCGACGGCCTGCGGGTTCTCCGCGTCGCACACGAGGTGAAAGCCGCCCAGGCCCTTCACGGCGAGGATTTTTCCGGCGCGCAGCAGCTCGACGGCTCGGGCGACAGGGTCGTCACACGCAACGGGCTCGCCCCGGTTCGTGAGCAGGCTGAGCTGCGGGCCGCACGCGGGGCAGGCGTTCGGCTGCGCGTGAAAGCGCCTGTCTTCGGGATCCTCGTATTCGTGCAGACACTCCGGGCACATGGCAAAGGGCGCCATCGAGGTCTGCGGACGGTCGTAGGGCAGGGCGCGCGTGATCGTGAAGCGCGGGCCGCAGTGCGTGCAGTTCGTGAAGGCGTAGCGGTAGCGGCGGTTGCCGGGCGTGAACATGTCCCGGGCGCATTCGGCGCAGGTTGCCGCATCGGCCGTGATGGCGGTCGTCACGGCGCCGCCCTGGCTTGCCGTGATGCGGAACTCGCTTTCGCCCTTGACCGGGATGAGCGTGGAGGTCATGGAGTCGATCCGCGCAAGCGGCGGACAATTCTCCCGGAGCCTGCCGCAGAAGGCGGCGACGTTCTCGTCCGTACCCTCGATTTCAATCCCGACGCCCTGGGCGTCATTGAAGACGAAGCCTGCGAGCGAGAGCTCGCGGGCGACGCGGTACACGGTGGGGCGAAAGCCCACGCCCTGCACGAGTCCCGTGACCCGGATGAGTTCCCGAACGGTTGTCCTGCCTGCGCTCATGCCTTCACTCCGCGCATGCTGCTAGAAAGAGGCCAGAACGAGCTCTGTCTCGAGCCACTTGATCCACTTGTCCATGCCGTCGCCCTTGGTGGCCGAGACGCGGATCGCGCGCAGGCGCGGATTGACGCGCTTGGCGTACTCCTCGCACTTGTCGATGTTGAAGTTCACGTAGGGCAGCAGGTCGATCTTGTTGATGATCATGAGGTCGGCGGCGCGGAACATGTCCGGATACTTGAGGGGCTTGTCCTCGCCCTCGGTGACGGAAATCACCACGACCTTGTGCGCTTCGCCCAGATCGAACTCGGCCGGGCACACGAGGTTGCCGACGTTTTCGATGAAGCAGACGCTGCCGGGGGCGGGCTCGAGGTGGTGCAGCGCCTCGTGCACCATGGCCGCATCCAGGTGGCAGCCCTTGCCGGTGTTGACCTGCACGGAGCGGGCTCCGGCCGAGCGGATGCGGTTCGCGTCGTTGCTCGTCTCCTGATCGCCCTCGATCACCGTGATCGGAAGCTTCTTGGGGTCCGCGCGGCGGATCGTCGAGGCGAGCAGCTCGGTCTTGCCAGAGCCCGGGCTCGAGACGAAGTTGAGCGCGAGGATCTTCCTGGCGGTGAACATTTCGCGGTTGTGGGCCGCGATGGCGTTGTTGCGCGAAAGGATGTCCTGCTCGACGCTGATGGTATGCGTGTGGGGGTGATCGTGACCCTCGCCATGCTCGTGGCTGTGCTCGTGCACGTGGGTCGTGCCGTCGGCGTGGGTGTGTTCATGCTCGTGCGTGTGGGGATGGTCGTGTCCCTCGCCATGCTCATGGCTGTGCTCGTGCGTATGGGTCGTGCCGTCGGCATGGGTGTGCTCATGCTCGTGGTGGTGCTCGGTTGCGTGAATCGTCACGTTGCCGTTCTCATCGGTGTGGGCGTGCATATGGGAATGATCGCCGCCGCAGCCGCAGGTAGTGCACATGTCTGTTTCTCCGTATTCGCTGTGCCGGTCCGGGATACGCCCGAAGCCGGCAGTTTTCAAAAATGGTTTCTAGTCTTCGCTTTCAAGGTCGACGACCTTGAGATCGCGCCCTTCGGAGGGCATCAGGTGATAGTTTCCGCAGGACGGGCACGCGTCTCCGTACCGGTGCAGCGCAACCTCCTTCATGCAGTCCATGCACCAGGCACGGCCTTCGGGCCTCTCGATCACCAGGGCGGCCTTGTCCGCCACCGTGCCGCGCTTGACGGATTCGAAGGCAAAGGAAAGCGCGTCGATCTCGACGTTCGAGAGTTCGCCCACGGCGATGCGGACGGTCTTGATGCGTTTTGCTCCGGCATTTCTGGCGGCGTTTTCAACCACCTCGATGATGCCTTCTGCGAGAGAGACTTCATGCATGGGACGTAATCTCCGTGATGCTGCAGGGGATGCAGGCGTCAAACAAAAGAAGCGAACGGCGTGCCTCGCGCTCGAACGCTTCGAACGAGCCGGCTGCCAGGGTGTTCAGCAGGTGCGCGGCAGCTCCCGCCGGATGGAAGTTCCATTCGGTGGGCGCGACGATGACGGGCTCACGGATGAGGCCGTCCTCCATCCGCACCGCGGTCATCAATGCGCCGCGCGCGCACTGCACGATGGCGATCGCGCGGCCGGCTTCGGCGCGGGTCTGCACCGTGGGAGCCGGCAGTGCGCCGCCCGCAAGGCAGGCGAGTTCGCCTAGGCGCGCAAAAAGGAGCCTGGGAAGAGGCAGCTTGTCCAGTCCCTTCATGAGCCGGGCCATGCGGCTGAGGGCGTGCGTCTGGCGCGGGCCGCCGGAAAGCGCGGGCCTTGCGGTAAAGCCTTCGGTCCAGACCGAGGCAAAGAGCTCTGCGCGCACAGCGTCGCTTTCAGTCTCGAGAAACGGCACGGCCGAAGTGTCTTCGGCATGGATTGCCCGGGCCGCTTCGAAAAGACGGGAAAAGCGCGGGTCGCTGCCTCCGCAGAGGGCGGCGGCCTGCGTCAGGATCTTGGCGTCGCCGGTTCCGGGCAGTCCCGCAAGCACGGTGTCTCTCGCAAGACGGGAGATATCCCGCTCCAGCGCCTGCGCGTCCCCGGGTGCACGCACCAGTGCGGCAAGCCGTGCGCGCAGCGCCCCCAGGGCGCGCGCTTCAGGAAAGGGAGGCAGACCGAGTGCCGCCGGCAGCTCCATCAGAAAGAGACGCAGGTGCTCGAGCATCGTTTCGGCCCGGACTAGGCGAGCCGACACGCCCGCATCCGGGGATTCGCCCCGGGCGGCGGCGACGGCCGCGCGCAGCGCGCTCACCTGCGCCGCAGGGCACAGGGCGTAGATCATGCCGACGAGGCGGCAGAGCTCCTCCGAGGGCGCCTTGCCCTCGATGAGCCTGGCGACCATCGGACCGCGCGTCGAGTGCAGGGACGCGCGCCGCCCTGCGGGCTGCGCGCCGTCGAAGAACACTTCGACCGATCCGATTGCCATCGCGGCGCTCATTTACTTTCTCCCGGCATCGGGCGCCTCAACGGCGCGGATCACGATCTGCCGGCGAGTCATTTTCTCGGGAATCTCCGAAAGGGGCTTTTGCACGGTGAGCGGCTCTCCGAGTTCGGGCTCGGGCTCCTTGCTGTTCGGATCCGGAGGCGAGAGCATCGTGTCA
>OMXR01000010.1 GCA_900315045.1 uncultured Sutterella sp. | reverse complement strand
AGATGTCTTCAATATTCTTTTGCTAGGTATTTCAAATACAGCGTTTCGAGGGCGTTCGGTTGCCGTGTCGTTCTTTTTGGTGTATCTGCTTTTTCTTCGGTGCAGAGAAAGTGCAAAGGCGCAGAAACCAATAGCGCTTTAGTCAGCAATGCCATGCGCAGGCTGGCTGCTAGCGACTATGAAATAAGGTTTTCTACAGCTCTTATGTGACTGCTAATTCCAAGTGTCTCAGATAAGGCAGGAATATCCGGCAGAGCGATGTTGTTACTTTCGACTGCCTTTGCAATGGCGAAGGACAGGCTTTTCAGGTCGTTGCATTTGAAGGTGAATTTAGAAGAGTCGGGAATGATTTCCCCGCTGGCAACGTTGTCTGCGATTACAACAGGTGTTCCGCACAAAAGACTCTCAACCGCAGCCAGGCCAAATGGTTCATACAGGGAAGCCAGAATGGAAAAGTCGCATGCCCTATAGAGATTTTCTATGTCGTGGTGATACCCAAGGTAGCGGATGTTTTTCAGCCCTTTGGGGATGGGGCGTCCTGCGACAGCGAGCGTAACGGGCAAGTTGGTCGTTTCAAAGAACTTTTGGAGCAGAGGAAAGCCTTTGCGCTCATGGCTTGATGAGACAAACAGAAACACTTTCCTGTCTTTGGGAAGCCCAAGTTGTCCGCGCAAGCGGATTCTCTCTTCCTCAGAGCAGGGAGAAAAGCGGACAAGTGAAGACGGCGGATAGAGTACCTTAATCTTCTGAGGGTCAACCGCATAAAACTCTTGTAGCTCTTTCGCCATGAGTTTTGAGTGGGCGACAATGGCTTTTGCTTCACGGTAATAGCGACGCTCGACATGAATGGCGAGTTTGTCAGATAGGCGAGGCTGCCGGTGGATTGCCTTTAAAAAGCCAACATGAGTCCCACCGCAAATCGCCAGATCTGCAGCAAAATTTCTGCAGCACCCGATGAGTGTGGTTATGTGATGCTTTTCTTTGGCCTTTTTAAGCCAAAGTGAGAAAAGATAGTCATGAACCTTTCCGGGAAAAAGACTTAAGTTGCAGCGATGAACAGGAACGTCAAGGTCAAGCCCAGCCATCGGCTTGATTTTTTTTGTGAATATTTCTACGTCATGCCCGTTTTCCAACAAGCCTTTCGTCAGATCCAGAGTATACCGTTCCATTCCTCCGGAAGGGCCAAACACATTGCAACAGATTCCGATTTTCATGACTCAATGCTGAGAGGTTGAATTAGCTTAAGCGGACGGTGTCAGATTTTCCCGTTGTTTCTTTGCAGGGAATACAGGCGGACGTATTTGTTCATCGTGTAGCAGTAATGGTTGACCGAGAAGATCCAGCCAAGCTTCCCATCAAGGAATCCAAGGTTGAAAAAGTAAATTTTGAAAAAGGCCCATAGCGGACGCAGAAAAATATCGCGGAAAAAAGAGCACGATTTTCCGGATTCAAGGTACTTTTTGGCAGAGTTCTCTGTGTACTTGTCAAATTTCTGCCAGTAATGAGACCAGTCACGATAGGGAAAGTGGATGAGCCTGTTATTGAGTGTTATGACGGGTAGAGAGCAAATAAGTTTTTCGTGTACTCTCCCCTCGTATGCGCCATGTTCTCTGGGGAAGACGCGCGTAACCCGATCTGGCCTCAGAATGCCGTGAGTCAGTGGTCCCTCTGCGAAGTGATTTTCTCGGCGCATCGCGAGACAGCAATCCTGACGTGAACTGAGAGTGCTCTGAATCTCTGCAGCTAATTTTGGGGACACCCGCTCATCTGCATCAAGGAAAAAAATCATGTCGCCCGCGGCTTGAGTCAGAGCGAAGTTCCTTTGCTCTGCCCAGTTCCCATTCATAGGTCTGCTAACGACTTTTGCTCCCTCCTGACTGGCTATGGCAACAGTGTCATCCGAACTGCAGTCGTCAACGACAAGTATTTCATCTGCGAATTTGACAGAGCGGATGGCCTCGGCAATGTTTTCAGCCTCGTTCCGGGTGAGGATTATCGCTGTCAGGGTCATGATGATTGTTGTGCCAAGAGTGAGCGGATGGAGGCCAGAACTTCGTCTAGAGTAGGCCACGCTCCGTCCTTCCCAAGCACAGTGGCCTCGGGATTCCATGGACCGGTTCTCTCTGTGGATGTAACTCCGATCAGAGTGATTTGCCGAGCGCCGACTGAGGCCGCTACGTGACTCACTCCCGAGTCATTCGCGATCACAAGCTGAGCGCGCTTGCACATCGCAGCGAAGTTCCCGAGTGTGGTTGGCGGCATGATGAGCGCGTCCCGGCAAGCTTTTCTCGCGTCCGCTTCCTCTCGGATCGAAGGGAAAACAATGGGGGCAACCCCCATTTCCCGAAGCGGGGCGCAAAGCTCATTGAAATGCGCCCAATGCTTGTTCTGTCCCTTGTGCAACCCCCTGGCAATGGGAGCCAGCACCGCGAATTTCTCGGGGATCCCGTGGCCAAGGATAATGTTCCTTGCGGCGGCTTCATGGCGCTTGAGCAATTTGAGCCCCAGTGAAGATGGCGGTTTATCCCAGGCTGGGACACCGCCCCAGGCCTTGATGGCTTCCTGGGTCAGGTAAAAGAACCGTTCCACTTCGTGCATGGGGCCCGGTTCCGGAATCGCATGCCTGAGAAGCAAAGACCGGCCGTCAGTAGCTAAGCCGGTTGTTGGCACTCGGCCGATTTTAAAAAGAAGAGCCGAACCAAACGAATTCGGGAACAGCAAACTGCGCGTTGCACCTGTATTGGTGACCAGATACCGGATGCGGGAAAGGTCTTCGGATACGTGTCCTTCGATTGGATCGAATCTCCAGCCCATGCCTGCCATCAGATCCTCTGCCCAGCGTTTGCCAACCAGCGCCGGTTCGTATCCGCTTGCCTGCAGCAGCCTCAGGGCTGGCAGGCACATGCAGCAATCTCCGACATGATTAGGAAGACGGCACAAGACTGTAGGCATTTCCAAAGGTCCTCGAAAAAACTCAAACTCATTATAGCTAGGGGCAGACTCAAAACCGCCTCAGGTACAATTCGTGTTCCAGATGGACAAGGGTTGGCATGGCTAAACTGAATCAGCAGGGCCGCTTTGAAATGACAGCAAGCGTCAAGCGGCTTTTTTCCTATTTGCTTGCTTATAAAAGCACCATCGCAATAGCAGTTGTCGCGATGCTTTTGAGCGCGGCAACGTCGTCCCTTATTGCTCTGCTTCTCGGCAAGCTCACGGACATGGGATTTTATGAAAAGAACCCGGTTGTGATGTGGTGGGCTCCTGCCGCTCTGGTTGGCATTGCCCTGGTGCATGGCGGAGCTACCTTCACCAGTTCATACCTCTTGCAGAAAATTTCGCAGAGCGTCCTTGTTCAGCTACGCGAGAGCATGTTCAGGAACGTGATTTCCTGGCCAGCCAGAACCTACCAGAGATACACGTCAGGGGCGGTGATTTCCAAATTCGTCAACGAAGCTTCAAATGCTCTGGGGACGGCTGCAGAGATGGTTTCCACGATTGTGAGGGATTCTCTGCAGATCGTTGCACTTTCCTGCGTTCTGGTGTATCAAAACTGGAAACTCACACTCGTTGCCTTGATCGTTGGCCCCTTGATGGCACTGCTGCTCAAATGGGTGACCAAGAGAATGCGCCAGTATACGACGGGCTTTCAGCAGACTCTTGGGGACATGACTGGAATTGTTCAGGAGGCATACGAAGGCCAGAGGATCATCAAGATTTACGATGGCTATGAGACGGAACTGGCTCGGTTTTCCGAAGTCAACGAACGGATCAGAAAGTTTTCTCTGCGTGCGGCAAAGGTTTCAAACGCGGGTACGCCGCTCGCACAGTTCATTACGATGAGTGCAGTCTCCATCGTGGTCGTGGTTGCCTTGGCTCAGGCGCAGGCAGGCATTCTTACGATGGGCGAGTTCATAACCTACCTGTCTGCACTCCTCCTTTTAATGCCGCCCATACGGCATCTGTCTGCCTTGAACGGAGCGCTGGCAAGGCTTTCGGCTGCAGCAGAAAGCGTATTTGCTCTGATGGACGAAGTGGCAGAGGAAAGCCGTTCAGCCAAGGAATTCTCGCGCGTGCAGGGGAATGTTCGGTTTGAACATGTGTCTTTGTGCTATGACGAAACGCAAAAACCGGCTCTTGAAGATTTCACGCTTGACGTCAAGGCGGGGGAGACGATTGCGCTTGTCGGTTCATCCGGTGCAGGAAAGACGACGCTGATCAACCTGATTCCCCGTTTCTGGGAGGCGACGGCAGGCCGCATTTATTTTGACGGAACGCCGATCGATGAAGTGTCCCTGAAGAGTCTCCGAGCACAGATTGCACTTGTCAGCCAGGATGTGGTTCTCTTTGACGACACGATTGCGGCAAATATCGCATATGGAGCGAAGGACGCTAGCCGCAAGGATGTCGAGAAGGCTGCAGAAGCGGCCTGCCTGATGCCTTTTATCCAGTCGCTGCCCATGGGGTTGGATACGCCTGTCGGAGAGGCAGGAAGCAAACTTTCCGGAGGGCAAAAGCAACGCATCTCCATTGCCAGAGCGCTCCTTAAAAATGCACCGATTCTGCTGCTTGACGAGGCCACGAGTGCTCTTGATACGGAAAGCGAGAAGTACATCCAGCGGTCTCTTGATGAGCTTATGAAGGGGCGCACCACGTTCGTTGTTGCGCACAGACTGACCACGATTGAGGGAGCGGACCGAATTGTGGTCATGAGAGATGGGCGCATACAGGAAGTTGGTAAACACTCAGAGTTGCTTGCCAAGAACGGCATGTACGCCCACCTGTACAACATTCAGTTCTCCTCAAAATTCTCCAGTGTGCAGGAGAAGGATTGAGTTGCATTCGATAACTTAATAGGGCAATCGTCAGGTTGCGCTCAGGGTTGTTTCAGATGAAGAATCTTTCCGACAACTTTTTGATCTCTGTCGTCGTGTCAACTTACGATCGGCACGATGCGTTGCGCCTTGTGTTAGAGGGGCTCATTGCACAGGATGACAAAAACTTTGAAGTGGTTATCACGGACGACGGGTCGGATGACAGGACGAAGGCTGTCATTGATTCCTGTCGTCAACAGGCTCCGGCGTTGCAGTTCAAGCACTGCTGGCAAAAGCACGAGGGGTTCAGGCTAGCCGCAGTGAGAAACAGAGGGGCGCATGCCGCTGCGGGTGAGTACTTGATTTTTTTGGATGGAGATTGCGTGCCTCCGCCTGATTTTGTCAGTACGCATCGGCGGATATCAGCGCCACGTGCTTTAGTCGTGGGCCAGAGAATTTTGACGAACAAGGAATTGGCGGAACAGTTGGTCGCGGGACAGCAAAAAATTGAGTGGACTCGGAAGGCTTTTCAGGAATGGCAGCGCAAACATTGGATCAACCGGACGTCTCCTCTGCTGCACCTTGAGTGCCCCGTTGTTCGCCGAATGTTTTCCTTTTCTCCAAAGTCCATTCGAGGGTGCAATTTTGCCCTATGGAAAAGCGACTACGAAGGCGTAAACGGCTGTGACGAAAACTTCGTTGGATGGGGACACGAGGATCTGGATCTCGCTCAACGGCTTTTCAACAACAAAGTCCGTATATTGTCCGGAAACTTTGCTTCATTTGTCCTGCATCTTTGGCATGCGCCGCAATCGCGCAGCTCGGCTCAACAAAACATGCAGAAGGCGATCGAAAGCAGGAAGAGTTCGCGAGTTAAGGCCAATACCGACCGATAGTGCTTGCGCGCGAAGCCCCGCGCACGAGCCGCCCTCTTAGTCTCCGAAGGCTCTGCGGCAAGGGTTGAAGTGGTGCATATCACGCACACTCATTGCTCAAAGAGCCTCTTGCGCAACTGCAGCAGACGCTGTTTGGCACAGATGTCCTGGTGCTGACAAACGAGCCGACGAATGTCGGGAGATAGAGACGCCAAAAACTCATCATGCCACTGCATCAGAAGGGGAATTGGAATCCGCAGCCTTTTGTTGATGCTACGGGCGCTTTCACCGTTCATCATGGCTAGGATTGCTTCTCCAGCGTAAGGCGACCAGTTCTTTCTCATGCCCGTCTCTGTAAAAAATGAAACTGCACTGGGTGAGGCGATGGGATCCGCACACCCGCTCGACACAGCCAGAACCGTCTGTGTTTGCGATAACTATACCACTAGTATTTGGGAATCAGGCCTCGCAGTGGGTATTTCTGAGCCTTTGAAATTCTCAAACTGATTAACAGACTTCGTAGACGTTCTTCTAACATCATCTTTTTGATTTTATTCAGAAAATCATTGTTTTTCATAGCTCAAGGGAGATGCGTAGTAGGGCAAAGTTCTGTGGCCACCGCAGAGTTAGGCTCCTAACAAAACATTAGGAGTTCAAGTTGACAAATTCTGTACGGGCTGACATAGGACAGCCGCGTCAATCAACGCTTCGGGCGCCGATAAGGCGTCGATTGGTTTCCGGCTAGAGCGTGGAACATGAACTGAGGGATAAGATATCAGTCTGAGGTTCGGAGACGGAGACCTGCGATGAACCGAATGCGCGAAAGTCGCATGACGGTTTTGTGGGGAGCTGGGGCGGGATTGCTATGCCGTTAGATCTTTTCGGAGATATTCGGTAGCACGCTGTAATATATTTGTTAAACAGAAGTAATTATGACAGAAGGTAAACGTTTAAATTTGTTATTGGTTTGTTCTGGCCGACTTTATGGTGCAAAAGGAGGAAGAGAAAAAGTTCTGTTTGATATGGCAAACGAATTCCACAGGAGGGGGCATGCTGTTACAGTTATATGTTGCGACCAATTTGAAGTAGAGGAAAGCGGTTTTGAGGATGGGGTCAAAGTTTTGTGGGGCGGCCAACGGCAATATGTTGCACAAAAAATAAATAAGTTAATCAATAAAATAGAGGCTTTTTCTTTTAGTTCTCTGAATAGAAAACTAAAGAGAGGGGAACTAGAATTTAGACATGTCGCAAAGAAGATAAGTTGTTTGGTAGCTGATGAATTAAAGCCCGATGTAGCAGTCTCATTCTCTCCTGAAACAACTGGAGCGCTCTTAAAAATAAATAAATGGATGAAGGGCGTCCCTGTTCCGATAATAACGATGTTGCATACATGCCCTACAGTGAATCCGATGCTAAAACTTTTTTCTAAAGACCTAGAAAGCGCAGGACCAATTCAGGTTTTGGCTAATGAATACATTGATTTAATTCGTGATTATGCTGGAATCAAAAATGCTGTATATATACCAAATCCGGTTCCTCAATACCGTTATACTGCAGACCGCGCATCGAAGAAGATCGTTATGGTTGGCAGAGTTGATAGAGCTAAAAGACAACATCTCGTAGCCGAGGCTTTTGCTAAAATAAAAAATAAATATCCCGATTGGAGAGTTGAGTTTTGGGGGGCGATAAGTTGGGATAAAAAATATACAGAAGAAGTTAAAACACTCATAATGAAGAACAAATTGGAGGATCAAGTTCGTCTTTGCGGAACAACAGATAATGTTGCCGATGAATTAAAAGATGCATCTATTTTTGCCTTCCCGTCAACAAACGAAGGGTTTGGTTTGGCGCTTTGTGAAGCAATGTCCCTCGGCATTCCCGCAATAGGCTGGGATCAATGCCCAAGTGTAAATACAATAATAAAAAATGGAGAGAATGGAATCTTGTGTGACTGCTCAGTAAATTCGCTGGCAGCCGCTCTAGATTTTCTGATGGAAAAAGAAAAAAGACGTATCGAACTGGGCAATGCTGCAAAAAAGGCAATGGAAAATTACTCTCCGGAAAAGGTTTGGGGATGCTGGGAGGATTTGCTGTATCGCTTGTCCGGCACGGTTTGACTTGCCTCTGTTAACACGGCCACTATTTACTAGACAAAACACCCTGTCTCTGGTAAAATGCGGGTATGAATACAGAAACTCCTGACATCAAAGTAGACGCCCGACGCTTGAGCCCAAAAGCGCTTGAGGAACTCCGCAAGCACGGAATAGAACTGCTCAAAGAAGGCGTCTCACAGACCGAGGTGGCGCGCAGACTCAAAGTGCACAGGCAGTGCGTGGTGCGCTGGGTCAAGCGCATGCGCGAGCTTCCCGAGGATCAGGCCTACCTCAGCGATAAGCGCGGCCCCAAGGAGCAGTCACGCGAAAGCCGTCGAATCCTGACCAAAAGCCAGCAACAAGTTGTTCGCCAGGAGATCATTGACAAGAACCCCGCTCAACTGAAGTTCGAATTTGCTCTCTGGACTCTCAAGGCAATCAAGTTGCTGGTGCTGCGAATGTATCAGGTGGAGTTGTCGACAACTACGTTAAGGCGATATTTGAAAGCCTGGGGCATGAGTGCGCAGCGACCGGACAAGCGAGCGATTCAGCAGGATCCCGAGAGAATCCAGAAGTGGCTTGAAGAGGAATATCCGGCGATTGCCCGAAAAGCAAAGGTGGAGAACGCAATCATTTTCTGGCAGGACGAAACAGGGATTCATCAGGATACGAACTGGGTTCGCGGCTTTGCGCCCATTGGGGTCACGTCGCACATTGAGCACAATGCGCGACTGGCCCATGGCTACCCGTCCATGCTTTCAGCGGTATCCAATCAGGGCAAACTGCATTTTTCTTTTCACAAGGGAGCAGTTGGAGCTGATGTCTTTTTGAAGTTCCTGCAGGACTTGGTCCAGGATCATCCGCAGCGGAAAGTGTTGGTGATTACGGATAACGCAAGAATCCACCACGTCAAACTTGTAACCGAATGGCTCGAAGCGAATAAGGATCGAATTGAGCTTTTCTTTCTGCCTCCGTATGAGCCTGAGCATAATCCCGACGAGTATCTCAACAGGCAGGTCAAAACGGATTGACGCTTGAAGCCGACCTCGGATCAATATGGAAAACAGGGCTGAACGGCGCATCTGGTGACATAATCCGAGGTCGCTGACAAGAACGATCAAGCATCATGGCAAGCAAAATTTCAACGAGGAACCGTTGGCCGTACCCCAAAGTTATCGCTCACCGACTTTGCGGGACACTCGCACCAGAGAACACGATGGCTGCGCTGAAACGCGCAGTGGCTCTTGGCGTTGAGGCAGTTGAAACGGACGCCATGCTTACGAGCGATGGCGTGCTGATTCTTTCTCATGATGAAGCGCTGGGAAGGGTGGTTCGCGGGACAGGCAAGGTCTCTGCGATGACTGCGGCTGAGCTTCGCGAACTCAATGCGGGAATCCTTTGTGCTCCGGAGTTTTCTGGTGAACGAATGGCTTTGCTTTCGGAAGCCATGGAGTTTTGCAAGCTGCATGCCATCCGCATGAACATTGAGATAAAACCCGCGCTGGGGCAGGACGAGCAGACGGGCAGGGCTGTAGCCAAAGCTGTTCAGGAAGCTTACCGGGACTATCCGGGAACGCTGCCACTGCTTTCATCGTTCAGCTCTGCAAGCCTTGCCGCTGCAGCCGGGGCGGCACCGGAGCTTTCGCGTGCCCTGCTTCTTGAAACGATGCCCCGGGACTGGAAGTCTTTGGCGGAATCTCTGCGGGTTGTTGCCGTTCATCCGGATGCGGCACTGGCCACGGGGCAATTTGTCGCAGAAGTTCTTGATGCCGGCTATCAGATGATGGTCTACACGGTGGACGATCACCGTGCAGGGCAGGAACTGCTTGGACTTGGGGTTGATGCAATCTGCACAAACAGACCGGATTTGTTCCTCTGAGCCCTGCCTGAGAATGGCGGATGCAAAAACGGCGCTTCCATGAAACTGGTAGCGCCGTTTTTTAAGGAAATAATCGAAAAGATCGATTACTTGGCCTTGGTGCCAAGAGCCTTGGCGTACTTGTTGCGGAACTTCTCAACGCGACCGGCTTCAACGATGCGGGTCTGAGCGCCGGTGTAGAAGGGGTGGCTCTCAGAAGAGGTATCGAGCTTGAACAGCGGATAGGTCTTGCCGTCGATCTCAACGGTTTCCTTGGTGGCAACCGAGCTCGAGATGATGAAGGTCTTGTTGATGGAGAGGTCAACGAAAGCGACCTCGCGGTATTCCGGGTGAATATTGGGTTTCATTTTTATTAAATTTCCGAGTTGATTTTTGTCGGTCGCCCTGGAAACCTTGCGAGCCCGCCACTCTCATGTCAGTGGTCTTACGGCAGGCATGTTCCCCACGTGCCAAACTGGGAAGGGTGCGAATTATGAGGGAAAAACAAGGCAAAAGCAAGCGGCCGATTCTCCCTCGCAACGCATGTCATCTGCGCATCAGGTCGAAGAACTCCGCATTGGTCTTCGTAGAGCGCATCTTGTCAAGCAGGAATTCCATGGCTTCGATCTCATCCATGTCGTAGAGGATCTTCCTGAGAATCCAGACCTTCTGCAGAACATCGGGCTTGAGAAGCAGCTCTTCACGGCGGGTTCCGGAGCGGTTGACATTGATCGACGGATAAACGCGCTTTTCAGCAAGACGCCGCTCAAGATGGATTTCCATGTTGCCGGTGCCCTTGAACTCCTCGTAGATCACGTCATCCATGCGCGAGCCGGTGTCAATGAGAGCCGTGGCAAGAATGGTGAGAGAGCCGCCTTCCTCAATGTTTCTTGCAGCGCCAAAAAAGCGTTTCGGGCGCTGCAGCGCATTTGCGTCCACGCCGCCCGTGAGCACTTTTCCGGAACTCGGAATCACGGTGTTGTAGGCGCGTGCAAGACGGGTGATCGAGTCAAGCAGGATGATGACGTCCTTCTTGCTTTCAGCGAGGCGCTTGGCCTTTTCGATCACCATTTCAGCAACCTGCACGTGGCGCGTTGCGGGTTCGTCAAACGTCGAGGCCACGACTTCGCCGCGCACGGAACGCTGCATTTCCGTCACTTCCTCAGGACGCTCGTCGATCAGCAGAACGATGAGGATGCAGTCCGGGTGATTCGCCGTGATGGCATGCGCAATGTGCTGCATTAAAACCGTCTTGCCGGACTTGGGACTGGCGACGATCAGGCCGCGCTGCCCCTTGCCGATCGGGGCGATGATGTCAATGAGGCGCCCGGTGAGATTCTCGTCGCCCCGCATGTTGCGCTCAAGCTGCAGCGGCACATTCGGGAAAAGCGGCGTGAGGTTCTCAAAAAGCATCCTGTGCTTGAGGGTTTCCGGCGGCTGGCCGTTCACCGTATCAACCTTGACAAGGGCGAAATATCGTTCGTTGTCCTTGGGGGTGCGCACTTCGCCTTCGATAGAGTCGCCGGTGTGCAGGTTGAATCGGCGGATCTGGGAGGGCGAGATGTAGATGTCGTCGGTTGAAGCAAGGTAGCTCGTATCGGGGCTTCTCAGAAAACCGAATCCATCGGGGAGGACTTCAAGAGTGCCGTCGCCGAAGATCTGTTCGCCGGACTTGGCGCGCTTTTTGAGAATCGCAAACATCAGTTCCTGCTTGCGCATGCGCTGGGCATTATCGATTTCGAGCTCGGTTGCCATGTCAAGCAACTGGCTGATGTGCAGTGTTTTCAGCTCTGAAAGATGCATTTTGGGAGGGTGGAAAGAAGAAATATGGATATTCGAGCGGGGAAGAAGCCTAGCGCAGAAGGCGCTGCTTGAGATACTTCCCCGCTTCAGGGGTTAATTAGCAAAACTGTTTGATGAAGGCATCAAGTTCGGACTTGCTCATGGCGCCGACCTTCTGGCCGACGACCTGACCATTCTTATAGACAAGAAGCGTCGGGATGCCGCGGATGCCATTTTCGCTGGCCACACTGCTGCTTTCGTCAACGTTGTACTTGGTGATGAGAACCTGACCGTCGTAATCGTCGGCAGCCTGGTCGAGCAGCGGTGCAACCATGCGGCACGGACCGCACCAGGGTGCCCAGAAATCGACAAGAACCGGCTTGTCGGAAACGGACTTGACCGCATCGGCAAAGTTGGAGTCATTCACTTCACGGATCTTTTCATTCATGATTTTTTCCTTTTTTGAGTTGTGTGAGACAAAAATCAAATGATCAAATCAAACCTAACTGTCTTTGCGCGCATGCCGGCAGAAACGCATGTGAGCCCGCAACACGAAAAGCATGGTGCTGCCAAGGAGGGCTGGAGAGTGTTCCTGCGGGATGAATCGAATGAAACCGAATGGCGTCGAAAGACCAATGGGGTACTGCTCCCGGAATCCGCCGCAATCACGTCCAAAGCACGGCGCCGGAGCAATCAGTGGCGGGAACTATAACAAAAAAACGGGCGCGCGTGACACTCCTCTTTGTGAGCAAGTGAAACAGCGCGCCCGGTTTCGCGGGGAGGCCGGCACCTATCTTGCGTCGCTCTTCTTGTAACGCCGCTCAAGCACGCCCACAAATTGCGTGATGGTCAGCGTCATGATGAGATAGAGCAGGGCAACGGCCGTCCAGATCTCAAGAGATCCGTAGGTTTCCGCGATGATGAGCTGGCCCGAGCGGGTGAGTTCCTCAAAGCCGATGACGGACACGAGCGAAGAGTCCTTCAGCATGGCGATGAACTCGTTACCGAGCGGCGGAATGATGCGCTTGAATGCCTGAGGCAGGATGATGTAGCGCATGGTCTGGTTCCAGTTCATGCCAAGCGAGAGTCCCGCGCGCATCTGGCCGATTTCAATCGACTGGATGCCGGCGCGGAAGATTTCCGCAATGTAGGCGCCTGAATTGATCGAGCAGGCTGCAACCGCGGCCACGAAGGGATCGATGCGCTGGCCGAGAAGGGCTGGAAGTGCAAAGTAAATGATGAAGATCTGCACGAGCAGCGGCGTGCCGCGGATGAAGTCGACGTAGATCTTTGCGAGCCATTTGAGCGGCGCGAACTTGCTCAGCTGGGCGAGTGCCGCAATGAGTCCGAACACCAGGCCAAGGCCAACGGCCAGGGCCGTGATCTCAAGCGTGACGCCGGCGCCGCGGATCAGCAGCGGCAGCGAATTCATGATAAGCGAGAGGTCGTATTCCATTGCTCTTCTTGTTGTAATTGAATTGTTGATGCATGAGGGGCGGGAGGATGTCTCCGTTCCGAACGGTGCATTTTAGGGAATATCGCAAGATTGCGTGCGGGAAAGTCCAGAAGCGGGCGATCGCCGCAAAACAAATAGGATCGATCCCCTATGCCAGTCTTTCGTGGCGAGGACCGATCCCATCGGCAAATTCCGCAATTGCGTTTCGTTTATTCAGGGCGAAGCGCAGGGAAAAGCAGGACTTCCCGGATCGAGGCGGCGTCCGTGAGCAGCATGACGAAACGGTCGATGCCGATGCCGCAGCCTGCGGTGGGGGGCAGCCCGTATTCAAGGGCGCGGATGAAGTCTGCGTCGTAGAACATGGCTTCGTCGTCGCCATGGCTCTTGGCGTCGGCCTGAGCCTTGAAGCGGCTTGCCTGGTCATCCGGGTCGTTCAGCTCGGAGAATCCGTTGGCCGTTTCCCGTCCGTAGATGAACAGCTCGAAACGGTCGGTGAGCTCCGGATTGCTGTCGTTGGCGCGCGCGAGCGGGCTGATCTCCACCGGATAGTCGACGATGAAAGTCGGCTCGATGAGCTTGCTCTCGGCGACTTCTTCAAAAAGCGCCATCACCAGGGCGCCCAGACCGACCCACTCGGGCTGCGGAGCCTTCAGGCGAACCAGCTCAGAGCGCAGGAATGCCTCGTCCCGAAGGTTCTCTTCCGTGTACTGCGGCGCGTACTTGCGGATTGCCTGCTGGGGCGTCAGGCGGGCAAAGGGCTTGGAAAGATCAATTGTCGTGCCCTGATAGCTGATGACGGCAGAACCCGTTGCCGCGACCGCCACGGACCGCAGCAGCTCTTCGGTGTACTCCATCTGATCCTTGTAGGTCCAATAGGTGCAGTAGAACTCAATCGTGGTGAACTCGGGGTTGTGGCGCGTATCAATGCCCTCGTTGCGGAAGCAGCGGTTGACTTCGTAGACGCGCTCAAAGCCTCCGACCACAAGGCGCTTGAGGTATAGCTCAGGCGCAATGCGCAGATACTGGTCAATGTCCAAGGCGTTGTGATGGGTGATGAAGGGCTTGGCATTGGCGCCGCCCGGAATCGGGTTGAGCATCGGCGTTTCCACTTCCATGAACCGGTGCTTGTTCATGAAGTCGCGGATGGCGCTCACGACCTTGCTGCGCACTTCAAAGCGCTTGCGGCTGTCCTCATTCATGATGAGGTCGACGTAGCGCTGGCGGCAGCGGGCTTCTATGTCCTGAAGGCCCTTGTGCTTTTCCGGGAGCGGGCGAATGCTCTTAGTGATCAGACGGAGCTCCTTCACGCGAACGGAAAGCTCGCCGCGGCGCGTGCGAAACAGCGTGCCCTTGGCGGCAACGATGTCGCCGAGATCGAACGTTTTGAATGCCTTGAACGACTCTTCACCGCAGTCCGCGGGCGAGAGGAAATACTGCATTTCCCCGGTGAAGTCGCGCACGGTGGCAAATGCCGCCTTGCCCATCACGCGCTTGAGCATCATGCGGCCGGAAACGGCAACCTGCACGTTGGCGGCTTCGATTTCCTCAGCGGTTTTTTCACCCCAACTCGCGCGCAGATCCCCGAACAGGTCGGTACGGCGGAAGTCATTGGGGAAGGCAATGCCGTTCTCGCGCAATTTGGCAAGTTTTGCGCGGCGCTCCTGGATGATGTGGTTTTCGTCTTCCGCAACTGCCTGCTGCGACTGGTCCTTGAGTTCTTCAGTCATTTTTGCTTCCTAACAAAAGAGGGTGATGGGGATTGCGCTTTTAGATTCCCATCTTGAGGCTTGCCTCGATAAATTGATCCAGGTCGCCGTCCAAAACGGCTCCCGTGTTGCCCGTTTCCACATTGGTGCGAAGATCCTTGACCCGGGACTGATCGAGGACATAGCTGCGGATCTGATGCCCCCAGCCGATGTCGCTCTTGGATTCTTCGATCTGCTCCTGAACGGCCATGCGCTTTCTGAGCTCCATCTCGTAGAGCTTGGCTTTAAGCTGGCGCATTGCCTGCTCGCGGTTGTTGTGCTGGCTGCGGTCGTCCTGGCAGACCGTGACGATCCCGGTCGGGATGTGCGTGATGCGCACGGCCGATTCGGTCTTCTGAATGTGCTGGCCGCCGGCGCCAGAGGCGCGGAACACGTCAACGCGCAAATCCGCCGGGTTGATGGTGATTTCGATCGAGTCGTCCACTTCGGGGTAGACGTAAACGCTCGCAAACGATGTGTGACGGCGTGCGTTAGCGTCAAACGGACTCTTGCGCACCAAGCGGTGAATGCCGGTTTCCGTGCGCAGCGTACCGAAGGCCCATTCGCCTTCGATGAACATCGTGCAGCCCTTGATTCCGGCAACGTCGCCTTCAGTCTCTTCGGTGAGCTTTGCGGTAAAGCCGCTTCTCTCGGCGTACCTCAGGTACATGCGCTCGAGCATGCTCGCCCAGTCCTGGGCTTCTGTTCCGCCAGCGCCCGCCTGGATTTCAAGGTAGCAGTTGGCGCTGTCCATCGGCTGATTGAACATGCGCTTGAATTCGAGCTTTTCAACGTCCCGGGCGAAGCCTTCGACCTCTTCGGCCACCAGTTCCGCGCCGGACTCATCGCCCTCTTCCAGGCTCATGGCAAAGAGTTCCTTTGCGTCGGATATTCCGGTTGTGAGCCGGGAAAAATTCCCGATGAGATCCTCCAGGGATTTCTTTTCCTTGGTGATTTTCTGAGCCTGCTCGGGGTTGTTCCAGAGATCAGGGTTCTCAACCTCCCTGCAGACTTCCTCTAGGCGCCGCTCCTTGTGGTCGACGTCAAAGATACCCCCTCAGCTCACATAGACGGTGAGCTAGGTCGTCGCACAGATTGTTGATGTGATTGATGCGTTCAGCTTCCATGTTTCGTATCCGGGGAGCGCATTGCGCGGACGGTGTCTGCGCAATGCGCAATGCCTGCGAGTCGTGCGAAGGAGCGCGCAAGCGTTGAACAAATGGCGATTCCGAAGGAGTCCTTCGGCTGTCGCAAAACCGCGAAATTATACGGGAAGGGTGAATGCCGAGGTTAGTCCTCGGATGCCTCAACGACGAGCTGCACCGACTGCCGTCCCATGAATTCATTGATTTCCGGCCGATACGCAAGGCGCACCTTTTGCGGCAGCGGCTCGCTGTGGTGGAAGTAGATGGCTTCGAACCGGGAGCCTCCAAGATCGACGATCAGCTTCAGGTGCGTGCCTTTGAGAACACGCTGCGAGAGAATCGTGAAGTCATTGGCAAAAAGAGGCCGCTCAAAACCCTGTCCCCAGATTCTGGACGAGAGCGCCTCAATCAGCGGGAAGTTCACTTCCTCGGGCGAGAGCGCGCCATCCACGAGAACCGTTTTGTCAAAAAGCTCGGGCGGCGTCATTTCGGATACCGCAAGCTCGAAAAGCTCGGAAAACCGCTCAAGATTGCCGGGGGCGATCGTGAGCCCGGCAGCCATGGCGTGCCCGCCGAACCGGATGATGACGTCCGGATCCTTTTTCATGACGCGGTCCAGGGCGTCCTTGAGGTGAACGCCTTCAATGGAGCGGCCCGATCCCTTCAGTTCTCCGTCTTCGGATGGTGCAAAGGCAATCACGGGACGGTGGATGCGCTCCTTGACGCGGCTTGCAACAAGCCCCACGACCCCCTGGTGCCAGCCTGAATCAAAGAGCGTCACGGTGGCCCTGCTTTCCCAGTCCATGGCCTGCACGCTCTCGAGTGCTTCGCTTTGCATGGATCCTTCGAGATTGCGCCGCTGATTGTTGAAGGACTCAAGCTGCTCGGCAAAACCCATGGCTGCGTCGACGGTGTCAGAGAGCAAACAGTCGATTCCGGGATTCATTTCGTCCATGCGGCCGGCGGCGTTGATGCGCGGCGCGATCGAAAAGGCAAAGTCGCGCACGCTGGCGCTGCCCGTATCGCGGCCTGCGACGGCAAAAAGCGCCTGGATTCCCGGACAGGCCAGACCGCGCCTGACGCGGGAAAGTCCCTGGGAGACGAGAATCCGATTGTTCTTGTCCAGACAAACGACATCGGCAACGGTGCCGAGGGCAACCAGATCGGAGAGCGCATCGAGCCGGGGCTGGGTCTGGGCGGTGAACACGCCACGCCTGCGCAATTCCGCACGCAGTGCAAGCAGCACGTAGTACATGACGCCGCATCCGCAGAGCGCTTTGCTCGCAAAGCTGCTCGTTTTGACGTTGGGATTGACGATACACGCTGCCTCGGGCAGTGTCGCTCCCTGCAGATGATGGTCGGTGATGATGACCGCGATGCCGAGTTCGTTTGCCCGCCGCACGCCATCCACGCTCGCAATGCCGTTGTCAACGGTGACGATGAGATCGGGATGCTGACTTTCATTGGCCAGGTCGACAATGTCGGGCGAGAGGCCGTAACCGTAGCGGAAACGGTCGGGAACGATGTAGCCGCAGGAAATGCCCATGGCCCGGAAGCCTTTCATGGCGATGGCGCAGGCGGTTGCGCCGTCACAGTCGTAGTCCGCAACAATGGTGACATGGGCGTGCCTCTCCCGTGCGTCGGCAAGCAGCTTTGCTGCCGCTTCGGCGCCCTCGAGCTGGCTCGGCGCAATCATGCTGCGCCAGTCCTCGGCCATGTCTTCGGCGCAGGTGACTCCGCGCGCGGCAAGCGCTCTGGCCAGGGGCCTCAGAACGCCGCCTGCGGTCAGCCTGTCGCAGATCCGCTGGTCATAATCGCGAATGCGAAAGCGCGTGCTCATGCAAGGCTCCCTTCGATCAGCCATTTGTCCGGGGCGATGCAGTGCTGGCGCTTCAATCGCTCGAGCAGGCCGCGCACGCCGCCGCTTGATGCGGCCTGAAGCGTGACGGTCGAACTGAGGCGTTCTCCGCAGGCAATGATGAGCGAGTGCTTGCATTCCTTCTTTGCTGCCGCTGCCATCAGAGTCCGGATCTGTTCGCACAGGGCGGGAATGCGTTTTTCCCACTCGGGCCAGTCAGCGTGCAGCCAGGGTTCGTACAGATCCGAAAGGACGGCAAGCCTTGTGCCGGGGGCGCACTGCTCGGGCCAGTCGGCGGCGCCTGCCGCTTTGGCGGTGCAGTGGCTGAAGAGCCCCGCGTTCTGAGTCCAGCTGATGATCGCGGTTTCATCGGCAAGCACTCCGCGGATCTTCGTGGGCGGAAAAATGAGGCCGCCTCTGCCGCCGCCCCAGATCCAAAGGGCGTCCGCCTTGTGCCCGGAGGCTGTTACCGGGGCTTCTGGCGTGCAAAGCGCCGTCTGCAGGCGGTTCAATGCAGCCTGAGCGGCTAGGACTGAATCGGGCTGCGCACCCGGGGCGGGTTCAATGTCGCGCTCGTCGGGCCTGTGGCCGACTGTCAGAGTGCTCCAGGGACGTGTCGCGACAGGCCAATTGTTCCTGCGCGTGAGGTAGAGAGTCTTGTCCCAGCGCTGCAGGGTGAACCCTTCGGATGCAAGCGGCTTGAGAAGGCGTGCGCAGATGGTTTCGATGAGATCGTCAGTCAGAGCAGCATCGGGCAGCGCACGAATGCCATCCGCGGTTCTGGTGCCGATATCAAGCCGCCAGACTTCGCTGGCAAAGACAAGCTCCAGTTCCGTATGCCAGACGTAGGGTGCAATCGGAGGAAAGGAGGGACGGGAGCAAAGCACCCGCCAGACCCACATGTCATGGACGGCACGCGTAAAGACTCCGCTCGAGAGGGTTTGCGACATAACTTCAGCTGTTTGGCCAAGCGTGAGCTGTTCCAGGGCTGAAAGTGTGCTTGCGGATAAACGCTCAAAGGCCTGTTGCGGCAACAACAGACCAGGTATCAGAAAGTACGCCTGTGACATGACAAAATCTTCGTTTCAAGTGTGTGCGATTGTACCTGCCGCAATCACAGACGGGCAAAAACCGAGCCCGCAGGCAAAAGCACCGGCGGGCTCCGAAAAAAGACACGGAAAGGCTTATTGCCCGTAGATTCCCGATCTCACTCCCGCCCCCATGACAACGCGCATCAGATCGGCAACCGTGCCCGAATTGGTCTTGTCCATGATGGATGCGCGATGTGCTTCCACGGTCTTGATCGAGATGCCGAGATCATCTGCAATCTGCTTGTTCAGGCGTCCCGAGACAATGCGCTCGAGAACCTGCTGCTCGCGCGGGGTGAGCTTGGACAGAAGCGCCTCATTCAGACTCTGCTTCTCCTCCCTGACCTTGCGCTCGCGCGCCTCATGCAGCATGCGCTCGACCTGTTGCTTGAGGGCGGCATGATCAAAGGGCTTCTCAATGAAGTCCACGGCACCCTTCTTGAGGGCGCTCACAGCCATCGGGATGTCCCCGTGGCCGGTGATGAAGATGATCGGCAGAGCCGCTTTTCGGGCAATCAGATGATCCTGAACCTCCAGGCCGCTCATGCCCTTCATGCGCACGTCCAGAAGCAGGACGGCAATTGCATTCGGGTCGTACTTTGCAATGAAGCTTTCGCCGCTGTCAAAGAGTTCGACCTTGTAGTCGTTCGCTTCCAGAAGCCATCGGAGGGAGTCCCGGACGGCCTCATCGTCGTCAACAACGTAAACCGTGCCGAGCGTCTGTGTAGTTTCAGAGGCAGAAAAGTTGGAAAAAGCCATGGCAGTAGAAACCCTTAGTACATCTAACTTTCGAATTGTAACTCCCCATCTGCAACTTGGAGTGACAGCGTAAAGGTTGCTCCGCCCGTGGGATTGTTTTCCGCTGAGATGCGTCCGTGGTGAGTTTCGGCAATGGAACGGCAAATGTTCAGACCGATGCCCATGCCGGAGGTCTTCGTGCTGAAGAACGGGGTGAAGAGGTTCGCGAGCACGTCTTCCGAAAGACCGATGCCGTGGTCTGTCACCTTGAAGACGATCATCGAGTCGATATGCTCGATGCTGAGAAGAACGCTTGACGAACCGGTGTTCTCGCTTGCCTCCATGGCATTCCTGAGCAGATTGAGCAGAACCTGCTCGATGAGCACCGAGTCGCAAAGAACCATGGGCAGCTTCTGCGGGCGGGAAACCTTGATTCTCATCTTGAGTTTCCTTGCCGTGATGAGAGCGAGTTCCATGGCTCCATCAACGAGGGTGTCGACATCTGTGGGCTGCAGGTGCGGTTCGGAGCGCTTTGCCGAGGAGCGCATCACCTGGACAATCTGGCTCATGCGCTGGGTCTGGTGCAGGATCTTGGAAAAGGCCTCTTCCGCATTGGCTTCATTCAGCTTGTTGTTGCGGTTGAGCATCAGGGCGGCGCTGGCATAGTTCTGAATGGCTGCAAGCGGCTGGTTAACTTCGTGCGCAATAGAGCTTGCTGTTTCGCCGATCATGATGAGGCGCGCCGACTGTTCCGCCTTCTTGAGCTGTTCCTCAAGAAGGAGAGAGGTTCTTCGCTGCTCGGAGATGTCCGTAATGGTCAGCAATTCGGCCGTTTCGCCGTCAATCCAGCCGATCGTACGCGCCTTGACGTACAGCCAGTGTCCGGTGTGCTCGTCAAAGACTTCTCCGTTTGACTGCTCAGCGGAGGGCAGTTCATGGAGTTTGCCGGCAATTCTGACGTGCCCTTCCGAGCCAGGACCGAAACTGTCTGTGTAGCGCTTGTTGGCAAAGAGAATCTGGGGTGAGCCATTCTGATGCCTGAGGACTGACACAGCGGTATCCATGGTGGAGATTGCTCGGGCAAAACTTTCCTGGGCGCGCTTGAGAGATGCCTCCGCACGGTTCTTCGCCGTTTCATCGTTGTGAATGGACAGGATGCCGAGCATGCGTCCCGAGGCATCAAAGACGGGACGGCGCTCAACGCGGCAGTCAAAGAGGCTTCCGTCCTTGCGGACGGCCTGATAGGAGAGATCCTTGGGAATGCTCTTCTTGTTCTTTTGCCGTGCTAATTCGACGAATTCCCGGGTCAGCCGATCGTGTGCATCAGCAGGCCAGAACTTGAAGGGCGGGCGCATTCCGAGAAGTTCGCTTGCCGGATATCCGGTCATCTTGGAAAAGGCGCTGTTGGCAAAGAGAATGCGCCCTGACATGCTGGTGACGGTGATGCCGTCGGTGAAGGCCTCGTTGAGGGTCTTTTGCACCAGGATGCGGCTCTCGAGCATGTCTTCCCTGCGGCTTTTTCCCATGATCATGACGGTCAGCGTGATCAGCAGAGAGCAGAGCACGGCGACGAAAAAGAGCAGAGCGCCGACGAAAAACTTGGACGTGAGGAAACTGGACAGCGGTGTGGCCATCACGAGTTCCGTGGACAGCGGAAACGGCGGAACGGGCGCCGAGACGGTGTGCAGACGCGGCGTATCTGCCAGGGGGTGCTCGGCCATGGGAGTGCCATTGACCGTGAAATAGGCAAAGCGGTTCAGTCCTAGATGCGGAATGTCGGTGTGCTTGGTGATTTCCTGAACCGAAAGCCGGGCGATGTAAGTGACATGCGGATCGGGGTTGGGAATGAAAATGTCGATGAAGGGGCTGCCAAGCTTGTCCTTGATGACATAGGGCTCGGAGAAGACGACGGCAATGCCTTTGCTCGATTTTTCGAAAAAGCGCAGCGACTGGAGGGAGAGCCTGCTGCCCAGGGGGCGCGTGACTTCGCCGAAAATGTACGGATTGGGCAGCGACATGGACACCCTGCCGTCTTCGGTGATTCCGGTGATTTCAAGGAGTTCGTGAAAATCCTCAAAAAGCTCGCTGACCCGCTCCTGGGTGTGGGCGTTTGCGCCGATGGGCACGCGTGTTCCCGCCGTCTGCATCAGTTCGAGCGAGAGGTCCTGCATGCGGGTGCCGATCTGTTCGCGGACGATCCGGCTGATATGCGTGAGATGCTCGGACTCCTGACTTGATGTGACCGCGTAGCTGAGGGCGGTGACAACAGAGAAGATGGCGGCCAGAATGCCCAGCAGAAGAACAAGCAGACGGGGTTTGTTCTTCACCGAGGGAGAGGCCTGGATCAGTTCGAGCAGATAGTCGGAATCCGGCGAGTGCTTTTGTTCGGATGGCATCGGTAAAAACGCGTTCGGAGAATGCTCGGCGAAGAGAAAACTGTCAGAATTGTGCCTGAACGATACGCCTCTGGCGATATTGCGCCAGGGATTTGTCGGCGAAAAGCCGTGATTGCCGGTGACGGGAGGAGGAACCGATGGATCAGAATGAACTCAAGAAACTCGTGGCGAAGGCTGCGCTTGCCGATGTTCGTCCGGGAGAGATTCTGGGGGTCGGCACGGGTTCGACGGTCGACTTCTTCATTGATGCGCTCGCGCAGAGCGGCCTGTCCGTTCCGGCTTGCGTGTCAAGTTCCGTTCGCTCGACCAGGCGGCTCGAACAGCTCGGGTTCCGCGTTCTTGAGATGAACGAAGTCGATGGCATCGGGGTGTATGTGGATGGAGCCGATGAGATTGATGCAGGGTTCAACATGATCAAGGGCGGCGGCGGAGCGCTCACCCGGGAAAAAATTGTGGCTTCCGTTGCCAGGAAGTTCGTGTGCATTGCCGATGCCAGCAAGAAGGTTCCCGTGCTCGGCAAGTTCCCGCTGCCCGTAGAGGTGATTCCGATGGCGCTGCGCGCCGTCGCCGCGCGGCTGAGAGAGTTTGGTGGCAATCCCGTCGAGCGGGATTTCACGACCGATAACGGGAACCGGATTCTTGATGTTCACGGCCTGTCGATTGAAGAGCCGGCCGCTCTTGAAGCAGCCATCAACCAGATTCCCGGCGTGGTGAGCGTGGGGCTTTTTGCCGCCAGAGGAGCCGATGTGCTTCTGCTGGGGACCGCAGAAGGCGTCAAGCGGTTCGAGCGCCGCTAGAAGGGGGCTGAAAACGCCTGAGCCGCAATGCGGTTCAGGCGCGGGATCACCCGAAGATGCCTCGGGTTATTTGTTTTCCGGGGTCGCGTTCGGCACGGGATCGACGCCCTTGCCGAAGAAATAGCTGCGGCACTGCTCCAGAAGGTGGCGGCGTACGTTGATGTCTGCGCAATTCAGTCCGTACTCGTTGATCATCATCGTCTGCAGCTTTGTCCACTCCTGCCAGGCTTCCTTGCTCACGTTTGCCCAGATCTGCTTGCCGAGCTCGCCCGGAACGGGCGGATAGTCCAGGCCTTCGGCGTCTTTTCCCAGCTTAATGCAGTGCACCATGCGTGCCATCGTCAGCTCCTTGAAATATTCAAAATTTGGGCAATCAGCCCGGGATGTGGCGGTTATTCTAGCCGCTGAGAGCCGGCACACTCAGAAACATCGTCACTTTAGAATGCGGCTACTTTGTTTGGAGTCCACGCAGGATGTCTGATTTTTCTTCCCGCCCGTTTGATCATTTGCGCTCAATGCTTTCTCCCGAGTCAATCCGCAAGGAGCCAGGGCTGCCTTTCGGCGGGAAGAAGAAGCTGGCGCGGCTCAAGACGCCTGGTCAGCAAAACGGCGTTGAGCAGGCCAAGGAGCAGGAGGCGGTTCGCTCCCCCTCACTGGCGACTGAGGCACAGCCGAGTCAGCCGCCCGCCCGCCAGAGGGGCAGCGAAGACAAGAAAGCGACCGGCGCTTTGCGAAAGCCGGTACGCAAATCCGCCCCGGAAGCCGCGCGAACCTCCCGTCCCGGATCCGGGCAGAAAGCCGGAAAGCAAACTGCTTCCGTGCGTCCTCCCGCTCGTACGGAGCAGACCGCCGAGGCCGCCGATGAAGGGCTTCCTGTACAGAAAAGGACGGTGCGCCGCAATGAGAGGGGCGAGATTATCCGAAATCCCATTCCCCGCCTTGAGCTGATGCCGGGGCTCCCTGTCAGCGAACATGCGGACGAGCTGATTGCCGCAATCCGGGACAATCAGGTAATCATTGTCTGCGGAGAGACGGGCTCGGGCAAGACAACGCAGCTGCCCAAGCTGTGCCTGATGGCCGGACGCGGCCGCAAGGGGCTCATAGGACACACCCAGCCCCGCCGCATTGCCGCCAGTTCTGTCGCCAAGCGCATCGCTGAGGAAATGGATTCTGAGCTGGGCGAGGTTGTCGGCTACAAGGTTCGGTTTACCGATGAGACAACGCCCGGCGCAAGCATCAAGCTGATGACTGACGGCATCCTGCTTGCGGAAACCCAGACCGACCCGATGCTTCGCCGCTATGACACGATCATCATCGATGAGGCGCACGAGAGATCGATCAACATTGATTTTCTTCTGGGGTACCTGAAGCGGATTCTTGCCCGCAGGCGCGATTTCAAGGTCATTGTGACTTCGGCAACGATCGATTCGGCACGATTTGCGTCCCATTTCGGCGCGGATCCTGATCATCCGGCTCCGGTTTTCACGATCAGCGGAAGGACGTATCCGGTGGAAATCCGCTACCGGGCGCTTGAGGATGTGGACGAGGAGGATGACCGCACCCTGATGGATGCCATTGCCGATGCGGCTGATGAGCTCGAGGGGGAGGGGCGTGGCGACATTCTGGTGTTTTTGCCCGGAGAGCGGGAGATCCGCGAGGCTGCCGAGGTTCTCAGAAAGCGCCATCGGCCGGGGCAGGTTGAGATCCTGCCGCTCTATGCGCGGCTCTCGGCGCAGGATCAGGAGAAGATCTTCAAGAGCTCCGGCCCGCGCAGGATTGTCCTCGCAACAAATGTTGCCGAAACATCCATCACGGTTCCCGGCATCCGCTACGTGATCGATACGGGGCTGGCACGGATCAAGCGCTATTCGTACCGAAACAAGGTCGAGCAGCTTCTGGTCGAGCCGGTCAGTCAGGCCTCGGCCAACCAGCGGGCCGGGCGGTGCGGCCGCGTTGCCAACGGCATCTGCATCCGGCTCTTCGATGAGAATGACTGGGCTAGGCGTCCTGCCTTTACCGATCCGGAAATTGTCCGCTCCAACCTTGCCGCCGTGATTTTGCGCATGAAGGCGCTCAAGCTGGGAGACGTGCGCGCGTTTCCTTTTGTGCAGCCGCCGCCGGCCCGGGCAATCAGCGATGGATACGCCATTCTGGGAGAGCTCGGTGCGATCGACGAGGCGGGAGAGCTCACGGAAACGGGGCGTCAGCTGAGCCGTCTGCCCGTTGATCCGAGGCTTTCCCGGATGCTCCTCGCGGCCTTTCAGTACGGCGCCCTTCGCGAGGCGCTCATCATTGTTTCTGGACTTGCCATTCAGGATCCCAGAGAAAGACCGCTGGAAGCGCAGGAGGCGGCTGATCGGGCGCACAAGATCTTTGCTGATGAAAAGAGCGACTTTCTCTCGCTCATGAAGATTTGGAATTGGTATGTGGATGCCAATGCGAACAAGCAGAGCAATCGGCTTCTCACCGAACAGCTCAAGTCCCGGTTCCTGTCTTCGCGCAGGATGCGCGAGTGGCGGGATGTCTGGCGCCAGCTCTCCGAACTCACCCGGGAAATCGGCTGGAGCGTCAATTCCGCACCTGCCACATACGAGCAGCTGCATCGGGCGCTTCTGACCGGACTGCTCGGCAATATCGGCATGCGCCAGCTTGATGCGGATCTGCGCGCGGCGCCTTTTGCCGGAGCCCGGGGAATTCGCTTCTGGGTCTGGCCCGGCTCTGGAATTGCCAAAAAGGCGGGAAAGTGGATCGTTTCTGCCGAACTCGTGCAGACAAGCAGGCTTTTTGCCCGGACCGCCGCTGACGTGGAGCCGGAATGGATCGAGGCCGAAGGCGCTCATCTCATCAAGAAAAGCTGGGTTGAGCCGCACTGGGAGAAAAGCCGTGGAGAAGTCGTTGCCTTGGAGCGGGGCAGCCTGTACGGGCTGACCATCTATTCGGGGCGCCGGGTCGGGTATGCCCGGCATGATCCGGCGCTAAGCCGGGAGCTCTTCATCCGGCAGGCTCTTGTGGCCGGGGATTTTGACTGTCGGGCGCCTTTCTTTGAGCACAACATGCGCCTCGTGCGCGAAATTCGCGATATTGAGCACAAGGCACGGCGTCCGGACGTTCTGATTGATGAAGAGTCGATTGCAGAATTTTATGAAAACAAAATTCCAAAGGACGTGGTCTGTGCCGTCACGTTTGAGCAATGGCGGAAAAAGGCCGAAGAGAAGGATCCAAAACTGCTCTTCATGAAAAGGGATGAGCTTATGCGGCGCGATGCCGATGGCGTGACAGTCGAGTTTTTCCCGAAAAAGATTGAAATGGCCGGCGTCACGATGGCGCTTTCCTACCACTTTGAACCCGGCTCGCCTAGGGACGGTCTGACCATGGCTGTGCCGCTTTTCGTCCTCAATCAGATTGATCCCGTCAGATGTGACTGGCTGGTTCCCGGAATGCTTCGGGAAAAGGTACAGGCGCTCATCAAGAGCCTGCCTCAGAGATTGCGCAGGCACTGCGTGCCGATTGCCGACTACGCAATGGAGTTCTACCGACGGGTGAACGGAAAGCCGGTGCCGGGCAAGAGCGTTGTTGATGCCCTGATTGACGACATCCGCGAGCAGACGCGCGCCGTGTGCGAGCGCACTGACTTCAAGCTTGAGTTTCTGCCGCCTCACCTCACCATGAACTTCAAGGTGATTGACGAGCATGGCAGGCAGCTTGCCATGGGGCGCAATCTTTCGGAACTTCGCTCGGAACTCGGAGGCGAAGCTCAGAAGCTCTTTGCCAGTATGGCGCAGAGCGTGCAGTCTGCGCAGGACAGCGATACCGAACGCATTACCGAGTGGTCGTTCGGAGAACTCCCCGAACTGATGGAGATCTCCCGCAGAGGCGCGTCGCTCATAGGTCACCCGGCTCTTGTCGACCGGGGAGAGTTCTGCTCCCTTGAAGTGTTTGATGATCCTGCGCAGGCAGCAAGAGCGCACAGAGCGGGATTGAGGCGTCTTTTCCTTCTGCAGATGCGCGAGCAGGTTCGCTATCTGGAGAAGAATCTCTCCGGGCTGCAGCGGGTGCAGATGCAGGCGAGCGTGATTGAACCTGTTGCAGGAGCCTTCGAAAGCTTTGAAAGCCTGCGCAGCGAAGTTGTTGAGGCGGCCGTCGAGCTGTCCTGTCTGGCTGAGCCCTGGCCCACGAATGCCGATGAGTTTGCTGCGCGCAAGGACGAGGGAAGATCCCGGCTCACGCTGGTTGGCATGGAGCTCCAGAGGCTGCTTGAAAATGTGGTCTCGACACTCGGGCCGGTTCCAAAAAAGCTTGCTGCGATCAAGGGGTTCCCCGAGGCTGTCAGGGACATTGAGGGACAGATGAGAGAGTTGTTCCCGAGGCACTTCCTTCTGGAGATTCCCTCCGAGCAGCTCAGGCACTATCCTCGCTACGCAAAGGCGATCATGATCCGGCTTGAAAAACTGAGGAACGATCCTGAACGGGATCGTCAGGCCGCCTCGGACATTGCAAGGCTGGCGGTGCCGTACAGGCGGGAGCTTGCCAGCCGCAGGGGAGTCGTTGATCCCCGGCTTGCGCAGTTCCGCTGGTTGCTTGAGGAGCTGAGGGTTTCGCTTTTTGCGCAGGAGCTGCGCACGCCGATGCCCGTCAGCGTCAAGCGCCTGACCCGTGTCTGGGAGTCACTGCTCAGGCACTGAGAACTGCGCATCCCGAGGCCTTTTGCGGCCTATTTTTCCCCCGACCGGGGCTATGATGGCGGTATTGGTTGGATTTTTAGGAGAGGACTGAAAATGCTTCATATTGGAATCGTAGGCGGTGACCATGTTGATGTCGCCCTTGAGCTCAAGGCTGCGCTTCTTGCCTTGGACAGTTCCGTGACGGTGTCGATTGATGAAGGCGACATGAGGCATGATGCGGACGATCCTAGAACTGCTTTTGCCGACAAGCAGATCAATCAGTTCAATGCGGTTTTGCGGCTTGCCGCAGCCGGTGCCCAGGTTGTTGCCTTCAGTTGCGGCTGCCCGCACAAGTTCTTTGACGTGCTGCAGCGGGAAGTGTCCGTCAGGCTGGTTGATTCCGTGGATGACCAGCTCGGACGGCTTCCGGTCGAGGAATATGCAAAGCGGATTCTTGCAGCCGATCCCACGCCGCCTGCCAAGCCCTTCAAGGTCGGTCTGATCGGGGGGCTGGGGCCGGCCGCTACGGTGGATCTGTATGACAAGATAGTCCGCGCAACTCCTGCGGCCAACGACCAGGAGCATTTCAAGCTTGTCGTCGAGCAGAACCCTCAGACGCCCGACCGCACCAAGTGTCTGCTGGAGGGTGGGGAGGACCCGACGCTCGCGCTCTACAACAGCGCAGTGCGCCTTCAGGCCGATGGATGCGATGCGCTTATTGTGCCCTGCAATACGGCGCACGCGTTCGTGCCGTTTCTGCAACGCCATCTGAAGGTTCCGTTCATCAACATGCAGCAGGTGACAATGGATGAAATCCAGGCCAAGTACGGCAAGAGCGCCAAGGTCGGCCTGCTGGCGACGAGCGGCACGGTCAAGACGGGAATTTATTCAGTGAAGTCCCTTGCCATGGGGATTCCGATGGTCGCTCCGGATCAGCCGCATCAGGAGCTTGTCATGCGTGCGATCTATGGCCCCAAGGGGGCGAAGGCCGGCTTTACGGACGGGCAGTGCAGGGAGGATCTTCTGAGCGCCGCCGAGTATCTCGTTGAAAAGCACGGGTGCAACGTTCTGATCCTTGGCTGCACGGAGCTGCCGCTCATCCTCGATGAGGGGGATATGGAAATTGCCGGCCGCACCGTATTTGTCATCGATCCGACTTCGGCTCTGGCCAGAAAGGTCGTGAAATGCGCCGAGGAGTCTTTTGCCAGGAGCGGAGTGCGCTAGCGCCGGCGCTCTGGAGGCCGGCTAGTTCCTGGCTCCGAGCCAGCCCATGGATGCGGAGACTGCGGCAGTGGCCTGCAGCAGATGCTGCGGCCACTCCGGCTTGCGCCGGATGTCGCTTGCGCAGATGATGCTGATCGCTGCAACCATTTTCCCCAGCCCGTTGCGAATCGGTGCGCCGATGCACTGGATTCCCGGTTCAAGTTCTTCAATATCATCGGCCCAGCCGAGTTCACGAGCGTGTTCGAGCGCGACGATCAGCTGTTCGGGGGTTCGGATCGAGTGCTCCGTGCGGGCCTGCAGGTGCGTTCTGGCAATGTAGGCCGTCAGCTCTTCTGTCGGCAATTCCGACAGAAAGAGCTTTCCGCAGCTTGTGCAATGAAGCGGAGCCTTGGCTCCGATCTGCCGCGAGAGGCGCACTCCGATCTGGGGATCGAATACGTGTTCAATGTAGATGATGCTGTCACCGCAGCGCATGGACAGGTTGACCGTTGCTCCGGTTTTCTCGAACAGCACATGCATGAGCGGGAGGGCTTTTTCCCTGACCGGGAGCCGATCGCGCACAAGATGGCCGAATTCAAGAAACTTGAAACCCAGCCGCCAGTAGTTGTTCTGGTCGCGCTCAACATAGCCATGATTTTCGAGGTTTCGCAGCAGCCGGTGAACCGTGGATGGCGGCAAAAGGGTGTCGCGGGCGATTTCATGCAGTGCGATGGGATGGCGTCTGGAGGCGATGAAGTCGATCAGGTTCAGCGACCTGTCCAGAACCTGGACGGTCTGGGGGGCTTTGGCTGCAGGCGCTCTGTCCATGACGCTATCCTCGGGCGTGGGAGTTTTTTTCCGGAAGCCTTTGTGCGATCAGCTCGGAAATGTCCGCAAAGCTCTGGTTGCTGCCGTCATTTTGTGCGGCGGCTGCACTCTCAAGCATGGTGAGGCAATGCGGGCAGCTGACCGCCACCTGACTTGCTCCTGTGTTCCTGAGTTCCTTGAGGCGGATGACGTTGATGCGGCTCGGGCGATCCATGAAGATCTGACCGCCCCCGGCTCCGCAGCAGGTTGCGCTGCAGCCGTTGCTGTCGGCTTCCGCGAGGGTGAATCCGGCAGAGCGCAGGGCGTGTCTCGGTTCTTCGGTGATTCCGTTGTAGCGGGCAAAGTAGCATGCGTCGTGCACGGTGAGCAGATCGCCGAGTTCCTCCTTCTTGTTCGGGGAGAGCTTTCCTGATCTGATCAGCTCATCGATGAACTGCACGTGGCTGATGACATCCTTGGGCGCGCCCTCAAACTGGGGGTACTCGTTCTTGAGTGTGTTGAAGCAGTGCGGGCAGGCGGTCAGAACACGTTTGAAACTGTACTTTGCAAAGTTTTCAATATTCTCCTGCACGGCCGTCTGGAAGAGATACTCTTCGCCCGCGCGTCTTGCCCAGTCCGCGTGGCAGCGCTCTTCTGCCATTACGGCAAAATTCACTCCCGCGCTCTGAAGGATCCGGACCATGGCGCGGGCTATTTTCTGGGCGCGCCGGTCATAGGACGCCGAGCATCCAACCCAGTAGAGAACGTCAAAGGGAACGCCGCTCTTGGCTACCGGGACATTCAGTCCCTTGGCCCAGTTAAGTCGGCTTCCAGGATCCATGCCCCAGGGGTTGCCGACCGTGGCGGTGTTTTCAAGCGCGGTGGCGAGACCTTCGGGGAACTCTCCCTGCTCGAGCGCGAGGTGGCGGCGCATCATGACGATGAGGTCGGGAAGCGGAATGCGGGCAGGACAGACGCTGGCGCAGGCGCCGCACGTGGTGCAGCTCCAGAGCGCCTGCTTGTCAATGATGCCACCCAGAAGATCCTGGTTCAGATTCTTTCCGTGCAGCCTGCGCTTGAGCGCTCCGACCAGCAGTTTCGGATCAAGCGGCGTATTTGCCTTGACGGCAGGGCAGACGCTTCTGCAGCGGCCGCACTCCGTGCACGCGTCAAAACGGATGCGGTCAAGGCGAGTGAATTGATCGAAGCTTGAAATCCCGAAGGTTTCCTGCTCCTCGATGTGATCAATCTTTGGGAGCGCGCCAGGTGCTTCGCGCTTCTGGAAATAGATCGAGACGGGAGTCTTGAAAAGATGCGCGTAGTAGGTGAGCGGAATCGCGGCGACAAAAGTTAGAGCTGCCAGGCCATGGATGATCCACACGAAGGAATGAATGGTGCGCAGGGACTCTTCCGTCATGCCGCGGAACAGCAGGGAAAGCGCGTAGCCGACTGGTGAGAAAACAGCCCAAGCCGGCCGCATGGCGGCAAGCCGCAGCGCCTCAACGAGGAATCCGCTCAGAATGATGAACAGCAGGCTTGCGATGAGGATGGTAAAGCGTTCCGGGTTTTCTGCAACCTTTGCGTCGTGCCAGAGGTAGCGGCGGCCAAGTCCGTAGCAAAGTGAGATGACGGCGGCAAGTCCCGCGCAGTCAAGAACGAGCTTGTAGGCAAGGTAGATGTTCCCCTTCAGAAACTGCTCGCCGAATACATAGTGGCCGATGTCCCAGTCCAGCGTTGCCGTTGCCGTTCCCATGAAAAGAAGCAGAAAGCCCCAGAACAGGGCGAAGTGCGCCTTGCCGCTTGCGCCCTGCATGACACGCTTCTGGCCAAAGGATTCGGCAAGGAGATGCTTGATGCGCCAGCTGGTGTCTGGGCCGCTGGATGTCAAGGGAGATGTCCCTTTGTTGCGGATGCGGATGGCGCGGATGACTCCGGCGATGCAGAGGACTGCTGCGAGAAGGCCGACAACATAAATGCCGATTTCCGCCCACACGGGCACATTCCAGAATGCCGGGCGGATAGGGAGCGTTTGGGGCATAGCACGAGAAAATCAGGGGGGTTGTACTTTCGTAACGTGAAAATCGGAACGGGCTCGGATTGCACGATGTGGAATTTTGCACGGACGATCAGAGGCAACGATAGCGCAAAACGCCATCCTTGTCGCGCTCGCTCACCATGAGCAGAGGGCGTGAAAAATGCAGTGCCGGCAGCTTGCCATTGAGGGCTGGCAGTGGCAGGGAGTAGTTGCGGGCAAGCGTGATGTGGGCGGCAAAGCGCTTTCTGTCATGTGGAATATTGTGAGCTTGAAGTAGTGCGCGAACCGATGCAGCGTTTTGTGCAATCTGCGGCAGGGGCTCGCCTGCACACCACAGAACAGCGCCGAATCGGCCAAGGTGCGTCAAGGGCCAGACGGGGACCGGCCTGAAGGACGCGCTGCCCAGGGCATCCTTCAGTTCAAGTGCCATGCAGCAATCCAGTTCACCAATGAAGGCAAGCGTCAGGTGCACGTTTTCCGCCCGGACGGCCCTTGCTTTCGTGCCCCGGCAAAATGACTTGGCCAGAAGACCGAGTGCATTGCGCTGCGAACTCTCTGGCCGCAGCGCAATGAATGTCCGCAGCGGTCCGCCCTCAGATTGCCGGGTTGGGCATTGCTGCATGAATGGCATCGATTTCATGCATGAGCTCATCGCTGATCGGGGTCGAGCAAGCTTTCACGTCAGCTTTGAGTTGCTCCAGACTCGTTGCTCCAAGAATGACGGAGCTAATGAAGGGCCTGGTGCATGCAAAGCCAAGCGCCAGTTCGACAGGCGTCAGTCCATGCCGGCGGGCAAGCTCAACATAGGCCTTGACAGCCGGGGGAACCGACGGGCGGGTGTAACGCGGAGAGAAGTCTTTCGGGAATACCGTGAATCGGCCGACTGCCCCCGGTTCGAGATATTTTCCTGTCAGCGTACCGGCAGCCAGGGGCGAGTAGGCAAGAATGGCAACACCCTCGCGGTAGCAGGCTTCGTCAAGGCCCTGCTCGACCTGGCGGTTCGTCAGAGAGTACGCGTTTTGCACGGAAACGATTCTCGGCAGCCCGCATTCATCGGCAGCCTTGGCAAAAGCGCAGACCCCCCAGGGCGTTTCGTTGGAAAGGCCGACAGCGCGGATCTTGCCCTGCTTGACCAGCTCGCCCAGCACTTCAAGCTGCTCTCGGATGCCAAGCTCTTCCTCGGGATGCTCAGGTGCAACAAACCGGGTATTGCCGAAGACCGGGACGCTGCGACAGGGCCAGTGGATCTGGTACAGATCGATGTAGTCTGTCTGAAGGCGGCGCAGCGAGCCTTCAACTGCTTCGCGGATGCCTTCCAGGGTGAACTTGCCGCCTCTGATCCATTTGCGGCCTGGTCCGGTGACCTTTGACGCAATGCGAAGGCTCGAGCGGTCTTTTCCGCGCATCCAGCGGCCGATGTATTCCTCCGTCAGGCCCTGCGTCTCGGGTTTGGTCATGATCGGATACATTTCCGCGCAGTCAAGGAACCGATGCCCTTGCTCGTAAGCCCAGTCAAGCTGCTCGTAGGCCTCAGCAATCGTGTTCTGCTCGCCGAAGGTCATCGTTCCGATGATGATCTTGGGAAAAGTAAATGGCGCGGTATTGATTCTGGGCATTAGCATGAAAACTCTCCTGGAAGACCTATTCGGACTGGCCAGCGCGATATTTTGCAATCGCCTCGACGCACTCGGCGATCAGGGCGGGCCCCTGGTAAATAAAGCCGGAATAAAGCTGAACAAGGCTGGCACCGGCCTGCATTTTGATGACGGCGTCGCTGCCGCTCATGATGCCGCCGGAGGCGATGATGGGAAGCTTGCCCTGCAGATGCTCTGAAATCAATCGCAGACACTCTGTGGAGCGCTCAAAGAGAGGACGGCCGGAAAGGCCTCCCGTCTCGCTCCAGTTCGGCATGCCTTTGATGGATTCGTGATTGATTGTCGTATTGGTGGCTATCACGCCGTCCATTTCCGATTCGACGATGATGTCGACGGCGTGCAGGATGGCGTCATTGGCAAGATCGGGCGCAAGCTTCACTGCGATCGGCTTGTAGGGCAGGCCGCGTTCATCCATGATCTTGCGGCGCTCGTCGCGCAGGGCGCCGAGCAGTTCCCGCAGAGGGGCGTCGGCCTGCAGTTCGCGCAGGTTTGGGGTGTTGGGGCTTGAGATGTTGATGGCGATGTAGTCGGCCTTCTCGTAGGAGCGCTGCAGGCAGGCACGATAGTCAGAGACGGCATTCTCGTTGGGGGTGACTTTGTTCTTGCCGATATTGATGCCTAGAACGCCGCCGCGAAGATGAAAGGCCTCGGCGCTTTTCAGATTGCGCATGACCTGTTCAGTGCCTTCGTTGTTGAAACCCATGCGGTTGACGATGCCTTCGGCAGGAATGACGCGAAAAAGTCTCGGCTTGGGATTGCCCGGCTGGGCGACGGGGGTGATGGTGCCGATTTCCACGTGGCCGAAGCCAAGGGCGCCGAAAGCGGAAACGCGTGTGCCGTCCTTGTCCATGCCGGCGGCTAGTCCGACGGTATTGGGGAACCTGATGCCCATGACGTCAACAGGGTCTTCGTCAGGCATATGCGTCACGAGATTGTGAAGTCCCATGAGGGTGATCCAGTCCAGATTCTTCATGATGACGTTGTGTGCAGTTTCAGGCTGCATCTGGAAAAGGACGCTTTTGGCAAGCTTGTAGAGCATGAATCGAGACTCCGTAAATTGATTCTTCAGTGTGAGGGAGAGCGACTGGAACCTGACAAAGCCTTCGGCACCTTGAGTGCCGGCTTGAAGAAGGGCAATCGCCTCAGCGGTGGAATCATTCTACTCGCGCGCATGCGCGGACTATTCGGGGGAGGTGATGGCTTGGGCGCTATGGATTCTCCGGTTGCTCAAGAAGAATCGAGCGTACCGGAAAAATGCCCGTCTTTCTGTCCGCAAAGAAGTGGCGCAGGGCGATGGAGACAGTCCGGAAGCTGAGCTCATCCCAGGGGATTTCCTCTTCAGTGAAGAGACGGACATCCAAGGATTCTGGGCCGGGGGAAAAGTCCTCGCTTTCAAGGTGCGCAATGAATGCGAATGTGGCTTGCCCGGCAAAGGGGATGTCGTAGGCGATATAGAGCTGCTGAATGCTGATCTTGGCTCCCGCCTCCTCCCAGGATTCGCGAGCGGCACCTTCTGCGAGTGTCTCGTGCAGTTCCTGAAAGCCTCCGGGGAGCGTCCAGAATCCCTTCCGCGGGTCGATGGCGCGCTTGGCGAGCAAGACTTTCCCCTTGTGCTCGATGATGGCAACCACGATCGGTGTCGGATTGAAGTACCGGATGTAACCGCAGGAAGGGCAGGCATCGCGCTCTTTGCCTTCTTCCGGGATGAAGCGGCGTTCCATCCGGGCGCCGCAGCGTTCGCAAAACAGCGCGTGCGGATCGTAAAGAACTTTGTGCTTGGGAAACTCCATACGGAAAGCTCTGTGCCCAATGTTTGTGACGTACGTTTCAGTGTAGTCATGATCGTCATCGGCTGTACGGCGGAATTGCTGCATTCCCGGGTAACTCGGCGCAAGATGAAGAAATATCTTGACAAAAGAAAAAATAGGAGCTAATATTTCAATCTCTTCGGTAGCGAAGAGTAAAAGGTACCGCGGGGTGGAGCAGTCTGGTAGCTCGTCGGGCTCATAACCCGAAGGTCGTTGGTTCAAATCCTTCCCCCGCAACCACGCTTTCTTTTGTTGGAATGAACGGCAGGCGATGCGCCTGCTTTTTGTTTTATAGAGAGAGTCTTTTCGGAGGTTCTCAGAGAAGAAAGCAAGTCGGCGCATGATGTTTGACAAACAGAAATTGTGAGTCTATAGTGCGCCTCCGCTTTGAGGGACACGTCCTTCGAAAGCTGAGCGAAGAGCGGCGGAAACGCCGTGACTTGCAAAAAGAAAAAGAGTTTGATAAACTTCTTCTTCTGCGCTGTTGAAAAACAGCAATGCTCTTTAAAAACTTGATCAGAACCGATAGGTGTGAGCGCCGATGGAACGGTTTGAGACTTCTCGAACAA
>OMXR01000114.1 GCA_900315045.1 uncultured Sutterella sp. | reverse complement strand
TGGATCTACAGCGAGCCGCTCATTGCGGCGGCCGTCTCGGTTCTGGTGCTTGGAGAATCGCTCCCGCCGCTTGCGATCGCCGGAACCGCGGTGATCATCATGGGACTTGCGCTGTCGCAGAAAAAATAGCGGCGGACAGCCGTCCCTCAAAGACAATGCAAGGAGCGGCTGTCGATGCGAAAGGTCATCAGGCAGGACACAGCGCCAGGCAGCGCGCAGTGAATCCGGCGCCGCCCGTCACGCGCGGGAACATGCAGAAAATCACGGCGCCGGTTGCGGGCACCTTGTCCAAATTAATCATGAGTTCGACCTGGAAACGGTCCTGCTGCAGGATGTAGAGCTCGCCGGGATAGCCCTGAGAGCCGCCCACAACTGCGGGATCCGTATCGCTCGCCTCATGACCGATGCTGGCCACGCCGCGCTGCTCGACCAGGAACCGTATGGCATCGACCGACCAGCCAGGATAGTGGCTCTGGCCGCTCTCATCGGCATTCTGCATCTGCGCCATTGCTCCCCGCTTGTACCAATCCGAGCGAAACGCGACGAATGAGCCCCGCGGAATGCGGCCGTTGCGGCCCTCCCATTCGAGAATATCTTCCACCGAGAGCGCATAGTCGGGATCTTTTGCGCACTTTTCCGAGGCATCCACCACGCAAAGCGGCAGCACCATGTCCTCGGCGCCGAATGCATCAATCGTGCGGGCGCCCGCCACAAAATGGCTCGGCGCATCGGCGTGCGTGCCGTACTGGCCGACGATCCTGTACTCGTGCACCGTGAATCCGTCCTTGGCGACATCGAAGATTTTCTGCACTTCCATCGTCGGGAAGCCCGCCCAATGGACGGTTTCAGGATCGACGGCGCGGCTCAGTTCCACCCAGCGGCATTCGCGCCTCCAGGTTTTCAGCATGTTCCAGAGATCCATAAGCTTTTTCCAGCTTGAGCGCCGCCACAGCAGATGCTGCAGGACGGGCCTGCCGTACCTCCTTCAGAATTGAGACCGTCCCATCTTGACACCCGTGCAGAGCGCAGTCAAGGAGTCGGGAAGAGACGCGCTGAACGGATGCACTCGCCCTGAGCGCAGATCAAATGCTCCTGAGCTGCAGATTCCATGGCAGAAAAAGCTTGAAAAGAGCCCATGATGGCTTTTTTTCATATGAATAATGTCCAGAATTGGTCTTTTTTCGTATGAATAAAAGCCATTCACACTTTGTCTCAGGATCAATCATGCTTGAGCGCGACGCAATGCAGACGCTTGTTACCAGGAAAAAACGGGCGCTGCCCCCAAGCCTTCGGAAGGCTGCAGGCAGCGCCCTGCTCAACTCACCCGCGCCCGGATCTCAGGCGGGCGATCAGATGCGAGTCAGGCTACAGGCCCCTGGCGGCATTCGTGCCGGCGGTGCGGCCATAGACCATGATGTCGCAGATGGCATTGCCGCCCAGACGGTTCTCGCCATGGATGCCACCCGTGGTTTCGCCGCAGGCGTAGAGCCCCGGAATGACCTTGCCGTTCGTGTCCAGAACCTGGGCATTGACGTTGATCTCAAGTCCGCCCATCGTATGGTGCACTGTCGGAACCTTCTGGCATGCATACCAGGGACCTTCGGTCATCAGCTTGTCGGCCTTGTTGTTGGCAACGAATCCGAGCGGATCCTTGGCCTTGCCGGAAACAACCGCGTTGTAGTCGTCGATTGACTTCTTGAGGTTCGCGTACGGCATGTTGAGCTTCTTGGCGAGCTCCTCAAGCGTCTGGGCCGGAACAACGCGCCCAAGATCGATCATGTCGCCCACGCGCGCGCCGTTGCGGTCGACCCAGTCAAGAGCCGGATAGCGCAGGTGGTTGACAAGCACGTAGTACGTCGCACCCTTCTGGGCGAAGATCGCCTTCGCAAGCACGTCGCGCGGCGCGCCTTCATTGACGAAGCGGTTGCCATCGGTGTTGATGAACACGCGATTGCGGCCGGAAGTGCGGATCATTTCCATCAGGCCGGTGCCCGGCGTGCCGCAGGGATGCACCTGGATGTCCGCCATGCCGATCACGTTGGCGCCAATCTTCTGACCCATTTCGATGCCGGAGCCCTGGGCGGACTTCTGGAAGTTCGTGCATCCGATGCCGGCGCCGAGGTCATAATCCTTGAACACGCCCGTGTTCACCTTCTGGCGCAGCGCGATGTTGGCGCCAAAGCCGCCCGTGGCTACCACAACGCCCTTGCTCGCCTCAAACTTCGTCACCTTGCCGGTCTTGTTGCTTCTGGCCATGACGCCCGTCACACGGCCGTCCTCGCCGCGGATGATGGATTCGACAACCATGTCGGGAATCAGCTGAACCTGGCCGGGATGCGCGCGCAGAACCTTTTCGAACACGCGGATGTAGGAGTTGCCAGACGGCGTCTTCGTGTAGTGCGAGCGCTGCCAGAGGGCGCCCGTTGCGGTGCCGACCTCATCCTTGAACTCGACGCCGATGCTCTCGAGCCACTGGATGGCGGGATATGCGCCGTTCACGAGATGGCGAACAAGCGCAACGTTGCCCGTGTTGTGACCGCCGTTCAGAGTGTCTTCCATATGGTGCGGGATCGAGTCCTTGATGCCCTGGCGCGGCTGGCGCACCGGGTCGTTGGCGTTCAGTGCGCCTTCAGAGACATTTGTCGAGCCGCCGAAGAAGCCGAGCCGCTCGAGCACGATCACCTTGGCGCCCGCCTGCATGGCCGCCACTGCGGAGGCAAGCCCCGATCCGCCGCCGCCCACAATGACGACCTGCGTCTTCATCGTGTCCGGGAGAGCCTGCCACTTTTCGACCTTCTGTGAGAGTTTGGAGAGCGTTTCATCGCTGGCGCCCGCCTGCTTCAGGCAGTTGCGCACGGCGCTCTTCAGGGCCATCGAGGAAATCGTGGCGCCCGTGATGTTGTCGATGCCGAGGGACTGCCTGGCAAGAATCTTGCCGCCCACCTTGTCAAGAGCCAGCCGGCCCACGCCGATTGTTTCGAGATTCTTGCTGTAATCGATCTTCTCAATCCTGTTTGCGCTCACGGTAACCGATACCGTCATGGAAGCATTGTGTCCGTTGACCTTCGCGGTGTAGGTGCCCGGCTGGTACAGCGCGGCGCTCGCGGCAAAGGACAGAGTTGCCAGGCCGACAGCGGCGGCCATTGCAGAAAGACGTAGACTGCTCATCTCATTCTCCTTGGATGTCTTTACCAAAAAGCTGAAAAATCAACCCGATGCAAATTCACTCAGATTGACTTTCCGATATGTCCGCAATCGAATGGCGAGCCATGACAACATCTCAAACACAACATGCCGACAGGAGCCCGCACGTCCGATTTGTGATGAGTCTAGTACGATCCGTTGAAAATCTCTAGGGCGTTCTACTTATGAATTTCCAAACATTCGGACCTGAAATAGACGCTCCGGAAGATTTCTCGACAGGTTCAGATCCAGACTGCCCCGCAGCCGGACCTTCGGCGAGATTGAAAAGCCTGAGGCCGCCCGAAGAGCACGCTCTCATTCCGTAAGATGGATATCCTCATCCGCACCTGAGAAATCCACGTCGTCAAAGGCGCCGGACAAGAGCGCCACGGCAAGAAACAGGATGAAGAGCAGAACACGGACAGTGATTCTGCGATCGCCCGAGAACGCCTGCTCGAACATCTCATCAAGACTGACAGGGTCGCGCCGCACGCTCTCCTCTGCGCTCCAATGCTCCGTTTCGCCGTCCGGAGCAAGAATCTCCGAACGTCTTCAGGGTTCCAGCCTTGGCAAAGAGCAGCCGCTCGCGCTCGGGGCCCTCTGCGGCAAACGAGCCGTAGACTTCGACCGTCCCGGCATTCTGCACACATCGCGTGATTTTCTTTTCCGGTCCGTTCATGCCCGCTCCTTGTCTACCTGTTGCAGCAATGATATCGGCCGGGAAGCTCCCCGTCTTTCAGCAGGCCGGTTGCCGCCATGTCAGATGTGTAGCAAACTACACAAAACCTTGTTTCCGTCAAAAATGTGTCATAAAGTACACAAAACCCTTTCGAACTGATTTTTGTGTACCCGACTACACAGCAACAGAGGTGCCCCGATGGGAGAATTTCTCATTGCACTTGGCAAAGACATCCGCGACTGCCGCAAGGCAAACCGAATCACGCTGGAAAAACTTGAACTCGTCACCGGAATAACCAGAAAAACATTGATTCGATTGAAAAAAGGCGAAGACGTGAAATTCTCGACGGTCGAAAAGGTTCTCCGGGCTCTCGGCATCACGCTCTCCACCAGCATCCCCAAGCCAATGAGCGAAAACGGAGGCGAAGATGAGTGGTTCTAACGCCTGCACCGCGTTTTTGGGAACGGTTCCCGTTGCCGACATCATGCGGCTGGATGGCTGCTCGTTCATGCTCGAATACCGAAACTCCTGGACAGGCAGCCCGCTCGGCTTTCCCCTGTCGCCCTGCCTCCCCTTCACCAAAACCAGCGACCCTGACGCCTCCTATGCCTTCTTCGAAAACATGCTTCCGGAAGGACAGGCTCTTGAGATCCTCTCTCAAAAAAACGGCATCTCCAGGAAATATGTGCTCGATCTGGCGATAGCG
>OMXR01000161.1 GCA_900315045.1 uncultured Sutterella sp. | reverse complement strand
GCCTGTCCAAGCAGACGGCTGCCCGCTGCGCCGAGCTCGGTATCACTTCGGTGAGTCAGGGCAAGCAATTCAAAACCCTCGCATGGCGCGAGATCCTTGACGCCAACGGCATCAAGGCTGAAGAGTGCGCCTACATGGGCGACGATGTCCCGGACATCCCCGTGCTCTGCCACGCGGGACTCGCCGCTGTGCCTGCGGATGCCAATCCGGATGTGGCCAGACTCGCCCACTGGGTCTCGCCCGAGCGCGGCGGCAACGGCGCCGTGCGCTCCCTAGCAGAACTCATCCTTCGCGCCCAGGGTCTCTGGGATGGGCTGATGGCAAAGCATTACGTGCGCGAGAATCTCGATCTTGACGCGATCGCTTCCGAGCGTCTTTCAGAGCGGGGGCAGAAATGATCAAGTCGGTCGTCCAGGATCGGGTGCTCGCATTTCTCGGCGTCGGGCTTCTGGCGATGCTTGCGTGCGCTTCCTACTATTACGCGCTCAAGGCGGAAGCCGATTTCCTGCACACCGACACCAATGCGCAGTCGCCCGACTTCATCGCCGGGAACATCACCATCACAAGCTTCGAAACCGACGGCTCGGCGAAGTCAAAGACGTTCGCCAAGCGGGCGATCTCCTATGCAGACGGCCGCAGGTACGCAGACATGCCGCGCTACGCAACAATTGCCCCACAGGCTCCGCAGACTCGCGCCAGAGCCGACAAGGGAACAAGTACGGACGGCGGGCAGAGCGTATTTTTCGAAGGCAATGTCGTCATCACCCGCGAGGCGGACAAAGAGCGCGCCGCCATGCGGATGACGACCCCGAACGCCTGGGCCTATCCGGATGAAAACCGCATGTCGACCGAGGCTCCCGTGAAGGTGGTGCAGGGAAGGGACACAATAACAGGCGTCGGCATGCGACTTGACATTGTCGAGCGCACGGTTCAAATTCTCAAGGATGTGCACACCGTATCCCAGTCGGTGGCAACTAAATAGGAAGACACAGCGTGACCAAGTGGACTCTGAGTGCTGCGATCCTCGCAGCTCTGGCAACCGCAGCAATGTCGGCCCTTGCTGAACAGGCGGACCGCAGCAAGCCCGTCAGCATTACCGCAAACAACTTCGATGGCGATGAGATCAAGCAGGTCGCAATCTGGCGACAAGCTCACCCTGACCGTCAGCCCGCAGGGCTTCCGCATCTTCACGATGACCGGCGGTCCCGTGCGCATGAAGGAGCGCCGCGATCCCAAGACAAAGGGCGTGGAGGAATGGATGCATGCGGTCGGCACGCGGGTCGTTTATGACGAGGCTGCCGACAAGATCACGCTCACGGGCAATGCCAAGATCTCGCGCAGTGAAAACGGGAAAATCAAGGATACGACCGTTGGCGACACGATCATCTACGACATGCTGCGTGCACGCTCGTATGTCAAGGGCGAGACGGTGGCAAGGGGCAGAACACGAAATCCTCTCCTGCCCCCCTGCAGGGCGTCTCGCGCATCAACAGCGGCAAGCGGAGCAAGTAGCGCCATGGCCCAGAACACCGTCCACACGCTCCAGGCAAAGAAACTGATGAAACGCTACGGTCTGCGCACCGTGGTGAGGGATGTCTCGCTCAAAGTGCAAAGCGGGCAGGTCGTCGGGCTGCTCGGTCCGAACGGCGCGGGTAAAACCACCACCTTCTACATGGTGGTCGGGCTGATCGCGCCCAATGGCGGAGAAATCGAGCTTGACGGCCAGAGCATGACCCATCTGCCCATCTTCAAGCGATCTCGGCTCGGCGTGAGCTACCTGCCGCAGGAAGCAAGCGTTTTTCGCCGCCTCTCGGTCGAGGACAACATCAAGGCTATCCTCGAACTGCAAGTCGACGAAAAAGGAGCCCCGCTCTCAAAGGAAGAAATCGGCAAGCGTCTTGAGCAGCTTATGAACGAGTTGCAGATCGCGCACCTGCGCTCGAACATGGCTCTGTCGCTCTCGGGCGGCGAGCGGCGCCGCACGGAAATTGCCAGAGCCCTTGCGTCAAGTCCCCGCTTCATTCTTCTTGACGAGCCCTTTGCCGGCGTCGATCCTCTTGCCGTGAAGGAAATCCAGAAGATCGTGTACTTTCTCAAGTCCCGGGGCATCGGCGTGCTGATCACCGAC
>OMXR01000083.1 GCA_900315045.1 uncultured Sutterella sp. | reverse complement strand
TGTCTTGCCCGCTTCAATGCCAATGGTTTCCACGGTGTGGTTCTGGTTGGTGTAGATGCACAGATCCCCCGCGATGCCGAGTGCGGCCCGGGCAACCTCCTCGGCGTTCATCTGCGTGTGTTCGGTGAGCGCGCGCGCAGCGGCGAGCGCGTAGGATCCTCCTGAGCCGATGGCCGCAATGCCGTACTCGGGCTCGATCACGTCTCCGTTGCCCGAAAGGATGAGCGTCATCTCAGCATCGGCAACGATCATCATCGCTTCAAGGTGCCTGAGAGCCCGGTCGGTGCGCCATTCCTTGGCAAGCTCGACCGCGGCGCGCATCAGGATGCCCGAGTGCTTCTCGAGCTTTCCCTCAAACCGCTCAACGAGCGTGAAGGCGTCAGCCGTTGCTCCGGCAAACCCCACGAGAATCTTTCCGTGGAACACCCTGCGGACCTTGCGGGCCGTCCCCTTGAAAACCACGTTGCCAAGAGTCACCTGACCGTCGCCGGCCATGCAGACGGCGCCATTTTTGCGCACGCAAAGAATTGTTGTCCCGTAGAACTTTTCCATATCCGTCCCAGGGACTCCCGCATCCCGTGCAAAAGTCCCGTTTCCAATGAAATGCCAGTGAATTCCGAATCTGACTGATCCGGAACGGTAGAAAAAGGGGAGGCTTTCACCCCTCCCCCTCGACCGCCCGCAGGCGGTCTCGCGTCGCAGGCAGTTTAGCGCAGCCCGTGGCGCCCTATCGCATTGTGCGCATCAATCGCCAAAGATCTTCTGCTTGATCTCGCGGCGCTGCTGAGCTTCAAGAGAAAGCGTTGCCGTGGGCCTGGCGAGCAGACGCTTCACCCCAATCGGCTCGCCGGTCTCTTCGCACCAGCCATACTCGCCATCGTCAATGCGCTTGATGGCCGCCTGCACCTTCTTGAGAAGTTTTCTTTCCCTGTCGCGGGTGCGGAGCTCAAGAGCATGCTCCTCCTCAATCGTTGCGCGGTCCGCCGGATCGGGAACAACCGTCGTTTCCCTAAGGTTCTCGGTTGTCTGTCCTGCGTTGTGGCGCAACTGAGCCTCCATCTGCGAGAGCCGATGACGGAAGAACTCAAGCTGACGCTCATTCATGTACTCAGAGTCGCTCATCTTGAGAAGTTCTTCTTCAGTAAGAAGTTTCTTGGTCACCATAACGGATTCCTTTCCAACCTAGTCGGTTCCAATCAGTTAATCAGTCGCATTCAGTCGTTCGCACTCCGGTGCCGTCAGGCGGGCGTACAAAAGACGCCGGGTTAGGGTTTTCCTGACGGTTCCGAAATTAAGCGCGGAGAATAGCACAATTCCCCGTGCTTGATTTTGCTCGGGCAAACACTTTTGCCCAATGCGGTCAACCGTTCATGCAAGACACGAATCAAACCCCTTGAGGATTGCTTCCCGAGGGAGATTTCTTCCAATCACAACAATCCTGTTCACGGGCTTTTTCTCTCCCCAGCGGCCAACCGCATCCGCACTGAAGATCTGATGCACGCCCTGGAAGACAACCCGAAGCTCCGAGCCCTGAACATAAAGCAACCCCTTGTAGCGGAGCATGTCCGGCCCGTACACGTTCACCAGGCTCTGCATGAACTGCTCGAAGCGGCGCGGCTCGATGGGCTTGTCGGATTCCCAAACGAAGGCCGCCACTGCGTCATCGTGATTGTGCTTGTGCGCGCCGGTAAGGAAGTCCGGATCCACATCCAGCACATCGTTCATGTTGAACCCGTAGAGATTGAGCACCTCCTCGACCGGCACGTTGCCCATGTTGACCGGCTTGATCGGCGCCCGGGGGTTCATGGCGACAATGCGCTCGCGAAGCTTTTCGTACTCCTCGGCCGTGACAAGGTCAGTCTTGGACACGAAGATCTTGTCGGCAAAGCCGATCTGGTCCTTGACCTCGGGCTGCTCGTCCATGGTCTGCATGCCGTGCTTGGCATCGACGATCGTCACCACGCCGTCAAGCCTGTAGTAGCAGGCAACGACGTCATCGAGGAAGAACGTCTGGCAGACGGGACCGGGATTGGCCACGCCCGTGGTCTCGATCACGACATAGTCAAAATCGATCTCGCCCTTTTCCTTGCGGTGGCGCAGATCGGTGAGGATCCTCGAGAGATCGCCGCGGATCGTGCAGCAGATGCAGCCGTTGTTCATCTGGACGATCTGGTCCTTGTCCGAGCGCACCAGCAGCTCGTTGTCGATTCCCGTCTCGCCGAACTCGTTCTCGATCACGGCAATCTTGTGCTTGTGATCCTCGGTGAGGATCCGGTTGAGCAGCGTGGTCTTCCCCGCTCCGAGAAACCCGGTGAGAATTGTGACCGGAATGTCCGGCTCATGGTTCGGATCGAAATCCTGCTCTTGCATGTCTTGCTCTTGCATTTTTTCTTCTTGCTTCCTGAAAAGAAAACCTTACGGACGCATCAGCAGATGCAGTCCCTTCAAATATTCACCCTCGGGATAGGTCATCAGCAGCGGATGGTCCATCCCCGCGCCAAACCGTCCGATCGCCCATGCCTGGCGATGCACGTCAAAGACCGCTCCCGCGACAATCTTCTGAAACAGATCCACATCTATGGCGCCCGAACACGAGAACGTGAAGAGGTGGCCGCCAGGCGCGAGCAGCCGCATGCCGTTCAGGTTGATGTCTTTGTAGGCTCTTGCTGCGCGGTCGACATGGTAGTGGCTTGAAGCGAACTTGGGCGGATCAAGAATCACTAGATCGTAGAGCTCGCCCTGTTCGCGCTGATTGCGCAAGAAGGCAAAGACATCGGCTTCAACCCACTGCATGCGGCTTTCGTCAAATCCGTTAAGAGCCGCATTCTCGGCCGCACGGGCAAGCGCATCGGCAGAACTGTCAACGCTCACCACCGTCTCGGCGCCTCCCGCCATCAATGCAAGGGAAAAGCCGCCCGTGTAGCAGAAGCAGTTCAGCGCCCTGAGCCCCCTGCCGTTCTTTTTTCGGAATTCGCGGGCAAGCTGCTGCGCCGCAAGACGACTTTCACGCTGATCGACATAAAAACCGGTCTTGTGTCCATGCCGAACGTCAACCCAGTATTTGACGCCATCCTCAACCACCTCGATTTTTTCGGGCGGCTCCTCGCCTGCGAGAACACCCACGCGGCTCTCCAGCCCCTCGCGGGCGCGCGTCGCCGCATCCGACCTGTCGAAAACGCCCCTTGCACCCGTAGCCGCCAGAAGGGCCGCGGCAATCTCGCCGCGGCGCTGTTCAGCTCCGGCACTCTGGAACTGGGTCACAAGCCAGTCACCGTACTGATCCACGATAAGCCCGGGCAATGCATCGGCTTCACCGAACACAAGGCGCCTGGCCGTCGTGCGCTCAAGCAGCCCCTCTCGGGCGCTCACGGCATCGGCAATGCGCTTCTCGATGAAACCCGGTGCGTCAATGCGCTCCTGCTCATCGAAACTCCAGATACGCACGCGCAGCACGGAACTCGGGCAATACGCACCATATCCGAGGAACGCTCCGTCAAAGGAGCGCACGCATACCGCGTCGCCCGAACCGGGCTTGCCGCAAACCTTGCCGACCGCCGTGTCATACACCCACGGATGGCGCCGCAGCAGACTCTTTTCCTTGCCTTTTTTCAATACGACATCAAACATCTCTTTCTCCTTGCGGCACATTGATGCAGCCTTCAAAAACCTCTTGAGCTCCCCCTGCCAGATAGACAGGCTCGCCCTCGCCGGCCCAGGACACGGAAAGAACCCCGCCAGGCATTGCCACTTCGACTTCGCTCTCAAGCATCCCGCGGCGGATTCCCGCAAGCACGGCAGAGCATGCGCCGGTACCGCAGGCAAGCGTCTCGCCCGCTCCCCGCTCGTACACCCTGAGCCGAACGTGCGTGCGGTCAACGACCTGCAGAAAGCCGACATTCACCGACTCGGTGAAGACGGGATTTGCCTGGACTGCGGGTCCCAGCAATCCGACCTCGGCGCTATCCGTGTCTCCAACCAGCATCACGGCGTGCGGATTGCCAAGACTTGCAATGCTCATCCAGCAGTCCCCCCGGTCCGTGCGGATCTGATACAGGGTATCGGCGGCCCGCGACAGGCGGCTCACCCCCGTGCAGTCCATGGCAAGCGCCTCGGGATCAAACCTGGGGATGCCCATGTTGACGCGCACGCGGTCTGCGGAAAGGAGTTCCATTCGGACATCCCCGGCAAGCGTCTCGCAGACGATTGAGGTCTTGCTGGAAAGGCCCTTGTTCTGAGCGAAGAGCGCCACGCATCTTGCTCCGTTTCCGCACATCTGCGCTTCGGTTCCGTCGGCGTTCCAGATGCGGTAGCGAAAGTCGCATCCGGGCCTTTGCGTCCTGGCAAGCGCGAGCATCTGGTCGCAGCCGACGCCAAACCTGCGGTCACAGATCCTACGGATCTGCCCGGCGCTGAGTTCCACGGAGTCGGTCCAAGCATCGATGACAACGAAATCGTTGCCCGCACCCTGCATCTTCACAAACGGGAGCAGCATTTTTTCTTCCTTATCCCAAAAAGTCAGGAATGCAGCCGAAGCGCATCAGTCGTACACGGACGGCTCGCCCTCGGGCCGGGTCTTGAACCGACGGTGCAGCCACATGTACTGGTCAGGCAGCCGAAGGATCCACTTTTCCAGCTCCGCAGTAACCCGGCGCGTATCGGCAACGTAGTCATCCGTCGGAAAGTCCTTCCAGAAATCAGACACGTGCACGACATAGCCGTCATCGGTCATCTCGGAGACCATGAAGACAACCTTTGACTTGGTGAGGCGGGCGAGCCGGCTCACCATCGGCAGAGTTGCGGCCTGAACGCCGAAGAACGGCACGAAAACCGAATTCCGGGCTCCGTGATCCATGTCGGGAAGATAGAAAAAGGGCAGTCCCTGCCTCATCGTCCGGATCACCTGTCTGAGATCGTTTCGATCGCTCTTTGCAATCAGCACCGGTTCGCTGAATCTCGATCGGCCGGCACGCGCAGCATCGTCCCAGGCCTGATTGGACTGTTTCTGATAGAGCGTGCAGCAGCGCACGTGAAGACCAATGCCGATGCCAGCGGCATCCAGCCCGGCAAAGTGCGGCACAACAACAATGATGTTCCGCTCTTCCGTGTCGAGCATCTCCTTGATGCCGTCAAACCGCACCATCGCATCGACTTCCTCGGCCGTCCCGGCCCAAAGGACCCCGTGATCGAGGGCTGCCCTGGCCAGATGCCGATACGTGCTTTTCGCTATCTCCACCCGCTCGGCCTCCGTCTTCTCGGGGAAGCACAGCCGCAGATTCGTCAGCGTCACCTTGCGGCGCTTGGGAATTGCGTACCACAGAACCGAGGCAATGATCCGGGCATAGAACGCACGCCTTTCAATCGGCGTATGCGCCATGGATTTGATGATGCGGATCCACAAGCGGGCAAACCAGTCGTTCAGTGCTTTCAAAGCAATTCCTCCTCGGGAGCCTGCTTGACAGCATCAAGCAGCGCCTTTTCTTCATCAGTCGGCTCGTGAGCGCCTCTGGGGGTCTTGTAGCGGTTGTAGTTCCAGATGTACTGCGCTGGCACCTTCATGATGAGCTGCTCAAGCACGCGGTTCATCGCTGCTGCGTTCCTGCACGGCTCGCCCGTGAGCTCCCCGGTCCACTCGCGGATGAACACCTTCCAGCCCTTGCCGGGGATGCGTTCTGTCCAAACCATGAACCGAGCCGCATCCAGCTGCTTGGACACCTTGAGTGGGAAGACCATGGTGTAGGCAAGCCGTCCGAAGAAAGGCGCCCACACGCCTTCGCCCCTGCCCGGAACCTGATCGGGCAGAGTGCCGAGCATATGTCCCTCGCGCATCATGCGGATGATGCGGCGAACGCCGGACAGATCTGCTGGCGCACTGACGATTCCCTCGCGCTCGCGGCTTTTCGCAACAAACTCCTGCAGAAACTTCATCTTGGGCTTGCGATACAAAACCACCATCGATTTGCCGTAGTGCTTCAGGCATGCTTCGTACGCCCAGATCGGAATGATTTCAAAGCAACCGACGTGCGGGGTTATGATCATGGCCTTCCTGCCTGCATCATACGCGGCGCGCACACGCTTCAACCCCTCCTCGTCGCTCTGCACGAGCTTCATAATCTTGCTGCTCGGCGTTTTCCAGATCCAGAGCATCTCGAGCGCCTCCATGCCGAGCTGCCGGGCGACCGCCGGCGCAAGGCGCTCGGCATCAAGGCCTGCTCCCGTCATGTTCTCAATGAGCAGTTTCCGGAACTTGGGACCAAATCGAAAGGCAAGGGATCCGCAAAAGGCTCCAAGCCTGTGGATGAAGGATAGCGGCAACAGGCTGATCAGCTTCAGTAGCGTATTCATGATTCTCAACGCAATTCTTATGTGAGGCGGAATTGTAGCGGTTCACAGGTTTGATCCGCAGGAAGCCCCGCATTATGCGGGGAGGAATGCGGATTTTGCGCTACCATTGGAGGCATGAATACTCCCAGTTTCGTTATCGAGCTTCCCATTCGCACAGACGACCATGAGCGTCGTACGAT
>OMXR01000070.1 GCA_900315045.1 uncultured Sutterella sp. | reverse complement strand
GTCCAGATCCCTTCGCGTCTTGAAATGGTAGGTCACGGCGCCCTTGGACAGGCCGCTTGCCGTCGCGACCTTGTCAAGACTCAGGTACGCAATTCCCTCCCTGCGCACCAGTTCCCTGGCGGCATCCAGAATCAGTTCCCGCGTGCGCTGAGCCTTGGGCGTTGCCATGCTATCCCTACTATGAAAGAAAAGGAGACGCGGAGACGGACAACCATCCCCGCGCCGTTCGTCACCAGGGAATTTTAGGCCTACCTGCGGCTAGCTGCCTCCCAGGCTGCGTTCTCGCCGGCAATCCGGCCAAAGACCAGAATGTCGGTGTAGGCGTTGCCGCCCAAGCGGTTCGTGCCGTGCGTGACGCCCGTCACTTCGCCCGCGGCATAGAGTCCGGGAACCACCCTGCCCTCGGCGTCAAGCGCCTGGGCCTTCGGGTTGATGCGCACGCCGCCCATCGTGTGGTGGATCGAGGGAACCGCCTTCACGACATAGTACTTGCCCTGCGAGAGGTCCACGAGGCCCGCGCGGTGGTGGAAGTCCTTGTCGTTGCCCTTGCCCGTCATGGAGTTCACGCGGCTGACCGTCGCCTCCAAAGACTCCTGAGGAATCTTCGTGAATCTGGCAATGCAGGCGAGATCCTTGCAGACCGTCATCGTGCCGTTCTTGGTAAAGGCGTCGAACTCGTCGGGATGCGCTTCGACCGTCTTGGAGATGGCTCCGATCCGGTCGTTCCAGAGCACCCAGCAGTAGCCGCCCGTCTGCTTGAGGATGGCGTGCGAGATGACGTCGCGCCGCCCAAGCTCCTCGACAAAGCGCTTGCCCTCCTGGTTGATCAGGATGGCGCCGTCAAAGCGCGTGTCGGCGATGAGCTCGATCGTGCCCGAAACCGGGTCGCAGATCGGATAGGTCTGCACGTACTGCATGTTGACAAGCTGCGCGCCGGCCCGCTCGGCCATGTAAAGCGCTTCGCCCGTCGTGCCGGGCGCGTCTGTCGTCTTGAATCGCTCGTCAAGATCCGGAGCGTACTTCTTGACCATCGCCGCATTGGCGCCGAATCCGCCCGTTGCGAGAACCACGCCGCCCTTGGCGTTGAAGGTGTAGACCTTGCCCTTCATGGTGCACTTCACGCCGCTCACGCGCCCGTCGGTCTTGATGAGCTCCTCGGCCTTCATGTCGGTAATGACGGGAATGCCGAGTTCGGCAGCCTTGGCCGAGAACTTGGTGATGTACTCGGTGCCGGTCTGCCCCACGGGAATGAGCGCGCGCTTGCGGGAGTGCCCGCCAAAGAAGAACAGATTGTCCGGCTCATAGCGTACGCCGATGTAATCGCGAGCCCATTTGGCGGCGGGAAGCGCCCCCTGGGCAAGCGTCTTGATCACTGCCGGGTCGCCCTTGGCATCCCCGCCCTTGAACGTGTCGTCGGCATGGCGTTCGGCAGAGTCGTCGAGAATGCCGAGCCGTGGCTGGATCCAGTTGCGGGCCGCATTCATTTCGGCGCCCGAAATGAGCGAATTGCCGCCGACCTGCGGCATCTTTTCAATCAGCACGACCTTGGCGCCCGCATTGTGCGCTTCGATGGCCGCGGAAAAGCCCGCGCCACCCGCGCCGATCACCACGACGTCATAGTCTTGCACAGGCGCAAGATTGCTGCCGGCAGCCTTGAGCTTTGCCCGTCCGTTCGCCGAGAGCTTGACTTTAGCTTTGCGCGCAGCGTTTTTCACGGCGTCAAGGAACCCCCTCGAGGAGAAGGTCGCACCAGAGATCACATCAAGATCCACGGAATTTGTTCTGATCACGTCACGCTTAAGATCGGTGAAGACCTTCCTCGAGAGCACCGGATTCTCTCGCTGCTGCAGCACCTTGATCGCGTTGATCTTTCCATCCTTGAAGGTAACCTGAACCTTGATGTCGCCATCCTTGCCGACACCCGTTCCCTTCGCCGTCACCGTTGCGGCCGATGCCGAGACGACACCGGTCAGAGCCAAAACCGCAATCGCTGCGGCGCTTTTGCGCATGAACATGATTCTGCCTCTTGAGCTTGTTAGGGTTAATGATCGACCAAAAACAGACCGGTCAGTCGGTTTCGAAGTATAGGACCTTCGGCAATGAAAGCAAGATGCAGCAAAAAGCCGCCCGCGAACTCAATCGGAGCGGCTCCTGAAAGATATTGAGAAACTACTCAGCGGGCGTCAGAGGCCTGCCCGCGGCACCACTCGAGCACCTGTGCGGCGTGGCCGGCGGCCTTGACCTTGCGCCACTCCTTGAGAATGCGGCCATCTGCGCCAAGGGCGAATGTGCTGCGGATGAGCCCGATCACCTTGCGCCCGTACATGGTCTTTTCTCCGAGAACGCCAAACTGATTGCACACGGCCTCGTCGCTATCGGAGAGCAGCGTTATGCCCAGCCCGTAGCGGCAAATGAAGTTCTTGTGGCTTTTCTGGGAATCGCGCGAAATGCCCGCCACGGTCCAGCCGAGGCTGGCGAATTCCCCTGCGAGCTCCGTAAACTCCTGCGCCTCCTTCGTGCAGCCGCTTGTCGAATCCTTGGGATAGAAATACACGATGAGCGGCAGATGCTCGGAACTGACAAATTCGACGCCGTCGGCGTCAGGCAAACGAAACGCGGTTTCCATCTCCACTCCTTGCTGCGCCGCCGGATCCGGTCAGATCAGGCGACCAATCAGATAGCAGGCAACCACGATCAGCAGCGTGCTCATGAGCGGAATGCTGATTCTGTGCCTGCCGATTGAAAAATTGATGTCCCCCGGCAGCTTGCCCAGGCCGAATTTCGTCAGCCACGGGACAACCGTCATGAGAACCATCAGAAGAATCAGTACAGTCAATACCCAGCGCATGGCGGCAGATTGTATCGTTGCCAAGGGCAAAATGACGCCTGCTGCACCGCCACCCCGGGATTTTTTTGTTTTGCCCTATCAAGGCCGTGCAAAACATCCGAAAAAAAGCGAAAATTACGGGCTGCATGCATACCCTCTTTTTAGCTAGGTTTCCTCATGAACAGTCTCATTCAGATGCTCCCTGACGCCGGCACGGAGGACGAAACCTTCGTTGCCGTTATCAAAGTCATTGGCGTCGGTGGCGGCGGCTGCAATGCCGTCGAGCACATGATCTCCCGTCAGAGCCGCGGAATCACCTTCATTGCCGCCAACACGGACCAGCAGGTTCTCAACAAGTCCCACGCGCACATCCTGATCCCTCTTGGAACCACCGGGCTTGGAGCCGGCGCCAAGCCCGAGATCGGCGCTGCGGCCGCGGAGCAGGCGGCGGACGCAATCCGCGAGGCGCTTGAAGGAACCAATCTGCTTTTCATCACCGCAGGCATGGGCGGCGGCACCGGCACCGGAGCCGCCCCCGTCATCGCCAGGATCGCCCGCAGCATGGGGATCCTGACGGTCGGCGTTGTCACCAAGCCCTTCTTCTATGAGGGCTCGCGCAGAATGCGAAACGCCGAAGAAGGCATTGTCAAGCTCAATGAGCAGGTCGACAGCCTGATCATCATTCTCAATGACAAGCTCGAGGACGAAGTGGGCGGCGCGGCGCTTATGACCGACTGCTTTGCCGCCGCGAACGACGTGCTCTACCGAGCCTGCAACGGCATTGCCGAGATCATCCACACGCCCGGCCTGATCAACGTCGACTATGAAGACCTGCGCACCGTGATGAGCGCCCGCGGCACCGCACTTATGGGACTGGCGACCGCCGAAGGCGCCGACCGCGCAAAGATCGCCTCGGAAAAGGCGATTGCCTGCCCGCTGCTCGAGGGCGCAAACCTGCAGGGCGCCATGGGACTTCTCGTCTACATCACCGCTTCCCAGGACACCATGACCCAGAGCGAAATCCGCCAGGTCATGTCGATCATGCGCAACTTCACCAGCCCCGACGCAACCGTCGTGTTCGGCACTGCCTTCGACGACAGCATGGGCGACAAACTGCGCGTGACCGTTGTTGCAACGGGCATTGCCGGAGAGGTCAAGCCGGAAACGTCCATTCCCACGGTCGCAGCGCCCGCCATGAAGAAAAGCTCCGCCCAGCCGCAGAGCGGCATTGGCGTTCACGGCATCGGCCCGGCCATGAGAACGTCCACTCAGCCCGCTCCCACCGTGCGCAGCTTCTCCTCAACCCGGAACCTGTTCAAAAACGCCGCTGCCGCCCGTCCCAGCCAGGAGCCCGAGCCCGCGGCGCCCGTGCCCCAGCCCGAGCAGAGGTCCGCTCCCGCTTTCGCAAGGCCCCAGCCCGAACAGCGTCCCGCTCCCGCTTTCGCAAGACCCCAGCCCGAACAGCGGCCCGCACCCGCTTTTGCAAGGCCTCAACCCGAGCAGAGGCCCGCTCCCGCTTTCGCAAGGCCTCAGCCCGCAGAGCCCAGGCAGATGGCCCAGCCCCAGCCGGCAGCCGCTGCCGAGCCCCGGCTCGAGCCGCGGTTTTCACCCATTCAGAGGCAGACTCCAGAAGCCCGGGCCGACGTCCAGAAGCCGAGCGCACCACTGCAGCCCGAGGCTCCCAAGTCAGCGCAAACGGAGAGCGCCCAGGATGCTCCGCTCTTCCGGCCCATTTCCGAAATAGCGGGTCCCGATCAGTCGCCTGAGACCGCCGAGCGTCCTGCTCCGGAAGAAAAGCGCGCAGGGAATATCTTCTCTGCCGTCCCCTCCTTCTTTAAGCGCAACCGGTTCTAAACCGCTCATTTCACTCAGGCAAGGCTATTACGGTTTCATCCCGAAATAGCTTTGCCTGTGTCGACAACCTTCCTGCCAAAATTTCCAAAAAACTGATTTAGAAATGGAAAAGCAATTTTTCCATCACTTTTTGCATATCATCAAAAGAAAAAAAAATCAATAGACCTCCATGCAATGCAGGACCTTGCAGTTTTGTCATACAATCGCGCTGTACTCGGTTGGTCTCGGCCTGCAAACTGGGCCGGGGCGACCGGAGGAAAACCGCTGCAGCCAGGGGGAGAGAATGACTGCAGTGCTTTCCCCGTGTTATCTCGCAAGTCTCTCTTTTGCTAGACCTGCGTTTTGATTCGCTTACTTCCTCCAAGCGAATCAATAACATATACGAAAGAAACAAATATGGCACCAAGAAGAAGGCAGTCCCTTGAGGCTTTATTAGCCGAATACCGCAAGGCCGGCAAGTCCCCGGCGGAAACGGCAGCGCTCGCTTCGATTCTGTCAGCCAGATCTGAGGCAGGTCTGTCTCAGCAGCAGGTTGCAGAAAAGATGGGCACCACGCAGTCGGCCATCGCCCGTTTGGAGGGCAATCTGGCTCGCGGCAAGTACCCGTCTCTCAGAACGCTCCAGAAGTACGCTGCGGCTCTTGGGAAACGCATTGAATTGCGCTTCATCTAAGAAAGACTTCTGACGGCTTGACGCTTAACCGAATCCGGACATTTGTCTGGAGGGGGTTGTTTTTTCAGCTGAAACTCCGGCACTGCGCCGGAGTTTTGCTTTTCCGCCCTGGAGCATGCGGACACGCCCGCGTTTTTGCGCTACTATTACCTCGGGCAGGGTTGGCGCTAGAGTGAAAACTGTGCGCCGTAATCACTACAACAGCTGACTGAATCTCGTAGTATCCCTGCCCTTTCGCTTGTCCGTTCCGATCGCCTTTCCCCGAAACATGCCCCGCACAGATGATTCCTCCGAGGAGCTCTTTGCCCTCGCCAGCGCCAGACTTTTGTCCTTTCTGAAGGGGCAGAGACTCTTTTATCTTGTGTCGCTTCTGGGGGCATTCCTGCTTGTGCGAAACGGGCTGTCCGAGCGGTTTCAAGCCTGGAGCGGCGTGCCGTCGGTCTATGCAGGAACGGGGCTCATTGCCGCCGCATGCCTAGCGGCACTCTTTTTCATTGTGCGCGTGCGGCAGGCGGCCCGTCCCGCCATCGAAGCAGCCCGAAAGGATCTTGAGGGCGCCGGCACGGAGAACGCCGATCCGGCCAAGAGCCTTCGCCTGCAGCTTGCTGCCCTTGAAAAGTTTTACGCCCGCGCTCCGCTCGTCGCCTCGATGAGGACGCTTGTGTGCGCCGTGCTGGCGGGCGTGGCAACGCTTACCGGCGCCCCCGGCTGGGGCTGCGCCGCAGCAATGACGATCCTGGCAGAGCTGATGCTGGAAAAGACGATCCGGCTCCTGTGCAAGAGCCTCGAAGGCTAATCGAGAAGATTTCTCACGCCTCTGGGCGGCGGTCCGTAGCGGTTCGTCCCGGGGTACGAGACAAAACTCATCACGATGGCTGTGCCAAGCAGGAGCACCGCAAGCCCGAGCACGCCGAACCTTGCAAGGACCCGGGTTGCCGAAATCAGTGAAAACACGCCGCCGAACCCGGCAAAAAGCACCGTCATGATTCCCGAAAGCCCCAGGTCATGAAAGCGCCGCGTCATGACGGCAGCGCCCGGAATGATATGAAAGGCGGCAACGATTCCCGGGATGATCAGCAGGCTCTCGCCGGCAAAGAAATTGTCCAGTCCGCTCTTTGCCAGAACGATGACCGCCAGAAGCGAGAGCAGCTGCAGGAATGCGGCGACCAGAACGAACCCCCAGAACTCCCTGCGCGCAGAGCGCCCAGAGTAGTCGGAAAACTTGCGCAAGGCGACAAAGTATGCGCCAAGCAAAGAAGTGTGCTCCATGATGGCTCCCGGCAAAAGCAGTATCCGAAACCTGACGCTCATTCTAGAATGATGCGCAGATATTGCGAGTGCGCCATGCGCGCTCGCGCTGACTGAATCGATTCATGCGCGAAACACCCAGCAATCCAAAGCTTCCGCCCCCGGGCGATGTGCCTGTCTGGCTATTTGCCATCCAGAGCGACGCCCCCCTTTCCGCGTTCGAGCCGATGCTTGACCGGACCGAGCTCGCGCGCGCCGGAAGCTTTTCGAATGCGCAGGCGCAAAGCCGCTTTGCAAGTTGCCGCAGCACCGTCAAGGGCATTCTTTGCTCGCTCACCGCGCAGCCCCCCGGCCTGATGCATTTCCGGGAGGCGCCGCACGGCAAGCCGTTCATCGATTCGGTCTATTTCAACTATGCGAACACGAAAACGCACGGAGCGCTCGCCGTTTGCACAAGCGCCGACATCGGCATCGACCTTGAAGACATGAGCCGCAGGTGCAACATCCGCGCCCTCGCGCGGCTTTTCTGCCCGCAGGAGCGCGAACAGCTTGAGCGGCTTGATGGCGAGGAGCTGCGGCGCGCATTCTTTACGCTCTGGGTGCGCAAGGAAGCCGTCATGAAGGCCGATGGGCGAGGCCTGCTGATCGGACTCGGGAACATCCTTGCCGATGCGCGGGCCGAATGCGAATCCGTCTGCATCAGCTCCAGCGGCAATCTTGCCCTGGCGGTTGCCGTTCCGAAGGCGCGGCCGGATCTTCGGGTTCTGTTCCCCGAAAAAGCCTCGGGGCCGGGAGATTTCCATCATGGCTGAAGCTGACACCGTTCTCTGGTACGAGCGCAACGCGAGCGCCCTGTGCAACCAGTATGAATCCGCTAGCAGCGACGAGATCCACTCGGTCCTCAATCGCTGGATCCAGAGCGGCATGCACGTGCTCGAACTCGGATGCGGCTCGGGCCGGGACGCCCGGTTCATGGCGAGCCTGGGAGCCGATGTCGTTGCCACGGACGCAAGTGCGCAAATGCTGGGCGAAGCTCGAGCACGCGCCGGGCGCGTGACATTCCGCCAGCTTGCCATGCCGCCCGCTGAAAAGGATCTTCGCGAAGCCGGCATCGTGTCCGGCGCGGACTCGCGTCCTCCCTTTGACGCCGTCGTCTCCATCGCAATGATCATGCATCTCACAGACGCAGAGCTCTTTGCCACGGCAAAGGCGATTGACCGGCTGGTCACGGATGAAGGGCTCGTGATCCTGTCCTTCTGTCCGAGCCACCCGCAGAATGATGCGCGGCGCTATGAGAGCCGGACCGCACAGAGCGTGCGGCTGCTCATGGAGGACTTCGGCTTTTCCTGCGCCGAGCACCGTCAGACCGGAGACGGTCTTGGACGGGACATCGCCTGGCACACCATGGTGTTTGTCCGGAACGCCGCCCCGAGGACGGCCCGAAAGCACCTGCAGTCGGTGATCTTCGCCGATGAGAAGACCGCAACCTACAAGCTCGCCCTCCTGCGATCGCTCTGCGAGATCTCCCAGGGCAGCGCCGCGCACCTTCGCTTTGAGGGCGAATCGCGCGTTTCCATCCCGCTCGGCCTTGTGATCGAAAAATGGATCGAGTACTACTGGCCGCTCCTTGACCTGCCGCAGCTGGGCGGCGGGCGGCGCATGGGCTTTGAGACGGAACTGCGCGCTCTGGTGCAGCTCTTCGGTCGGAGCGGCTACGCAGCCTTCCGGAACGGACTCGAATCCGGGCGTCTCAGTTCTGAAGCGCTCGGCGCTTTCGAGCGCCTCGTGCGCGCCGTCCGCACTACGCTCATCAAGGGACCGATCCACTACAGCGGCGGCTCGGCCGGCAGCAGAACCTTTGCGTACGAGAAATCGCTGGCGCCTGCATCACGGGGCTCAGCCGCACTGGCCAAACTCACCGCCGGAAACGGTCGGCTCGTCTTTTCCGGAGACCTCTGGAGCGAACTGCGCAGCAGCGGTCTGTGGCTCGCGGACTCAGCCGTTCTGCAGTGGGCCGATCTTGTCACCAGGTTCAGTTCTGCAAGCGCTCCCGTCAGTCGTGAGCGCGTCATTGCCGCCCTCACCCAGGCAGCCGAGGAGCAGCGTGACACGGCGCTCGCCCGCGAGTTCTATGGCGAAAGCGCCTGCCTGCACTGCGCCTGGACGGGCAGCAGCCTGCGGAACGGGCATTTCGATGTTGACCACATCCTTCCCTGGTCGATCATGCACTCGAACGACCTCTGGAACCTGGTTCCTGCAGGCAAGTCCGTCAACCGAAGCAAGTCGGACAAACTGGTTGACAGCGATTTCTTCTACAGCAGGCGCGATGCGGTCGCCGAGGATTGGCATCTGCTTGCCGCAAAGGAGCCCGATATTTTCCGCGCGCAGGCCGAGCACGCCTTGATGCCGGAGGGATTGCCCTCGGAGAACTGGGAGAGGCCGCTTGCCGAGCGGATCGGCGAGGCGCTTGAGAGTCTTGCCTGCCGGCTTCAGATCGAGCGCTGGCAGCCCGGGAAAGCAAGCGGCGCACACTGATCGCTCAATGCACGCCGCCAAAAGGGTTCCGAACTGGAACGCTGCTACTTGTCGAGGTCGACGAGTTCGTACTTGTCGTTGCCCATGCCGAGCTCCTTCATGTAGGAGAGCTGGCGCAGACCATGTCGGGTCTCAATCCGCTTGCGCAGCTCGGCACTCTTCTCGTTCAGTCCGTAAACCATGTCGACGCTCGCCTGGTCAACAGCCAGAATGTCGAGCGAAGCGAGAATGCCGATATCAGGCGTGACCACGGGCGCTGCGCTCAGACCGGCGCAGTCGCAGTCAACCGACATGTTGCGCAGCACGTTGATGAACGCAATCTTCTTGCCGAAGTGATCGACCGTTGCCTTGGAGGACTCCGTCATGCGCTCCATGAAGGGCTCCTTGCTGATGCTCCACTGGCCCTGACCGGGATAAGTGTGGATCATCTTCTTGCCGATCCGTCCGTCGGCGCAGCCGATGCCGATGTTCTTGTTGGAACCGCCAAAGCCCCCCATCGTATGTCCCTTGAAGTGCGTGAGCACGAGCATGGAGTTGTAGTTGAGAATGCCCTTGCCCATGCTCATTTGCTTGAAATGCCTGCCGCCCTTCACGGGCAGCATCACCGTGCCCTTGGCGTCCATGATGTCAACCGGGCAGAAATTCCAGCCGTTCACCTTGAGCGTCTTCCTGTGCTGCTTGGTGGTGTAGCGGTCGCCCTCGTAGTAGGTATTGGTCTCGACGATGGTAGCGCCGGGAATGTCCTTGATGAGTTCCTTCACCCAGGCAGCAGGAATGATGTTGGGACCGTTCTGCTCGCCGGTATGGAGCTTGACAGCGACCCGTCCGGTGAGTTCTGCGTTGATCTTTGCGTAGATTTTGCGAAGCCCGTTCGGGGAAAGATCTCGGGTGAAGTACACGATCGAGGTCTTGCCCGTTCGCTCGTCAACGGGAACATTCACGGCACTGCCGAGCGGATCGACGGCAAGAGCCTGTTTGGATGACGAGCAAGCACTGATGCC
>OMXR01000091.1 GCA_900315045.1 uncultured Sutterella sp. | reverse complement strand
TTCCTTTGAGGACGCCTTGAAGCGGGCAGTGCAAAAAGGGCCGGACGGCAAGCCCGTTCCCGCGATCTGTGCCGTGATCGCCGGGGCGCTTGCCGAGGTTCGCTGGGGAATCGAGGTCGAAGCGGCGGAAAACGCCCGATATGCACTCGCCTCAGAGCTTTGGCTCGCCATAGAGGAGCTGCGCGCGTGTCCGGCCGGCAATGCCCGGCACTTTGCCGCGCGGCGCTTTGCAGACTGGAGCGGCATGATCGGGGAGGCGCTTGAGCTGGCGGAAGAGGAACTCCGATGCAGAGCCATCCAATCGCTCAGCCATCCATTGTCTGATTCCGGGGACGAAAGAGTCCACAGCAATACTCCGGAGGAACTCTCGCGGGTCTTTCCCGACCGGCGCACGTTCGAGCGGCTGTGCGCCGACGAAGAGTGCTGGTACGGAAAAGACGACGCATTTTTCTTCTACGACCCGAAGACGGAGTACCTCGCGACATTCAATGCCGGCGACAGCTTTGACGAAGACTTTCTCGAAGAAGACACCGACTACGACACCGAGGTCGCAGAGCAGATCGAGGCTCTTGGCAAGTGCGATCTCTCGTCTCTTGCCGAAGGCCGGGAGGTGCCGATCGATGATGAGCTCGAATATGCGGCATCGTGTTTCCTTGAGTGCTTCGAGACGAAGAAGGAAGAGTATGAGGAGGAGGGCGTCGAGATTCGGCGCGGCGAACAGGCTTCGTTGCTGAGAATCGAAGTGCCTGCCCATTCATCCATTTGCCTCGAAGCAGTGCAAAATTAGGAAGGCGTCCTAAAAAAGCGCAAGAGATCGATTTTCCAGAGAGCACCCCATGACGGTGAAGCTTCTCGGACGGCATGTGGGAGAGGATGCCGTGCGCAGGATGCTTGAAAGCGGCACGCTCGTGCTGATGCGCGGGTATGAAAACTTCCCGGCAGGCATCCGCGCGAGCGCCGCCATCTCCTGGCCCAGGCCCGCGTGCGTCTTTGACAAGGGCACGGGCAGGATCTTCGCGGACACGGCGTGCCTGAACGCCCTGGCGCTCGAGATGGATTTTCTCGTCTGCGCCGGCACCCTGGCTCTGGGCAATCTGCCGATCGTGCGCAAAATTCTGGAGAAGGCTGCCGAGATGATCGGCCAGGATCCTTCGGCCTTGAAGCCGAAGGAGCAGGCGATTGTCCAGCGCGCAATCCTTCGCTACGGGCTCAACAGCCGCGTCTGGAAGCCTGAGCTGCGGGGCGCCGCCTTCCTTGCCGAGATCGCAAACGACATGACCGAGCTCTTCACCAAGCGTTCGTTTGAATCGGCACGAAAAATCATCCAGACGGGCAAGGGCAGGTTCACGCTCACGAATTTTGCCGGGTTGCTCTACATCCTCACGAAATTTGCTTCCGAGCAGGATGCGAAAAGCCTTGCGGCAAGCGGCGTCGAACTCTATGACTCTGATGAACTGGCCAGCCGGGAGCTGCCGCTTGACGCAGTGTGCACCCTCAGGCGCGATGCGACCCCCACGGGAGAGGACTTCTTCGGCAGGAGCCTGAGCGCGAGACAGGCTCTGGAGCTGGCAACGGGCGGATACATGTTTCCGAACGAGCCCCTGCAGCTGCTCATGGAGGACTGGTCGCCCGCCTATCCCGTGCACCTTTCGCCCGAGACGGGCCCGGCCAATCCGCTTTCCTCGCTCTCCATCCGTCCCTTTGCGCAGTTCTCCCTGCAGTGCCTGACGCCGCCCGGCAAGGCCCCCGCGGCGCAGCTCCTTGCCGTCGCCGCGATCGATCCGCTTGAGGGCGAGTGCACGGATCTCGCGGCGCTGCCCGCGGTGCAGTGCGCAAGGAAGACCGCCGTGCGCATCACCGGGGCGGACGTCTCGGAGAACCTCGCCTTTGCAACGCTTTCGATCATCGCGCCGGACCTTGAGGCCGGCCCCATCCCCGCGATTGCGACGACCTGGCCGATGCAGGCCGACAGGCTGAAGACGAATCGTCTTTATGAGGCGGACCTCGCCTTCTGGGCAAGCGGCGCGGTAAAAAGCGCCGAGCGCTCCTGCTGGCTTGAAGAAGAGAGCGACTACAGTCCCGTCCGGCCGCGCGTCCGGATGCGCGGGGAGATCCTCAGCGTGGAGCGCGAGGAGACGCTCGCCGGCATGGAGCTTGTGCGGCTCGAAGTGAGCCTTGCGCCCGAGGAGGGGCGAAAAATCGACGCAGTGCTCGCAAAGGCCGTCTTTGAGGGCTCTGGAGCCGCCCGGGGCGACTTCGTTGAACTCACCGGGTTCTTCCTTGCGGGCAACTTCACGAGCCTTGAGAAAAAGCGGGAGCTCAAAGCCGAACCCTCGCGCAAGGATCTTCTTGCCATGGCGCCGGTGCGGCTGCGCAGGCTGATCAAAAAGTTCGGCGTGAACCCCTTGAGCGCACGATATCTGCTGATGTGCCAGGACGTGTTCCTGGAGAGCGGGTTCTTCGAGGACTACCAGAGCCTCATCGACCTTGCCATGCGTGCGGGAAGCCGTCCGCTCGGACAGTATGCCTCGATCTGCGGGCTTCTTGCCACGGCAAAGCATCAGCGCTCCGACGAGACATTCTTCCGGACCGCGCAGCTTGCCGCGCACATGATGAGCGGCACTCGCAGCGAGGCGTTCGCCGAGTTCCTCACGGACAGCGATGCCATGAGCCGGCTGTTCGGCTTTGACATTCAGAGCGCGCTGCGCGCCGCCGTGCCCATGAAGCGGGAAAACCTGGGGTGCTACCAGGTCGACGCCCTCACGGAAATGGTTTTTCTGAAGTTCCGCGATCCGGATCACACCCTGGTCGAACTGCTGTTCACCAACGTCATGCTGCACGCCGTGAACGCGGGCCTGTGGAAGCTGGGCCTGGAGCTTGCCAAGCGCTACGCGCTCGGAATCGGCGCCGAAAAGAGCGAGGAGCGGGCCGCCCGGATCCTCTCGTTCATCTCGGACAAGGGCGACAGGATGACGTCCTTTGCCCCGCGCGCGTTCCAGCGGCTGGGCGAAAAGCTCTTCACGCTCGAGCCCGACGAGGTGCTTGCCGAATGCAAGGCGGGGATCGCGGAGGGCAACTACGGCTCGATCCTGCTCACCGGACTCTGGTACGCGGCCTACGCCAAGGGCGACGACGACCTGCGCACCGCGTACGGTCTGTTGAAATCCGTCGAAAAGCGGCTGGGCGACAAAACGATCATGCGGATCGGCGAGAGCATCCGCCTTGAGCTCGGCGCGAAGACGCCCGCAAAGCGCCGTGCGCTTGACGCATTCGACCCCTGGCGGGCGATCGGAGTTGAAAAGCCCGATCTCGTCTGCAGCCTGTACAGGACGCTGCACGTGGACGAGGCCGTGCGGGAGATGCACTCGGATCTGTACGCCGCGCTTGACCCGGAGTATGCGGGCCAGATGACCGAACGGATCATGCGCCAGTTCGAGTTCGTCTCGCAGGGCGAGGCGCCGGCGTTCGAGAGCATGTGCGAGAAGGCCGGCATCACGGACACGGCGCTGCGCCTCACCGAAGTGCAGGGCAGCTCCGAAGAAGGCCTCGGGGGGAGGCTGCTCATGGCATACCTGCCCACCGAAGAGGGCTGGCTGATGCGCGAAGCGTATCCGTTCTTCGAGCGGGGCGTGCGCGTGCCGGTGCGGCTGATGAGCGGCATCGCCTCAACGGACGCCGTCTCCGTCGTGCTCCTGGCCTCGTACGTGATTCCATCCACCGGCGAGAGCGTTCTGCTCAGCATCTTCGATGCGCTCTGGCCGCTCTACGCCACGTACTACAACCTGGGGGACGAGCGGGAATTCACGATCTACGGGATCGGCAGGGAGCTTGAGCGGCTGCCCGAGGGCACGCTCAGGGACATCAACCTCACCACGCGCGGCGAAATCCGGCGCCTCGGGGGCAGCAAGATGGAGCAGGCGCTGCACACGATCGTTTCGCCCGTGCTCGGCATCCGCCGGCGCGTTGCCGAAATTGCGGGCGTTGCCTACTCCGAGCTCGACGTGATGCCATTCTTCGAGATGAAGGCGGAGACGATGCCCGTGTATCTGCCGGATGCCCTGGTGCCAGAGGATCTCAGGATCGGAGACGAAGTGAAGATCGTGATGCAGCTGAACGGCTACACGCTTGCCGAGCCGATTGAATCGGAGCAGGGCGGAAACGCCTGAGCCTGAGCCGCTTCCGCGGGCGGGCTCCCGCATCGGCCTGAGAGGCGAGATGGTCCGGCGGGGGCCTGCCCGGGAGACGGAATTTCGGTAAAGGAACTCAGACGTCGATTCCCTTGATCTTCATGAGCAGCAGCGGGTCCACGTCGCCAAAGATCGAATTCTGCGTCTGGCCGGACTTCTGCTTTTCGAGCATCTTCTCCACGTGGCGCATTTCCGAATACGTGATTGAGGCGCCGTAGTGGTCCGAGACGGAATTGGCCGGATTCTTCCACCACTTGCTCGAGAGCGTCCGGTTGTTCTCGCTGATCGTTTGTCCCTGATGGTTTGTCCAGTAGAACATGACCGGAGTCCTGTTCTCCTTGAAAAACTCAAGCCCCATCTTGCTTGTCTGGCGGAAGAACGCGCATGCGACAACGCCGTCGAGCAGGTCGATGAAGCCTCCCAGCTTGCCTTCCGTGAGATGAACTCCGCAGGCTCGGGCGGCTCCCAGCACGGCCTTGCGCACGTTCTCGCGGTTCACGTTGTCGGGGCACTTCTCGACGAGGATCTTGAGCGTGCGGGCAATCACCTCGATGTGCTTGTCGGTGTAGGGTTCCTGCACATAGGTCATGTCGGACGTCTTGGTGTAGGAGAACTGCCGCATGTCGCCCGGAATGATCTTGCGCACGAATTCCTTGAGTCCATTATCCCGGCCCTTGTTCGCGAACACGCCCTTCCAGCCGGTGAGCAGCTTGTCCTCGGGCTTCTGCTCGTTGCCGATTCTGACGTAGGTCTTGAGCCGCGAGAAGATGTCGATCCTGGCAAGGTTCTCAGGGCGGGCGAGAAAGTTCATCCATTGCTCGGCCTTGTTCCTGCTGAGCCCCCTGAGGTTGTTGGAGATCTGGCAGGTGCCGTTGCTGATATTGCTCAGGTGCTGCTGGAGATTGTCCGCCGTCACCGCCTGCGGTCTGATGCCGATGTCGCGGTTGTAGTTGTCAATCATCGAGTACTGGATGTTGTGCCGTTCGGCCGACGGGGCATTCAGCCTGCGAACGTCGGAAAACCCGTACACGGCAACTTCGGCCCTGTTGGCATCCACCTGGCCGTCCAGGTTGTAGCAGAACGTCTCGCTGAACGCCTTCTCGGTATTGGCGCCGATCTTGTCCGTGACTGCCTGCTGGGCTTTGCAATCGCGGTTCTCCAGTCATTGATCTGGGCCTCGATCTGATTGCGAAGGCGGGTCTTGGTATAGCCGCGGAAGAGATACATGAACTTGAATCCCTTGAACGAGACATCAACCCTGCCGTCTTCCCGGATGGACACGGAGAAGGTGTTCTTGTTCACCTGGATCGTCGCCTTCTGGGCAACAGAGGGCGAGGACAGGTCGGCAAAGCTCTTGATGCTGACATCGGCAATGTGGCCATAGTTGACATCGATGCTCATGACGGGAGACTCTTCTTGCAGTTCAAGTGATTTTGCATGACATCGGAGCACGATACCATCAACCTCGAAAACCAGCTGATATCCATGCGGTTTTTGCCTGAGTTTTGTCAAGAAAACCGAGATTTCTCCGTGAATAAACAGGATTGAAACAAGATACCGTTTTCTGATTTTCCGGAGCTCCGTCCAGGATTCGGGTGGAAAGGCGATGCAAGGGGCGGGAGCTGAAGCGTCCTTTGCCAGAGCGCCCGCGGCTGGGGGATAATTTTCAATTTCCGTCAGGAAAATGGTTTTTCCCTGGCACGGCAGCCAGGCTATCGGAGTCATTCATGGTCCAGCAAAAGCATCTGTCGACGCCTGCGATGATTGCGTTCATCACGTTCATGAACATGTTCATTCCGCTCTCGACGGACCTCTATCTGCCGGCAATGCCCTCAATGGGCGCCTATTTCGGGGCAAGCCAGGCGCTCGTCGGCCTCACGCTCACGGTCTTTTTCTTCGTCTTTGCCGTGAGCCTCGTGCTCTTCGGGCCGCTCAGCGACAAGTACGGCAGGCGGCCGATCCTCATCGCGGGGGCAACGCTCTTTACGGCGGCCTCGCTCGTGTGCGCGCTCTCAACGAGCATCTACATGCTGCTTGCCGGACGGTTCCTGCAGGCGGTGGGGGCGGGGGCCGTGATCACGACGGCGACGGCGCTCATCAAGGACAGCTTCTCGGGCAGGATGATGAGCCGGATCCTGGCGATCACCCAGGCGCTCTATTGCATATATTAAAGATTTCATCTCGTGTTCTCTTACTTGTGTTTCTCTTGCTCGTTTTTCCTGCTTGCCGCGCTGGGTACAGTGAACCTTTCGGTGGCGCTGCTGCTCACCGAGACGCTGCCCGCCGCAAGACGCTTTCAGGGCAGGGTGGCAGCCTCCTGGCTGCTCCTCGGGGGCGTGTTCAGGCAATGGCGCTTCATGCAGGCGCTCCTGATGTTTTCGCTTCTCACCGCGGGCTTCATGGCGTACCTGAGCGTGTCCTCCTTCGTGTACATCGAGAAGTTCGCCCTCTCCGCGCAGCAGTACAGCTACTTCTTTGCCTGCAATGCGTTCATGTCGGTCGCCGGGCCCGCCCTCTACCTGAGACTCAAGGGCCGCATGCCCGACATGGGCATCGTGGCCGGGGGCCTTGCGGTGGGGCTGCTGAGCGCGGTGCTCGTGCTCACCGCCGGCACGCAGTCGGCACTTTTCTTTCTCCTTTCGTTCATGCCGTTCACGGTGGTGACGTCCGCGCTGCGGCCGCTCAGCATGGAGATGCTTCTGAACAGGGTCCGCGAAAACGCCGGCACGGCTTCGTCCGTCATCAACTTCGTGCATACGCTCTTTGGCAGTCTCGGCATGATGCTGGGCACGATGCCCTGGGCCGATTTCGCCTCGGGCCTTGGCATCATCATGCTCGTCTGCACGCTGCTTTCCTGGGGACTGTTCTTCTTCGTGAGGCGCAGCGCTGCGCGGGAGAGCGACTGATCGCAGGCAGCCGCTTGAGTGGTTCTCAGGGACCGGAGCTACTGGCATTTTGACCTCAGTGCTCCGGTCCTTTCTTTTGTCTTCCGAACGCAATGAAAACTGACCCTGGAGCGCCTCTCGGAAAGTGCCCTGCAAGCGCACGGCAACCGTCTGAAACCAAAGCGTTTTTTGACGCGTGACCACGACCCTCCGAGACAGGTTTTATGCATCATCTTCTGATGCGTCAACTGCTATCCTGAAGTCATCCGGAGAGATCTGGATGGAGTCACAACCGAGCGGCTGCATCAGCCGAATGACAAGGAGAAACACGCATGCCGAACGCAAAGAAAAAATCCGCGGTCAAGAAGAGCAACCCCCGCAGAAACGCTTCCGCAAGAGGAATCAAGGCGAGAGCGTCCTTGAGGCCGGGAGATGAGGAGCAGGGGGAGCTTCAGGCCTTCCTCTCTTCGATCGAATCGCACCCGTATCGCCTCACCACTTCAGGCTATTACGAGAACATTGTCGGCTGCACGCCGGAGGAAGTCGACGAGGCATTGGATGAATGCCGCGGACGGGACGAAATCGGGGAAGTGGACAAGTACTGCGTTGTCGAACTTGGCGAAGAAGGCACGTATGTGCAGACCGCCTTTCAGATGTGCGACGGCGTGCCGGCGTGGCGCCTCGAGTGGCGGATCACGGGAAGCGATGGAAAGTACAGGCACTGCTATGCAGTCCAGAAGAACGATCCGGATCCGGACGGCGACATGGTGCTCGATCTTGAAGTCGTGAAGCGGGTGTTCCACGCGTTCTTCAGGACGGGCGGCAGGACGATGCCAACCGATGAAGTCGTGTGGCACGAAATGCATTTCGGCAGGTAGGACGCAAAGAGAAAGCTCTCGGGCGGCGGGCTTTCTGCCCGCTGGTCGTTTTCGACCGTGTCATGCAGGATTTTCCCGCAGCAGATGCGCCCAAAAACAAGATCCCCCCGAAAGACGCTTCCGGAGGGACTTGGGATCAGACTTCATCCTGGCGCGGCTGAGCCGCGGGCACAGGATCAGAAGGTGTGGCGCAGGCCGATGAAGGCGGTGGCGTAATTGGCCTTATCCTTGTAGTTGTCCGGTTCGTCCGTGAATCCCCACTCACAATCTTCCTTGCCATAGCTGGCAGCCGCATAGACCTGGGTGCGCTTGCTGAGCGGGTAGGCGTAGCCGACCGTGGCGCGGATGCGGGTCACGTCGTTCTTTGAGAACCACCACTCCTCGCTTTTTGCCATCTTGCCGTCCATGTAGCCCACGCCGGCGAGCATCGTGCCGCCAGCTAGCGGAACGGCGGCGGACAGCTGAGCTCCATTCTGGGTGCCGCCGGCAACATGCCGGCGTATTACGAATATCTCTATGAGGCCGGTGCCCTGGGTGTGACGAAGAATGCGGACGGCAGCTACAGCAGCGCTGTCCCCGATAATGTTTACGGTGCCCAGCTCTATTGCCCGATTGCGGATATTGAGGACGCGGATCTGGCTTATGCCTGGTGGTGGGTCGATCTGGCTGATGACGGTGGCATTTACGGCGGCAGTATGAGCGACTTTGAGCGCCGCCTGCAGGAGCTGG
>OMXR01000073.1 GCA_900315045.1 uncultured Sutterella sp. | reverse complement strand
CGCGGGCTGCTCGAGTGTCCGCAATGCGGCAGCCGCGACATCGTGCGCCGTCCCGCAGCAAGCCGTCTTGCCGCCAAGAGCCAGTCCACGGCGGCCGAAAACAAAATGGCGGCCGAGCAGCTTGAGATGCTGATGGCCCATGTGCGCGAGAGCGCTCAGGCGGCAGAAGACGTGGGCGAGCGGTTTGCGAGCGAAGCGCGGGCCATCAAGCGAGGGGATGCGCCGGAACGGGCGATCCGGGGCACGTGCACCCGGGAATTAGCAGAAAAGAGACGCTGCGCGTTCCCGTTTTGGCTCCCGACTCTCATTTTTGACAGTCATCGTCCGGTTTTCGCATCTCGTCTGTGTCACGGGGGTAGAGATTTTCGGGATGGGGCGAAAAGACACCCCCCAATAGACTTTTGCGCCTGATGTAACCATCGGCCTGTGCGCAGGCCGAAGCTGTTTTCAAGCGAAAGTCCATGCAGTATTCCTTTTTGCGTCCGCGCGGCCGCGTCCGGTGCAGCGCGCTTCCTTGCGGCCGATCCTGTCCTTTCCGAGCCTTACGACTCCTTTGAGCCGGTTGATGTGTTGCTCAGTGATGTAGTGCCTACTTACCGTGAAGCTGATCTTGATAGCGCAGCTTGGGATAACAATGTCGGGGCCACGGATATGACAATATTGCCGGATTCCTCATGGAGCGGATCGCGGGCGGTCAGCATCATTGGGCAAAGAGGCTCTGATGTTCAGCCTATGGAACTCAAATTCATTGATGACCGAGGCAATGACTATCCGCTCTTCCTCTACCACAGCCTCACGATCGATCTGTCCGCGCTCTCGGACAAGACGGGGCTTTTCATTGACCACGACGCCGTTCAGCCGGCATTCGGCAGCACGGAATACGACTTTGCGCTTGCGCACACCATCCTCACGGTGAAGGCCGATGAGGCGATCCGGGCGTCGGAGAGCGGGCTCGGGGCGGCGGTGATTAAACTCACCGGTGCGGCGCAGTTCTCCACCCAGGGCAGCATGGCCTTTAAAAACGGACTGATGAAGGCGACGGAGGGCTCGGGCATTTCGCTTGCGGCCGGTACATCCGGACTTGGCGACACGGGTTCCTACGAACTGACCGGCTCGTCGCTTGTCATGAATTCCGAGGGCGGGATTGCTTCCATCGGCAATGTGACGATTACCAGACCAGTCTCGCAGGCTTCGAGCATTTATGCCGAAGGGGACATCGGAGCAATCGGCTCGATCACGCTCGATCAGGCGGCGCTGAATATTTCTCTCGTTCAAGGGAGCCTTGCCGGGGTCGCTTCGGTGACGGCGGACGATTCGGAGATGAGTATCACTGCCGCCGGGAACGTGGGCTCGCTCGGGGCCGTCACTCTTTCGGCCGGAGCGGATCTTTCCGTGACTTCCGCGCAGGGTGAGGTCGCACGGCAGCCACGGCAGTGACCGGTTTTGGGGACATTGATCTGACCGGCTCGAACCTGACGGTTGAGGCCTCCTCGGGAATCGGAACGATCGGAAAAGTAAACCTCGCTTCCGGCTCCCAGGCCGGCTTTTCCGTTTCCGCCGGCGCGCTCGGGAGCATGGGCAAGGTGACCGCCGACGGCTCGATTCTCACGCTCTCAGCCAAGGCAGGCGTGACGACGCTGGGCGCCATGACCCTGAAGAACGGGGCTTCGGCTGACATTCAGAGCAGCGCAGGATCGATTGGCGCGCTCGGCGCGATTGACGTGCAGGCCTCCACGCTCACCGTGGCTGCCGCCGGCTCGATCGGTAGCGTCGGCGCCATGACTTCAAACGCTTCGGTCATTGCCGTGTCGGCATCCGGAAAGATCAACCAGACCGGGGATGTCTCGCTCACGGGAGGCAGCCTCAGCCTGAGCGGCAAACAGGGGATTGATGCGTTCGGCGCGGTGACGCTCGGCGGCGGAGCGACGGCTTCCTTTGCGTCTTCATCGGGCGCGCTGGGGCTGATCGGCGCGGTTCGGGCGAACGGTTCAATGCTGACGGCGCAGGCTGCAGGCAGGCTCGAGGGCGTTGCGGGCATCGACGCGCACGACTCCTCGGTCTCGCTGACAGGCGGCGGTCTCATCAATGCGATCGGAGACGCGACGCTTGAGAGGTCGAGTTTTGTGGCCGAAGGTCCTGGCGGCATCAATTCCATCGGCATCGTGACGGCAAGGGAGAACTCCGACGTGCAGATCGCAAGCAGCTCGGGCGCACTGGGCAGCATTCAGGCGCTCCGAGCGGACGCCTCGGGCATTTCGGTCTACGCCTGGGACGGCATCGCCTCAATCGGAGACGTGTGGGCAAAAAACGGATCGGAAGTGTCGATTGCCTCGGACCTGTCCCTCGGAACCATCGAAGAGATGGTCGTGGATTCCTCCCGGGTGCGGCTCAGCAATGCCCAGCAGGAGATTGGCCGCATCAAGTCCCTCAGGCTGCTCAAGTCTTCGGGGCAGACGCCGGAGCTGATTCTGAGCAATGCGTTCAATACGGCCTGGGCGCAGGTGAAGGTAGACGAGCTCAAGCTTGAAAGCGGAACCATCCGGCTTTCGGCTCAAGGCACGCCGGGCGGTCTGCTCAGGTCTGCCTCGGCAGCTTCTCCCCTTCAGTACGGCTCGTGGCTTCTTGTGAAAAAGCTCTCGGGTACGCCGAACGGCACCATTACGGCTTTGGGCAACTCGGTTCTGAGCCTGGGTGCGGATCCGGCGATGCTTACGGCTTCCCGAATCGTCAAGGCGATCGGAGATGCGGCAACCTATGCCGACGGCGGCAGCATGCGCAAGGCGACGCTCATCACGACCCCCGCGGGAATCGGCAGCACCGGTGGCGTGACGGTGACGCTTGGCGAGACTGCCGGCTCGGCCGGCTCCGTCACCCTCGGCAGGAACGCCCGCGTGATCGTGGACTGGACGCTGCAGAGCGCCCTCAGTCAGGGAGAGGCAAGCGACACGGTTCACGCGCTTTCCGAGGCCGAAATCATCCTGTCTGGCTGGGACGGCAGCTCCCAGACGCTCTCCTGGCTGCAGGGCGAAGAAGGGGCTTCGGTGACGATCGTCAACTCCAACTACTACGGGACCGCCACGCTCGGCGCTCTGGGACTCGTGATCGAAGCGAAGAGCTGGAGCGAAGTTCCCGGGCTTCACGCAAAAAATGCCTTGCGGGAGGTTGAGCGCCGCACCATCGCCGCGAGCACGGACCCGGGCTGGTCCTTCATTGCCGATGCGATTGATTCGGGAGATCACGTAGGCATCAAGGCGCTGGCCAATGTGATTGACTCGGCGGTGTTCCTGACTGCCGCGGGCGGCGTCACGGCGGCGCTTGACAGAGCGCTTCGGGAAAGCGAGCGCAGCGTTCTGCTGCGCAGGCACACGGTGCCCGAAGGGGAAAAGCACTGGTATGCGGCTGCTTGGACGAGCCAGGGCAAGGCTCCGAAAGTGTTTGACGGCGGCAGCGGCAGGTGGGGCGCAAAGATCGAAGCGAGCGGCGTGTCTCTCGGAGCCGACGTGTCGATCAATTCCGACTGGAGCGCTTCGCTCGCGGTCTCGGGAGCCACGACCGACACCAAGACGACGGGCGCCGTGCCGCGCATCAAGGGCAGTTCGACAAGCGCTGCCGTGACGCTGATGGCAAGCCGCTCGTTCGAGCACTCCGAGCTCACCTTTGCGCTTGGCGCCGCCCAGAGCCAGCTCGAGGCGAAGCAGACGGCCAACAAGCACATTCTGCGCACGGAGCCCGAGGTTCAGTCCGGCTCTGCCGCCTTGCTCTGGCAGGGCGGATACGATGTGGCGGGGTTCCATATTGAGCCCTACGCGATGCTGAGCGCGCACACGGCCAAGCTCAAAAAGGGAGAGATCAGCGACAACCGGGTGGATACCGGCGTGAGCGGCACGGGTTTTGTCAACACGGCGGCAAAGCGCGTTTGGGGCGAGGCCGAAGCGGGCGCCGGGGTCTCTGCGCAGTTCTCCCTGATGGGGGTCGACATCATTCCGAGGGCTCTTCTCGGGGTGCGGGGCGCCGCGGGAGACAGGGCGTGGAAGATAAGAGGGTGCCTGCAGTCCGGATCGGCCTGCGACAGCGCATCGTTTACGAGCGTGTCGGCGTTTTCGGCGCGCGGCGCGCTGGGGCTGCGCCTTGGCAAGAGGGATCGCGTTCCGGTCATGACGGGGGGCTTCCTCGGGTTTGGCGCAAAGCCTGACGGGGACAAGACCGAGCCGCGCGCATGGACGCTCGACCTCGAGCTCACCTATGAGCGGGGATCGGAAAAGGAGACCGCCAAGGGGATGTCGGTTGTCTATCGGCAGACTTTTTAGGACAGGCGGAAAGGGAAACGCCGACCAGGATCGCGCGGGGTCAATCAATTGCGGCCAATCACGGCACGAGCCTCAACTATAATCGGGGCACTATTGCTATTGGATATTCAAATGCGGACCAACTTGGATTTTAAGATGCGGCTTTTCCGCATCGACCAGCTGATCCGTGAGCGCGGTCCCATCAGTTTTGAGCAGCTTCTTGCAGAACTCAAGTGCTCGACGCCAACCGTCAAGCGCGATCTGAAGTACATGCGTGAAGTGCTCAAGGCACCGATTGTCTACTCGGCCCGGAACAATGGGTACGAGTACGCTCCTTCGAGCAGCGGCTCGGACGGGGCGGGGCAGCCCGTCGTGCTGCCGGCAACCTGGTTCTCGCCCACGGAAATGTACGTCATCATGAGCGCACTGCAGATGTTCGGAACGATCGAGCAGGCGCGTGACGGATTGCTTTTCAACGACATGCAGGCCTTGAAGGCGCGTGTTCTGGCTTTGCTCGAGAACGCAAAGATTCCCATGCGCGAGCTGCAGCGCCGAGTGCGGGTGTTTCAGGAGCCTGTGCGCATCTACAAGAACACCTTCTTTGAGGTGATCGGCAACGCGATTGCCGACAAGAAGCGCCTGTCCATCCTGTATTACACGCGCTCGAAGAAGACCCAGAAGGAACGCGAGGTGAGCCCGCTCAGGCTGGTCTGCTACCGGAACCGCTGGTATCTGGATGCCTGGTGCCACGAGACCGACACACTCAAGACGTTCAGTCTTGCCTGCGTGCGAAACGCGGTGCTTCTGACCAAGGCCAGCAAGCCCGTGGCTCTGCGCCAGCTCGAGCAGGAGCTCGACCGCTCGTACGGACTGTTCTCGGGCGGACGCCTGCAGATCGCCCGCATCGCGGTGGATTCTGAGATGGGGGTGTACGTCAAGGACGAGGTCTGGCACAAGGATCAGAAGATGGAGGTTTCCGACGATGATTCCCTTGTGCTCGAGGTGCCGTACGCGAGCGAAAAGGAACTCTCCGGACAGATCCTGCGGCTTGGCGAGCATGCGAAGGTGCTTGCCCCCGAGAGCCTCAGGCGATACGTGCAGCAGACGCTTCAGGGAGCTCTGTCGCAATATCTCACCGACAACCCCGGCCGCTGAGGGCGGCGCATCAAGGAGCAGCCAAATGGCACAGCCAAACGGTTACTCTTCGCGCAAACGCCGCTACCGCCATCAGCAGCAGCCCGCAGGAACGAAACCCGCGGAGAAGCGTTTGCCGAAGATATTCTTTTGCGGAGATCCGCATGGTCAGTTCGATCAGATCAACTGGGCTGCCACCCAGTTCAAGCCCGATGCTGTCGTGATTCTGGGCGATCTGCAGCCCGCGGCGCCGATCGAGGAGGTGCTCGGGCCCGCTCTTGCCGTCACGCAGGTCTGGTGGATCCCCGGCAACCATGACACGGACACCGAAGAGATCTATGACAGGCTCTGGAAGGGGCCGATTGCCGCGCACAACCTGAACGGGCGCGTGGTCAATATCGCAGGGGTCAGCATTGCGGGCCTGGGCGGGGTGTTCCGCGGCCAGATCTGGATGCCGGACGGTCCGGTCAACTACCAGTCGCCGGCCGAATTCCTGCAGAACGCAAGCCGCGTGAATACGTGGCGCGGCGGACTGCCGCGCCGTCACCGCTCAAGCATTTTCCCCAGCGTGTATCAGGCGCTGATGCGCCAGCGGGCCGATATCCTTGTCACGCACGAGGCCGCCGGCTGCCACAAGAAGGGGTTTGAGGCGATCGACCGGCTTGCCCGGGCGATGAAGGCCAAGCGGATCTTCCACGGACATCAGCATGAGGATGTGACGTTCGCGTCCTACAAGGGGCTCAGGGTCCGTGCGGTGGGATTCCGCGGGGTGGTCGACATCGAGGGCAACGTGATTGTCGAGGCCCAGATCGACCCGCGCGATCTGCTTGTGATGCAGCAGGCAGGGATGGAGCCCTCCCCCGAGGTTTTCGACACGATCGACAGAATGCCGGTCGTAGACATTTTCTCCTCGCATCCCGTGAGGCGCGGCGAAAAGGGGCCGTTCCGGGATCGCCGCCGCGACGAGTCCAGAAAGGACGGACGAGCGCGGCAGCCCCGCAGGTCCAAGGACAGGAAGTAGCGTGAGGAAGGCCGTCCGGCAGGGCGGCTTTTCCGCAATTCCGGTCAGCCGATCAGCCGGTCCAGAAGCTGCACGCTGACAAGAGCGCCCGCCTGCACGGTTTCGTCGTGATCGACGGCAATGAGTGCGTTGCAGTCCGTGAGCGTGGACAGGGATGCCGAGGACTGGCTCGCGACCGGCCGGACGAGCACCCTGCCGCCCTCCGTGTGCGCAAAGCCGCGGACAAACTCGGCGCGGCCGGGCTTGGTTCTGATGTCGCATTCGGCAAAGGCCTGGATCTGCTCCGGCCAGATGCGCTCGGCTCCCTGCATGGCAAGCAGCGCTCCGCGCACGAATTCCAGAAACGTGACAAAAGCCGCAACCGGGTTGCCGGGCAGGATGAAGGCGGGCGTGTCCTTGATGCGGGCAAAGCGCATGGGCCTGCCGGGGCGCATGTTCACCGTCCAGGGCTCGATCGAGCCGATCTCGGAGAGAATCCGGTGCGAGAAGTCCGCCTTGGAGTCGGCGGCGCCTCCCGAGAGAATGATCATGTCGCTCACGGCAAGCGCCGCTTCGAGCGTTTCGCGCAGCACCTGCGGATCGTCGGCGAGAATGCCGAAGTTCTGGCAGATGCCGCCCGCGGATTCGATGAGCGATTGCACGGCAAGCGAATTCGCATCGTAGATCTTGCCGCTCGGGCAGGGCTCGCCCGGTGCGACGAGCTCGTCGCCCGTGATGAGCAGGCTCACGATGGGAGAGCGCGCGACCGGAACGCTTGCGATGCCAAGGGACGCAAGAAACGCCGCGTCTGCGCGGGAGAGGCGCCGGCCGCGACTGAGCGCAGCATCACCCGCCCTGAGCAGTTCGCCCTGGCGCCGGATGTTCGCGCCCGGCCTCACAGATCCGGGCTGAAGGGTGATGGCGCCGTTTTCTTCCACAACCTTCTCAAACGGGATGACCGCATCAGCCCAGGCGGGAACGGCGGCCCCCGTGGTGATACGGATGGTTTCATGCGCCTTGACCGACCCCGTGAACGGGTGCCCCGCAAGCGCTTCGCCCGCGATGCGCAGAACGGCAGGCGCGTCGGCAGCCAGAGCGCTGCACCTCAGCGCAAAACCGTCCATGGCCGAATTGGTGTAGGCGGGGATGTCTGCGGGGCTCGCAATGTCCTGGGCAAGCACGCGGCGGGCGGCATGCTGCACGGGCACGCTCTCCTGCGGCAGCGCCTTGATGCGGGAAAGGATGAAGGCTCTTGCCTGCTGAACTGTCAGGGACGGCATCTGTTAACGCTCCGCGGAATTTGACCGCGGCAATCTTAGCAATTTCAGCTTTGCCTCCGGCGATGACAAGGTGCGGTCGTGATATGGTTCACAGATGTTTTTTTCTGAGCGAACTGTTAAATGAGCCGAACTAGTTCTCAAGCATTGCGCATCACTGCCGTGATTCTTTGCGGCGGGCGGGCAAGCCGCATGGGAGGCGCCGACAAGGGGCTCCTTGAGTTTGCCGGAGAGAGCCTGGCAGCGCGGGCGGCCAGGCGCATTTCGGGGCAGGTCGACAGTGTGGTGGTGAGCGCCAACAGGAATCTTTCCGAATATGCAGCGCTTGGCTTTCCCGTTGTCGAGGATGAGATTGGGGGGTACGCGGGACCGCTTGCCGGAGTGCATGCGGCAATGCTGCGGCTGAGCTCGGAAGAGCTGGCATCGGCCGTGCTCACCGTGCCCTGCGACTCTCCGTTTTTCCCTGACGGTTACGCGCACGGAATGCGGCAGGCGCTTGAAGACAATCCCGGCGCGAGCTGCGCCGTGGCATGCGCGGGCGGCGTGCGCCAGCCTGCGTTTGCGCTTTACCGCGCGGAGCTTTGCGGGGAAATCGGCCGCTTTCTTGCTTCGGGCGGCCGCAGGCTCGGAGAATTTCTTGCCGCGCATGGGGCGGTGCTCGTTGACTTTGAGGATTTGAGCGCCTTTGACAACCTCAACACGCCGCAGGAGCTGCGCAAGGCGCAGGAAATAAAAAAGTTTCCTTGAAAAACAGATGGTAAGGAAGATTCCTTAGTCTCCGGCTTGCAAAAGGAAAAAAACGTGCGTATAGTTCCACTCCCTGTCGCAAGAAATGTTGCGCAGCAAATAGCTCTTTAAAAACTAGAAACGAACCGATAAGTGTGAGTGCTGATGGAACGGTTTGAGACTTCTCGAACAAAACCACGTGCTCGCACTAGCACAGAAAGAATGGATAGGAACCGCAAGGAAGAACTATCAATTCCGTCTAA
>OMXR01000069.1 GCA_900315045.1 uncultured Sutterella sp. | reverse complement strand
AAATTCGGGATTGTCCTTGAGTGCGTTGAGCGCACGCCGCACGGTGAGGTTCTGCACATCCCAGCCATCGTTCACAAGGCTCTCATGGATGTCCTTCACGGTCGCGGATCTGTGGCGCGAGAGTCGGTTGAGGATTGCCAGGTGGAGAAGGGCGAGCGAGGAGGCGGCTGTCTTGCTGCGGGCGGTCATGGCATTTATCACGAACTGATACTGGCGTGCGTAATGTGTCGTCAACATAGACTGTCTTTTGCGCAAGCCAAAAAAGCAAATGAAAGCCGGACGATGGCCGGTTCTGCGATAGCCACTATAGCATGATGGAATTTGCGTCCGGCAGTCGGGACAGGAACAAACAAAGAGGTCAAACCAGATGACATTTCCGGATGCCAGGGATGAGCTTGAAAGGTCTAACCTGCAGGACATCGACAATGCGATCAGGTCGATTTTGGCCATGCGGAGAAAAGGCAGGGCTGTGTCTGCCAAAATCACAAAAGGATCGGCAGACTCGTTTTATCTGGTCGCCGTCGGGCTTGTCCTGGGATCTGGATTGGCATCGTCCAGCTTTCTTGCGCGACGGATGGGCATAGGCTACCTTCAGGCGGTCAGGCTACTTGAGCGCATGCAGGCCGACGGCATCGTGAGTTGCGCCGATGCTGTGGGCAAGCGGTGTCCTTGGACAGTGCCGGAATTCGATTCCGAGAATGGCGGGCAAGCAGGCACACGCAAAGAGGAGACATCCAGTATCGGGGTGGAGGGAAAGGAAGATGCTCCGGACTCTGAGCCGAACGCCCTGTGCATGGCCCCCATCAAGGTGATCGGCATTGGGGCGGCTGGCGGCGCTGTTATCGAATCCATGGCAAAGAAGCGAAGCCAGGACTACGAGCTTATCGCAGCCGGGGCCGATTCCCGGCCTCTTGATGCCCCGCGTGCCGACAATGCCATTGCCCTCAATCAGCCTCTGCTTGCCAGGAAGGCCAAGTCGATCCGGGATGCAAAGATCATCTTTGTCATTGCGGATGTGAACGGGGAAAGGGAAGCGAATGATGCCGTGGCGATTGCCGACATCGCCCGCAGCCAGGGGATACTCACCGTGGCCATCGTTGCTCATCCCCACGAGTTAGCGGACGATGAGTCAGGGTATCGGGTACGGGACTGCTTTGAGAATCTCAAGGACCGTGCCGATTGCGTGATCGTTGTTCCCGGCGCCGGATCTTCAAGTGTCGCCCGGAATGATTTTGAGGTCCTTGCCGAGTCGGTCTGCACAGGCACCGTCGACCTGGAGGATCTCAAGGCCGTGATGGGCCGTCGGGGCCTCGCCGCAATGGGCTGGGCATCGACAAGCGACAGGGATCCGGATCGAACGGAGCGAATGGTACAGGAGGCGATCTCCGGGCCTTTGGCAATGCGATCCAGTCTTTCCAAGGCCAGCGGTCTGCTGATTCATCTGGCCGTTTCGCCTCAGGACATGAATGCGTCCGAGGTGCGGCGTGTCATCGCCTCTCTCTCTGATTGTGTCAGTCCCGAAGCGGATGTGATTTTTGGCCTTTGCTGTGATGAATCCATGCGGGAGAATGTTCGCTTGACCTTTGTGGCAACGGGGTTGGATTGATGGAAGCGGAAGTGATTGCCTAGAAAGGGGCGAGCTTCCGGGGCAAAGCCCCTGCCAATGCGTGTCCCGGCACACAAAGCAATACCGTCCCTCACTTCCGCCAGGCCGTTTCGGTACTTTGGGACCGCATCCATCAAAGCAAGTCGGAATGCGTTGACGGTTACCTGGCCGATTCGCCGCCAGGAAAGGCGGCTCGTTCTACGCTCCTTGTTTTCCCCGGCTTATCTGTTTGCCCCCCAAGTATAGGCTTTGCTGAGTAAACGGTTGTAACAAAAGCGGAAGCAACAATAACGCCCGACAGCCGAACGTCTCTACGATCGCTCCTCGGGCAGCGGCGAGTTCCGGCACCTTGCCCTGCACCGGATTGAGACGGCGAGGATGACGGAGCGCTCCTTCACGCCGCCCGAAGGGTTTGTTCTGGACGACTACATCAGGAGCCGGCACTTCAACTATTCCCGGGGAGGGTGGGTGCGCCTGTCGTTTGAGACGGCAAAGGAAAAGACGGTCCGGAATTTGTCGGAGACGCCGTTCAACGAATCGCAGACGATCGAGGTGATCGGAGCGGGTCGGTGGAGGATTACGGCTGAGATGCCGGATTCCAGGCTGATCGACGGCTGGATTGCCATGTGGTCCGAGGATTCCGGCATAGAAAACCTCAAGAGGGAGAGGATCGGAGATTCCGTTTGACCTGCCAGGGGAACTTCCAGAAAAATCCGGGTGGGAATTCTTTGCCGGCGCCCTGTCTCAGTGCCTGGGGAGGGACGCTAAAATTCAACGGCACAAGAACTATCGGGACGAGCGCTCTCATGAACAGTACAACGCCTGAACAAGACCTTCCGCTTGGCAACAGTGACTTTGCTCTTTTGCGGCAGAACAACAAGATTTATGTCGACAAGACGACGATGGTTCACCAGTTGGCGAAGGGGGTGGGCAACAAGGTTTTCATTGCCCGTCCCCGGCGCTTTGGCAAGTCGCTTCTCGTCTCGACGTTCGAATCGCTGTTCAAGTATGGACTGAGGGATTTTCAGGGACTGGCGATTGAATCGCAGTGGACGGATACGACGTATAACGTTGTGAGACTGGATTTTTCTGAAACGAAAAACTTCACGACGGGAGCCGAATTTCAGAAGAGAATCGACAGCGTGCTGACTCTGGCGTTCGGGAACGTAGGTTTTGCATACGCTCCGGATCCGTTGCATACGGTCTGTGACCAACTGTCGGATTGGCTCTCGAAATATCCGAAGAACTCGCTGGTTCTGCTGATTGACGAATATGATGCTCCGCTCACTGCCTGTCTTGACAAGCCCGACCTGTTCGAACAGGTTCGCAGCAGTCTGTCGGACTTCTATTCCAGGCTCAAGAAAAATGATGGCGCTCTGAGGTTTCTTTTTATTACGGGCATCACCAAGTACAGCAAGGTGAGTATCTTCTCGGAGCTGAACAATCTCAACGACATCACTTTGGACGTGGAGTACGGCACTCTGCTTGGGTACACCGCGGAGGAACTCGGCAGATATTTCGGCAACTACATCGCTCGGGCGGCCGAGGTTCTGGAACTTCCTCTGGAGGAACTCCTCGCCCGGATGCGAGAGCGCTACGACGGCTACTGCTTTGACGGGCAGGCGCTCTCGCATGTCTACAGCCCCTGGTCAACGCTGATGTTTCTCACCAAGCCAAGAAACGGTCTTGAGAACTACTGGATCGAAAGCGGCGGGCAGACCTCACTGCTGATGAATTTCATCAAGGGCCATTCACTCAAGGATCCGGATCAGTATGGACGGCCTCAGGTGATCGAGAAGACACGGTTGAGCATGTCGGCCGATGTTAAGACGATTGATGATGTGGTGCTATTGACACAGGCCGGATACCTGACCATCAAGTCGGCCGAGGATGGTGCCATTGTCCTTGGCTATCCCAACTGGGAGGTCGCCCAGTCGATGGCAAAGCTCTACACCAGCATTCTCCTGCGGGAAAAGGGGCTTGCGGAAATCGGCGCCGCAGGTGTTGTCAGGTGTCTGCGCGACAATGATGTTGACGCTTTTGTGGGCCGGCTCAACAAGGCGTTCCTCGCGATTGACTACACAAGCTACCCGGTCAAGGACGAGTACAAGTGCTGCGCCATGGCTGCGGTGTTCCTCGCCGGAGCTGGGCTTTCCGCCCTGTCCCAGACGCACAATGCTCTCGGGCGCAGCGACATCGAGACGGTTCTCGGGGCAACCCGCTGGGTGCTGGAGTTCAAGTTCGCCCGGCCGGGTGACGATCCCGAGGCGCTGCTAGCCGAGGCGCTCAGTCAGGCCGAGAGCAGGCAGTACGGCGCTCAGAGCTCCGAGACGAGGCTCATGCATATGGGGCTGGTGTTCTCCGAGGACAAGCGCCAGTTTGTCGCGTACGGGGTGCGGGAAGCCAGGACGGAGTAGGGCGGCTGGTCGAATGCCCGGACGGCAGGCCGGGTGCAAAGCCGCCCGCAAGCGCTAGAGAAGACAGATCGCGCCGCGGACTGGCCGGCGCGATGGTGACGGTGTCCCCGCCAGATGAATTCCGCTGAGGGCGCATGATTGTGATCAGTACCGCCTCGGACCGAGCCCGGCCCCGGTCAGTTCGGATTCATCCTTCCTTCCGCCCTGCCTGCCCAGAATGCCCGCGATCCTCAGCACATTCCTGCGGCTTGGAATCCGGCCGCGCTGCTTGAGGATGCTCCTGGCCTGCAGAACGCTGTCGTGCATCTTGCGCGCCGCTTCGGGGTCTTCCTTGCGCGTCACTGCGTCGGCGAGCTCCTCCCGGGCTCGCCGGGTGGCGGGATGGTTTTCTCCGAGCTCTCGCGTCAGTCCCGCGAGGATCTTCTCTCGCACCTCGCATTCGTCAGCGCCCGTGTCCTTGTTGTACTTCATGGCGTCGGCCAGGGTGCGCGCAAGCTCAAGCTCGTCCGAGCCTCCGCGCTTCAGGAAGCTCCAGACATTCCGAATGTGTCCGTGCAGGCCGAGCTGACGCAGATCGGTATCCTCGTCCTGATCCGCAAACAGACACAGGCTGAGGGCGTAGTCGGCCAGAGCGTTCGCCGTGTTCGGATCGGACTCGCCCAGCGTGATGCGCATCGCTTCGAAAATCTTTTCGCGCAGATCCCGCTCGTCCCCAAGGGCGTCCAGGGTGGAGAGCGTGCCGGCAAGTTTCTGCACAGCCCGGAACTCGGCAGGGTCATAGTGCTGCAGAGTGCGCTCGGCAAGCTGCACGATGTCCTTGACCACCCGGCTCGTCGCCCACTTGTTCGACAGCCGACTGACCGAGTAGGCGAAGTCCTCCAGTGCGCAGAGCGTATCCTTGTCAAGCTCGCCCAAGGTGATTTTCCTCTCCCTGTAGACCTTCGCCTGGAGTTTCTTAGCTCCTTCGAAGTCCTGGAGATCCCACAGGCAGCGGCCGAGATCCAGCATCGACTGGAGCGTTTGGGGGGTCGAAGCGCCGGACTGTCTGCGCCAGGCACGCAGAATCTCCTCGCGCAGGTTCCGTTCCGCCGCATGCTCGCCCATGTGGTTGAGAGCATCGGCGAGGTCGCCGACGGAATCAAGCCGTTTCGTGTCCTTGGTTTGTAAAAGCATGCGGCTTGCTTCGAGAATCTGGTCACGCAGCTCGGCGCGGGCCTCCGGGTCCTCGATCTCCCCCAGAGTCATGCCGAGACGCAGCATGGCGTCCACAGTCTTCTCATGCGTCGTGCCGTAGACTCGTCTGCAGTCATCCAGGATCTTCAGCTCAAGCACCATTTCCGAGGCGAACTCACCGGCCCGGTCCAGAATCGAGCAGAGCCTGTCCATATTCCGGCCGTACAGGTCCGAAACCACTCGGGCACGCGAACCGATCCGGAACTCAGCCCGATCCGGCAGTTGCCATTGGGAATCCTTCGGATTGCGCAGGCCGATTTCCAGCGCCTGTCTGCAGAGGTTTTTCAGTGTCTCATGGTCGCCCGCCTCGTCAGCGGCTTTTGCGAGCGCCTCCATCGCCCTGATCGCCCACGGATGCGTGTCGCTCTTCAAGCGGCGCACGGCCCGGAGAATCTGCTTGCGCAGGTCGAGCGCGGCCTGCGGTTCGCCCGATCTGCCGAGGACCCGCGCAAGATTGGTCATCGCGCCAATTGTGTCGGGATGCGTTTCCCCCAGGGCCTGCCGGCGTGCCTGAAGGATCTCCTCGCGCAGCTTGCGCTCCGTGGAGAGATCGACGGCGGACAGGTGGTCGGCGAGGGTTTCCATGGCCTCAAGCGTCCTGGGGTGTGCCGGGCCGAACGCCTGGCGGCGGGCCTCAACAACCTGACCGAACACCTCGGTCTGCGACTTGTCGTCGCCGTGGAGTGAAACGGCAAGGCTTAGGTCATCCAAGGCGTCGAGCGTTTTGACGTGCCCGGTTCCGAATGCCTTGCTGCAGGCATCGAGGATCCTCCGGCGCAGTCCGATCTCGGCCTCAGCCTCCCCGAGACGGTCGAGGGCCTCGGCAAGACCAGAGGCTGCCTCAAGCTCGCCCGGATCTCCTCGCTCCAGAATTGCGCGGCAGTCCTCGAGGATGCGGTCCCGCAGGGCGGACTTTGCTTCTGCGTCCGAGCTGCCGGACAGGGCGAAGGCGAGGTTGTGCAGCGCATCGAGCGTTTTCGGGTGCCGCTCGCCGAACGTGCCGCGGCATGTTTCAAGGATCTGCTTGAGCAGATGCATCTGAGCATCCCGGTCGTTGAGATCGGCCAGAACGTCGGCGATCAGGTCCGCCATCCAGATCCCATTGGCCTGTCCGCTCTCCAGCAGGCGGCGGCTCATGTCCTGGACAGTCTCATTGAGTCTGGCCTTCTGCTCGGCGTTTCCGCTCCTAACGAGGGCTCTGGCGAGTTCCGCCAGAGCATCCATCGTTTCTGGGTGCGCGTCGCCCAGAACGCGGCGGTTGGTTTCAAAGACATCCCGGAGCGCCTGCAGATTGATCGGCTCGGGCGCACTGGTGCGGTTGGGTGTATTTGAAGAATTGTTCATGATGATCCCTGGTTTGGTTGTTGCCGGCTGGGAAATGACTCAGTTCGAGAGTTTCTGGAGGTACATCTGCGCGGCGTAGTTACCCGGCTGTTCGGCGGCGAGCTTGAACCACTTGTAGGCTTCGGCCCGGTCCACGGCAACGCCTCTGCCGTAGTAGTACATGAGGCCAAGCTCGTGCTGCGCGTCCGGTTCGTCCTGTTCAGCGGCCTTCTCAAGCCACGCCCGCGCCATGGCGTAGTTCACCCGCACGCCCCGGCCATGCAGATACATCAGCCCGAGTTCGAGCTGCGCCTCCGGGTCGCCCCGTTCGGCATCGAGCTCCAGCTTCGCGGCGGGAGCATTTTTGGAAAATGAGGACATAGTTTTCTCCTCGTCGAAAAGAATTGTTTGCATGTTCATGTTTTGGGAGCCAGAGGGATTGTCTTCCCCCGTGTTTTGACGGAATCCTAACAAGTCATGCATCAGATATTGAAGTATGAAAAATGAGCATGAAGCCTGTTCTAGTGGCATTTTTGATGGATCGTTCGGATCATGCAGAATGAGTGTGCTTCATTTTCTGATGCAGAATGCGCCATAATCCGGGCGCAACCGCAAAGTACCCACCAGGAACCGAAACATGCAAAACATGGAAATACGACTTGAGCGCGGAAGTGCGGGGCATGGCGGAATGCGTGACAAGCCTTCAGGCAGGAGGCAGGATCTTCCTCCCTGGCCAAAGACTCAATTTCTCTCCGAGGAAGACACCTGCTCAATGATCCGGGGCAAGGGCATTGCCTGGTCCGGTTATCAAGCGACTGAGGTTGATGCCTCGGCTCCCTGCCAGAGGTGTCCCGGCGAGTTCACGCCGACGGAAATGCTGGTTTTACGGGCCAGCATGGATGCCGCTGAGTTTTGCACCGAGCGCAACTACAGCGAGCTGATGAACCGCTGACGGTGATAGAGGGGGGAAGGGAGGCTGACTCTTTCTGCAGATGCGCAAGGAGAATGCGGTCTGTCATGGCCGCTGCAGTCCCGCAGGAGCGACATACCGAAGGATTTCCCGTCCGAGTTCCGCATTCCGCTCGTCAAGAACGGCGAACACGATCCCGATCTGATGACCCTCGGCAAGGTAGCCGCAGCAGGTTTTGAGGGCCACTTTCCACGCATCCGCGAGGGGATAGCCGAAGATTCCGGCGGAGATGAGGGGAAAGCCGATGGAGCGGCAGCCGTGTTCCGTCGCGAGTTCGAGCGAGCGGCGGTAGGCGCTGGCGAGCAGCTCTGCTTCGCCGCGGCTGCCGCCCGACCACCTGGGGCCCACCGCATGGATGACGTGCCTTGCCTTGAGGCTGAAGCCCGGCGTGATGACGGCCGAGCCCGTGTCGCAGTGTCCGATCGCAGAGCACGCTGCCTGCAACTGGCTGCGGCCTGCCGCACGGAAGATCGCGCCGCAGACGCCGCCGCCCGCAAGGAGCATTTCGTTGGCGGCGTTGACGATTGCGTCCGTGTTCAGATCGGTGATGCTGATTGTTCTGATGTCGATCTTGCTCATGACCATGACCTGTGGAGGAGGATTGCCTGCGCCATCCGTCAAACGCAGGACTGATATCAGACTAGCGGATTATGCGCAATGCTGTATCGGGTGTCCAGCATAGAGAACGAGACTTCGGAATCTGAAGCATCCTGCCAGGAAGGCCTAAAATGCCTCCTTGGGTTTGCTGGAAGATTTGAGATGTCGGTTCATTTCGCAGCGGACTCATTCCTTTCGGATATCAGGAACTTGGACATGAGCGAAAAGATCAAGCCTGACGCGAAAAGCCAGGCCATGATTTACTTTCAGATCCTGGGAAGGCTGTCGCGCTACACGTGGCGGACGGCACAGGACATCTGCGACAGCCTCAGAAATGACGGGGTTCCCGTCCGCCTTCTGACAGTTCAGCGGGCGATCAAGCTGATGCGGGAGGATCCGCTCTTTTGCCTGGAATGCAACGACGGCTCCAAGCCGTTCGGATACCGGCTGCGGAAGGATTCTCCGTTCGCCCAGGGAGAGCTGACGCCCTCCGAGAGCCTGCTGCTCCGGATGGCGCAGCAGTATCTGAAGTACCAGCTGCCCGCTGCCGTCACCCGGTCCCTGGCTCCGATGTTCGACGAGAGCCGGGTGGTTCTGCCGGCCGGCAAGACGAAGACGCCGGCGCAGGCCTGGCGCAGCAAGGTCGCGGTCGTTCCCAACCAGCTGCCCTTCGTTGCGCCGAAGATCCTGCCCAGAATTTTCAATGCCGTTTCGGAGGCGCTCTATCTGAACCGCGAGCTCGTCGTGGTCTACTGCTCGCTCGGGAATCAGGGCGAGGAAAGGCGGCACACCGTCCAGCCGCTTGGCATCGTCCAGCAGGACGTGCGCGTCTATCTCGTCTGCCGGTATGCTGGTCAAGAGGACGTGCGGCACCTGGCGCTGCACCGCATCAGGAGCGCGGAGGTTTCAGAAAACTCCTTTGCGCCGCCCCGTGACTTTTCATTGGACCAGTACCTTTCGAGCCGTCATTTCAATTACACCGGAAAGACCGTCAGGAGGGTGCGGCTCACGATCGAGCTGACTGAGCCGGCGGCGGTCAGAACGCTTGAGGAAACGCCGTTTGACGCCTCCCAGACCATCGAGAAGATAGATGGGGGAAGGTGGCGGATCACGGCGGAGATGCCTGACTCCAGGCTCATCGACGGCTGGCTGGCGATGTGGTCGGACGACTCGGGGATCGTCAGTGTCAGAAAAGAGATCCTTGATGTAAGTTCGGAAAGCGGCCGCGGATAAGGTATACAAATCAAAGCGCTAATGCCTCGTTCTGGAGGAATTTGTTGCTCTTGCGCTTCTG
>OMXR01000053.1 GCA_900315045.1 uncultured Sutterella sp. | reverse complement strand
GTGCCGAGCTACCTCGGCTCATCCTTTGCCTTCATCGGCGTTGTGATCGCCGCGACGGGCTATGTCTCCGGATCGGGAGCCAACCCCAACATTTCCGTGGCCCTGGGCGGCATCGTCGCCTGCGGCATCGTGTATGCAGCCGTGGGCCTCATCGTCATGTCCACGGGCGTCAAGTGGATCGAGCGGCTGATGCCGCCCGTCGTGACAGGCGCGGTCGTCGCCGTGATCGGCCTTAACCTTGCGCCCACCGCAGTGCGCAGCGTCGGCACGACAAACTTCGATGCCTGGATGGCGCTCCTCACCGTGCTTTGCGTGGGAAGTGTCGCCGTGTACACCCGAGGCCTTCTGCAAAAGCTCCTCATCCTTGCCGGTCTTTCGATCGCGTACTGCATCTATGCGGTGCTCACAAATGGTCTGGGCCTTGCAAAGCCCATCGACTTTTCCGTGATCGGAAACGCCGCGTGGTTCGGCCTGCCGCACTTCCATTCCCCCGAATTCCGCACGGACGCGATCCTGCTCATCGTCCCCGTGGTGATCATTCTCGTTGCCGAGAACCTCGGGCACGTGAAGGCCGTGACCGCGATGACAGGCCGCAATCTTGATCCCTACATGGGCCGGGCGTTCCTCGGCGACGGCGTCGCGACGATCCTCTCGGGTTGCGTGGGCGGCACAGGCGTCACGACGTACGGCGAGAACATCGGCGTCATGGCCGCAAACCGCGTTTACTCCACGCTCCTCTTTGTGATCGCTGCCATGTTCGCAATCGTGCTCGGCTTCTCGCCCAAGTTCGGCGCCGTCATCCAGACGATTCCGCAACCGATCCTTGGCGGCACCTCGATCGTGGTGTTCGGCCTCATTGCCGTTGCGGGCGCCCGCATCTGGGTCGTGAACCAGGTCGACTTCAGCAACAACCGCAACCTCATCGTCGCGGCTGTGACAATGATTCTGGGCGGCGGCGACTTCACGCTCTCGATCTTCGGCTTCACGTTCGGCGGCATCGGCACCGCAACGTTCGGCGCGATCATCCTGAACGCCGTGATGAGTCTTGGAGAGCGCAGGTAGCCTTTGCTGCTTCCCTTCGCAAATTCAATCAGAACGGGCGCGGATACTGACCATTCGCGCCCGTTCTGTCTGAAGCTGCCGATTGTCCGCCTGCGTCATCCGGTGATCACTTTCGCGGCGTCACGCAAATGATCCTTCGGGCAGGCAAAAGCGCGGCAAGCGTGCCGAGGCGTACTGTGCACGCTCGATTCGGCTTGCCGCGGAGCCAGAGCCTCATCACCGCTTTCTGAGCGCCCCGAACGCCGCACCCATGGCTGTCATGCGAGGCTCCGCACCCGCATTCGTGCGGACTTCCCCGCCTCGGCGCTCTGGTTTCGCACCCGTGCGCATCGAGAGCGACACGCGTCCCCTCTTCAAGTCCACGTCCTTCACGGTGACCTTAACGACCTGACCGACTTTCACCACGTCCCGCGGATCCTTCACGAACCGGTCGGCAAGCTCGGAGACGTGGACAAGACCGTCCTGATGCACGCCGATATCGACAAACGCCCCGAACTGCGCAACATTCGTGACAACTCCCTCCAGCTTCATGCCGGGCTTCAAATCCGAGAGTTCCTTTACCCCTTCGGCAAACACCGCGGTCTTGAATTCCGGGCGCGGATCGCGCCCCGGCTTTTCAAGCTCCTTGAGGATGTCCCGCACGGTGGGAAGGCCAAACCGGTCATCGACAAAATCCGCAGGGTGAAGCTTGTCAAGAATCAGGCGGTTTCCGATGAGCTCCTTTACCGAAAGGTGCGTCTTCTCAAGAATCCGCTCCACGACGCCGTAGCTCTCGGGGTGCACGGCAGAAGCGTCCAGGGGCTCGGCGCCATCGGGAATCCTCAGGAACCCGGCCGCAAGCTCAAAAGCCTTCGGCCCCACGTGCGGGACATCGAGCAGATCCTTTCTCTTTGCAAACGCGCCGTTCTTGTCACGGTACTCGACGATCGAGCGCGCCTGCAGGGCGGTGAGGCCCGAGACACGGGAGAGAAGCGCCCCCGAGGCGGTATTGAGATCCACTCCCACGGCATTCACGCAGTCCTCGACCACCGCGTCAAGCTTCCTTGCCAGATCCACCTGGTTCACATCATGCTGGTACTGCCCGACGCCGATCGCCTTGGGATCGATCTTCACGAGCTCGGCAAGCGGATCCTGCAGGCGACGGGCAATCGAAACGGCTCCGCGATAGCTGACATCCAGTCCCGGAAGTTCCTTAGCCGCAGCTTCCGAAGCCGAATAGACCGAGGCGCCTGCTTCACTCACGACGCATTTGGTGAGGTGCAGCTCCGGATACCGGCTGATCAGCTCGCGCGCAAGTTCATCGGTCTCGCGGCTTGCCGTTCCGTTGCCAATGGCAATGAGCCCGGGGTGATAATTCATCGCAAGCTGGCGCAATGCCGCAATCGAACCCTCCCAGTCGCGCCGGGGTTCATGAGGATAGATGACGGCAACGTCCTCAACGGCGCCCGTCTCCGAAATCACGGCAACCTTCACACCCGTGCGGATTCCCGGGTCAAGGCCGATCACGCCCTTGTGGCCGGCAGGCGCCGCAAGAAGGAGGTCCTTCAAATTCGTGCCGAACACCCGGATCGCCTCTTCCTCGGCCTTTTGCCGCACCGCGGCAAAAAGCTCACTCTCAAGCGCAGAAAGGCACTTCACGCGCCAGGTCCAGCGCAGCACGCCCGCCATCCAGGCGTCCCCGGGCCGCCCCTCATCGGTGAGGCCCCAGAACTCGGCGATCCGTGCCTGGCAGGGATGCACGGGGAGGCTCTCCTCCTCTTCGGTAAGGCGCACCTTGACCTGCAGCACGCCGAGCGCCTGCCCGCGAAAGAGGGCCAGCGCCCTGTGCGAGGGAATCTCGCGGATCCGCTCTTCGTACTCGAAATAGTCCGAGAACTTCTGCGCCTCGGGCGTGTCCTGCTTCTCCGGCACGACGCTGCTCGCAATGAAGCCCGAGGAATAGAGGTAATCGCGAAGGCTCTCGCGCAGATCCGCGCTTTCGCTGAAGCGCTCGGCAAGGATGTCCCGCGCGCCATCAAGCGCCGCCTTCTCGTCCGCTACGCCCTTGGCGACGTTCACAAAGGCTGCGGCTTCGGTTCTGGGATCCTTTTCAGGATGCGAGAGAAGGAGATCGGCAAGGGGCTCGAGTCCCGCTTCCCGAGCGGCCTGCGCCCGCGTGCGGCGGCGCGGCTTGTAGGGAAGATAGAGATCCTCAAGGCGCTGCTTGGTCTGCGCCCCCTCGATCTCTTTGCGCAGCTCCTCGGTGAGCTTTCCCTGGGCCTCGATGCTCTCCAGCACAACGCTTCGCCGCTCCTCGAGCTCCCGTCCATAGGCAAGATTCTCCTCCAGGTCACGGAGCTGCGTGTCGGTGAGTCCCCCGGTCGCCTCCTTGCGGTAGCGCGCAATGAAGGGCACTGTGGCGCCGCCATCGAGCAGCTCCACGGCGATCCTCACCTGTGATGTCCTGGCGCCGATTGCTGCGGCAATCATTCCGGCAATACGCTCGTTCTGAGCAGCGGTAAGTTGAGTCATATGAATCTGAACTAGTTAAAACAATGAAAACATGGGTGGGAAATTTGCCGCAAAACGCCTCGGAAGAATGTCCTGTCTGCGCCGCTCTCAGAAGGAGAGCGTTGCGTTTTTCTTGCTGCCCGTGAGCCGGCGCTCCAGCCACTGGCTGTAGCGGCTCATCACAAAGCTCGCGGCAAAGTAGATTGCGGCAATGAAGATGTACCCTTCGCGGAAGAAGTCGCGCCAGCTCGCGTCTCCAAGCGCAAGGGAGAGCGATCCCGTGAGGTCGTACATCGAGACGACCGTCACAAGGGACGTATCCATGAAGGTCGACAGAAGGCTGTTCACAAACGCGGGAATCACCGCCACAAGCGCCTGCGGAAGGATCACGTAGACGTACCGCGCAAAGACGGACAGTCCGAGGGAATCGGCCGCAAGGAACTGGCCCCTCGCGATTGTCTGCAGGCCCCCGCGCACGGTCTCAGCCATGTAGGCCGCCTGAAAGAGGATGATGCCCCAGGTGACGCGCCAGAAGGGATCGATCCGTACGCCCGAAGGCAGCAGCAGCGGAAACACGAAGCTCGCCACAAAGAGCACCGTGATGAGCGGCACGCCGCGCACAAGCTCGATGTACCCGACGGAGAGCGCCTTTACAAGAGGCATTTCGCTTCTGCGCCCCAGCGCGAGCACGATGCCGATCGGCGCCGACACCGTCATTCCGAGGAGCGTCAAGATCACCGTGAGCGGCAAACCACCCCAGTTGTCCGTCCCGACCCGGGAGAGCCCCGCAAAGCCGCCGTACATGAGACCGAAGAAAACGGCAAAGGCAAGCGCCCAGCCCGACAGGAGAACCCTTGCCCCCTTGCGGTTCCAGAGCGCAGGAAGAGCCGTCGCCACCAGCATGGCCACGATGGCAAGCGTCGCAACCGCCGGCCGCCACTGCTCGTCATACGGATACCGCCCGAAAAGAATGAGACGCCACTTCTCGGCGACAAATCCCCAGCAGGCGCCCCGGGCCGAGTAGCAGGCATTGGCGTCCGGCGCAAAAACAGCGTGCACGACCGCCCAGTCGGCGACATACCAGCCGATCACCAGAAGGAGGAACCCGGCGACGATCGTAAAGCCCGTTGCAAAGCTCGAATAAAAAAACGTTTCCCGGATCCGCCGCAGGAGAGAATTTCCGTTCATTTCTCTCTCCTATCTCGGCGCCCGCAGAATCCGGGCATTCAGGGCATTCATCGCAAGCGCGATGATGAGATTGAGCACAAGATACACGGCCATCACGACGCAGATGATCTCGATCGCCTGCCCCGTCACATTGATCGAGGCGTTGCCCACGGCCACGAAATCCGGATACCCGATCACAACCGCCAGGGACGAGTTCTTCGTGAGATTCATGTACTGACTCGCAAGCGGCGGAATGGCTAGCCGCATCGACTGGGGAAAGACGATGTAGCTCACGGTCTGTACCTTGCTCATCCCGAGCGCCAGCCCCGCGTGCCACTGGTTGACGCTGACGGCAAGCACTCCGGCACGCACGATCTCGGCAATCGAAGCCGACGTAAAGAGCGTGAGCCCCAGCCAGAGCGCGAGAAATTCCGGAGAGAGCGATGCGCCGCCCTCGATCGCAAACCCGTCGATATGGGGCTTGCTCCAGCCGCCCGCGGCGCCAAAGAGAAGCCACACGAGAAGCGCCGCCGCTATTCCGATCCAAAAACCAGCAAGCGTGGCGACGAGGTCCGTGACGCGCCGTCTGTAGCGCTCGCGCACAAGAAGCGCCGTGAGCGCAAAGACGATCGCGGCCGCCAGAAGCGCAAGCCCTGCGCTCTCGGGCACCGCAATCTGCAGCCCGGCCTTGGAAAGCAGCGCCCAGCCGCCCGCCGTGAGCGCATCCGTGCTCACCGGCAGAAGTTCGGTGATGAGAAGGTAGAGCGCGAGAAGCTGAATGATGAGCGGAATGTTGCGGTACACCTCGACGTGCGCCGTCCCGAGCGCACGGATGATGGGATGGCGGGCAAGCCGCATCAATCCGACGACGACACCAAGAATCGTTGCCGAGATGACGGAAAAAACCGCCACGCGAAGCGTGTTCAGGACACCCGCGGCAAAAGCCTTCAGAACCGTGTCGGACGAGGAGAAGGCGATCAGCGACTCGCCGATGTCGAACCCGGCGGCACCGTGCAGAAAATCAAAGCCGCTCCGGATGTTGCGCGCAGCAAGGTTCTCGCCCACGTTCCCCGCAAGGAACGCCAGAGCCGCAAGGAGCGCAAGCGCGAGCGCGCCCTGAAGCGCCCATTCCTTCAGGCGCCTTGCGGCTTCGCGCCGCCTGTAGGCTGCGTCGCCCGCAACAACGGGGGCGGTCTCGGTTGATTGCGGGAAGGCTGGTGCCTGCGCCATGGTCATTCGAATCTTTCACTGCGCCGGAACTCGCGCCGGCGCAAAACTGCATGTTGCTTTGGTCAATGACAAGAAAACCGCTCTCATGTGCCCTTTTCGCGGCGTGCTTGAGAGCGGCTCGGTCCGGATTATAGGAGAAGCGTGCAAAGGCCATCCCCTGGAAGGCCCCCTCACGGTTTCCCCTAACCAATCTCGTTAGCGGATAGGCGGAGCGTACATGATGCCGCCCTTGTTCCAGAGCTGATTGAGGCCGCGCGGAAGATTGAGCTTCGTTGCCGGTCCGAAATTCTTCGTCCAGCTCTCGCCGTAATTGCCGACCTGCTTGATGATGCGGTAGGACCAGTCCTTGTCAACGCCGATGAGCTTGCCCATGTCATCGCCCGTACCGACAAGACGCATCACCTGCGGCACCTTGCTCTTTGCGCGCTGCTCGTCGACGTTGGCCGAAGTGAGGCCCGCCTCTTCAGCCTCCAGCATCGCATAGAACGACCAGCGCACGATCTGGAACCACTCGTCGTCCCCGCGGCGCACGGACGGGCCGAGCGGCTCCTTGGAGATCGTCTCGGGCAGGATCACGAAGTCCTGCGGATTGCGGGCACGCGTTCTTGCGCCCGCAAGATCGCTCATGTCGGTCGTGTAGACCTGGCAGCGCCCGGAGAGGAAAGCGTTCTGCGTGGCTTCGGTCGTGTCGAACATCACCGGCTTGTACTTCATGCCGTTGCCGGCGAAGTAGTCGGCAAGCGCCTGAACGGAGCTCGTGCCGGCCTGCAGACAGACCGTGGCGCCGTTCAATTGCCTCGCGCTCGTCACCTTGAGCTTCTTCGGAACCATGAAGCCCTGGCCGTCGTAGTAGTTGATGGCGGCGAACACGGCGCCCAGACTTGCATCGCGCGTCATCGTCCAGGTCGTGTTGCGCGAGAGCATGTCAATCTCGCCCGACTGCAGAGCGGTAAATCGCTGCGGAGAGGAGAGCGGCACGACCTTCACCTTCTTTGCGTCTCCGAGAACGGCAGCTGCAACGGCGCGGCACGTGTCAACGTCAAGTCCGGACCAGTTGCCCTGACTGTCGACTGCGGAAAAGCCGGGCGCAGCGGTATTCACGCCGCACACCACTTCGCCGCGCGCCTTGACCGCGTCCAGAACAGGGCCGGCCTGTACGGCGGCGGCAGCGGCTGCGAGCGCAAGCGCCGTGCCAAAGGTCTTCATGCTCATGACTTCACTCCTTGAGGATGACAAAAGAAAAATCGGGCGCAGAATCAGAATGCTGCTCACAGTTCACGGCACCGATGGTTGCCATGAGTGTACTCAGTTTGCTGCAGGCGCATTCATGCCCGGCGGATGGCCGAAACGGCTGTTTTGTCTGCGTCAATCGCTCTTAAGGAAAGTATCTAACTTTTCCATGGAATGCGTTAAGCCACGCAAAATTTCGGTTGGTATAATCCAACCTCCTGTTTTTCAAATGTTTTCTTCTATGTCCGTATACACTCAAATTTTTCTTCTGATCCTTCTCATCATTGGCAACGCATTTCTCGCAGCCTCTGAAATCAGCTTTGCCGGCGTGCGCCGCACCCGGCTTGAAGCGTTTCGCGATGAGGGATACACAAGCGCCAAGCTCGTGCTTGAAACCGCCGACAACCCCGGCAAGTTCTTCTCCGTCATTCAGGTCGGCATCAACATGGTGGCGATCCTGGGCGGTATCATCGGTGAGGACGCGCTCACGCCGCTTTTCAGCTGGTGCTTTGAAAAGTTCATGCCGGTTCACTATGCAGGCCGGCTCGGCTTTTTCTGCTCGTTCATGACGGTCACGCTCGCCTTTGTGATCTTCTCCGATCTCATCCCCAAGCGCGTCTCGCTCAACAACCCCGAGCGCATCGCCATGTTCTGCGCGCGCCCGATGCGCGTGCTGATCATCATCTTCCGGCCGCTCGTCTTCGTGCTTGAAATCGTTTCGTCCGGAATCATGCGCATGTTCGGACTGGCGACCGAAAGAACCGACAAGGTGACTGGCGAAGACATCCTCGCCACCGTGAGCGCAGGCGCCGCCGCCGGCGTCATCGCTCCCTCCGAGCGTGCAGTGATCGAGAACGTGGTCGCTCTTGAAAACCGCACGGTGACGGCCGCGATGACCGCCCGCGAATCCATCGTGTACTTCACGTATGACGACACCGCCGAAGACATCCGCACCAAGATCGCCGGGGCAACAGGAAACCACTTCCTGGTTGCCGATGGAGACCTTGACCACGTCAAGGGATGCATTGAGACGCGCGACCTCGTCCTGCAGCTCATGCGCGGCGAAAAGATGACGCTCAAGGATTCTGATCTCGTTCAGCCCGTGGAGTTCGTCCCCGACACGCTCACGCTCTCGGAAATTCTCGACAACTTCCAGAAGACCAGCACGGAAATCGCAACCGTTCTGAACGAATACGGTCTCGTCGTCGGCGTCATCACGCTGCGCGACGTCATGAGCAGCGTGATGAGCGACCTTGTGATCACGCCCGATGAAGCGCAAATCCTCTCGAAGAACGAGAACAGCTGGGTGGTCGACGGAGCCACGCCCACGATCGACTTCATGCGCGAGCTCGAGATCAGCGAGATGCCCGAGTCCCAGTCCTACGAGACGATTGCGGGCTTTGTCATGTACATGCTGCGCAAGATCCCCAAGCGCGGAGACTATTTCGACTGGGACGGCTTCCGGTTTGAAGTCATCAGCGTACAGCAGAACAAGACCACTCAGGTGCAGGTCACCCGGCTTTCCGCTCTGGCAATCAAAAACCAGAAGGCAAAGGCGGAAGCTGCCGCCGCCAAGGAGCAGCCTGCAAATGAAGCCTCGCAGGAGCAGACAAACCCCGAGGCTTAATTCGACGAGAAGTTCCACCGGGGTCGCTGAAACAGCGTCCCCCGGTATTCTTCGAGCGGTGTCTGGGGAAATCATCTCAGGCACCGCTTTTGTTTAGCCCCCAGCAAAAAGGGCCGCCTCCCGGAAGCCCTTTTCTGCCTCGATCAGTCTCAAGAGAGCGAACTACTTCTTCGCAGCGCTCTTTCTCGCCGTGCGCTTAACCGGCGTCTTCTCCTCCCTCGGCGGGAACTCGAAGCCGATCTTGTGCGTTTTGGGATCAAGCACCAGGAACGCCTTGAACTTCCTGTGGCTGCGGTTGGAAACAAAGTCCGTCATGAGCGAGCTCTTGCCCTCGACGAGGATTTTCTGCACCTCCTCCGGCTTGATCTCCTGCTGCAGAATCGTTCTGCCGACCCGGAAATCGCAGGTCTTCTGCTGCGTGTTCACGCAGTAGTAGGCAGAAGCACCCGCAACAATGTCGCCGCCGCACTTGGGGCAGCGCCCGACGCGGGGAAGGTCCTCCGTTGCCTCGGGCTCGCGCTCTTCCCTTTCCTCGTTCCCGAAGTCAAACTCCAGGCGATATTCGTCATTGATCCGGAGCACTGCAGCAAAAGGCCGCCCCATCTTGCTGATGAAGCCGTTCAGGGGACCGATCTGGCCGGAGGAAAGCAGTTCCTCAACCTCGGACACCTCGAAGGTGCGCCCTGCCGGGTGCTTCGGGAGACTGAAGTCGCACCCCGGACGGGTGCAGGCAAAGCGCCGGTAGTTCTCGACGATCTCGCCGCCGCACTTGGGGCAGGCGTGCTTGAGGTGCGCGGGGTTTGCAATCGGCACGGTCTCCGAGCCGTAGCTCTTTGCGGCATCCACGATGTGCGTGGTCATGTCGCGGATTTCGCCCATGAACGCATCGCGCGAGAGCGCGCCCCGCTCGATGAGCGCCAGCTTGTACTCCCACTCGCCCGTCAGCTTGGGGTCGGACAAAGCGCCGATCCCGAGGCCGTCAATCAGGCTGAAGAGCTCCTTTGCCTTCGCGGTCGGAACGAGTTCCCGGCCTTCGCGCTGCATGTAGTGCTGGTCGATGAGGTTCTCAATGATTGCCGCACGGGTTGCCGGCGTGCCAAGGCCCTTTTCCGCCATCGCATCGCGCAGCTCAGAGTCGTCCACAAGCTTGCCCGCGCCTTCCATCGCCGAAAGGAGCGTTGCTTCAGTGTACCGGGCGGGCGGCTTTGTCATGCCTTCAACCGCGTCCGCCTTCTCGGTCCGGGCGCTCTTTGCCCCCTGAAGCGGCACAAGCCCGGCATCTTTCCCGGCCTCGTCCCTGCCGTACACGGCAAGCCAGCCGGGGCTCACAAGCACCTTGCCCTCGGTCTTGAAGTGGTCTTCGCCCACCTTGCTGATGCGGGTCGTGACATCGAACTCGGCAGCCGGATAAAAGACCGCCATGAAGCGCTTCACCACGAGGTCGTAAACCTTGTACTCAGCCTCCGAGAGCGTTCCGTGCATTTCCTGCAGAGTCGGAATGATGGCAAAGTGGTCGCTGATCTTGCTGTTGTCGAAAATGCGCTTTGAGGGGTGCACCCAGTTCCTGGCGAGAATCTCGCCGGCAAACGGCGAATACTGGGGCTGCGCGGCCACAATGCCGAGCGTCTTCTTCACCGTGCCGACATAGTCTTCGGGCAGCGCCCGGGAATCCGTTCTCGGATACGTGAGCAGCTTGTGCTTTTCGTAGAGCGCCTGCGCGATCGCAAGCGTGGTCTTGGCGGAGAAGCCGAACTTGTTGTTTGCCTCGCGCTGCAGGCTCGTGAGGTCAAAGAGCTGGGGCGAGAGGCTCGTCGTGCGCTTGCTGGTTTCGGTCACGTCAGCGACCTGTCCGCGGCAGCGCTCGGCAATGCGTCTTGCGGCCGCCTCGTCAAAGATGCGCTCGGCCTTGAGCTCGGGCGCCTGGGCGTTCTTTTTGAACGCAGGGTCAAACCAGCGGCCTTCGTACGAGCCGTTTGCAAGCGCAAAGCGCGCCTTCACCTCCCAGAACTTCTTCGACTTGAACGCGCGGATCTCGTTTTCACGCCGCACGACGATCGCCAGGGTCGGCGTCTGCACGCGGCCGACCGTTGTGAGGAAGAAGCCGCCGTCCAGGCTGTTGAAGGCCGTCATGGCGCGTGTGCCGTTGATGCCCACGAGCCAGTCGGCCTCCGAGCGGCTCTTGGCGGCCGCCGCGAGGTTCTGCATCTGCTCGTCGCTTCTCAGGTTCGCAAAGGCATCCCGGATGGCGCCCGGCGTCATGGACTGCAGCCAGAGCCGCTTCATGGGCTTTTTTGCCTTGGTGGCTTCCATGATGTAGCGGAAGATCAGCTCGCCCTTTTTGCCTTGGTGGCTTCCATGATGTAGCGGAAGATCAGCTCGCCCTCGCGTCCCGCGTCGCATGCATTGATGATGAGGCCGACGTCCTTGCGGCGGATAAGCTTTCCGAGGGACTTCAATTTCTCGGCCGACTTGGCGATCGGCTTCAGGTCGAACGAAGGCGGCAGCACCGGCAGGTGCGCAAAGGTCCATTTGCCGCGCTTCACTTCATACTGCTCGGGGCAGGCAAGCTCAAGCAGGTGTCCGAGGGCATTGGCAACGACATACTCTTCGCCTTCATAGTAGTCGGCGGTCTTTTTCATGCCGCCCAGGACCTTGGCAATATCCGTTGCAACCGAAGGCTTTTCCGCAATGACGAGTGTTTTCATCTGACTCAACAATCCAAAAAACAGGAATTCGCTAAAGACAATG
>OMXR01000030.1 GCA_900315045.1 uncultured Sutterella sp. | reverse complement strand
AGTGCCTATGTATTCTCAACCAACGTAGTTCGCCTTTCGGCAAACTTAGGCTAGTCACCCAAGGCTTTCACAAGCCTTCGCCTTCAGGCGAGGGTGGTTAACAAACATCCTCTTATCGCAAATAATTAATCAGTCCCTGAGCTGCTCGATTGCCTCTGGCGGATTCCTGCGTCGCCCATGCCTTCAGAACGGAAAGTTCGGACATCGCACCCGCCTTCCTGTAAAAAGTCCAGGCTTCAAGGGGATCCTTCCTGATCGTGCCCCACGGCACCTGAGTGGGATCGAGCGCCTTGGCGTACGGCAAATAGGCCGGGGAATGGCTCTGCTGGACGGCGTAGTACCAGAGCCGGAACACAGCATCCTGGTCCTCCTTGCTCTCAGGCTTGATTTCTCTTGCCAAAGCCATGGCGCCCTCCGGAGACCTCTGCTTGGTTCGGAAGAATTCCCTCACGCGGTCGCGAGCCGACTTCTCAGGCTCCGCAGGCTGCACAGCCGGAGCCGGCGCGGACACGGCAGGAGCCTCGGTCTGAGCAGGCTCGGCAGGCTGAGGCGCCGGAGCTGGCGCAGCCGAAGGCTCAACGGGCTGCGGCACGGGGGCTGGCTCGGGCGCAGCAGAAGGTTCGGGCTCAGCAGGTGCCGGAGCTGGCGCAGGCTCGGGTGCAGCCGAAGGTTCAGGCTCGGCAGGAGCCGGGGTCGGCGCGGACTCGGGTGCGACTGAAGGTTCAGGCTCGGCAGGAGCCGGGGCAGGCGCGGGTTCGGGTGCGACTGAAGGTTCGGACTCGGCAGGAGCCGGGGCCGGCGCGGGCTCGGGTGCGACTGAAGGCTCGGGCACTGCAGGAGCCGGGGCCGGCGCGGGTTCGGGTGCGACTGAAGGTTCAGGCTCGGCAGGAGCCGGAGCCGGTGCAGGCGCGGGTTCAGTTGCTGCGGGAACCGACTCGGGCACAGACACCACGACCTGCTTGCCGGCGCTGGGTTCAGGCACCGGTGTGACGGACACGGCAGCCTTTGCCGCAGGCGCACTCTGAACCTTATTCCTATTGAGCCTCACCGGCGCATCGTCTTCATCGGAGCGATCAGCAAGGATCGAACCAACAAAGTCATCCTTGTCCGCCGCCTGGGCAGCGGACACTGTGAGTCCTGAAGCCGCCGACAGAATCAGCGAGAGGACGGCTGTCAGAACCGCCTTCCGAGCGGCAGGAACCGCAAGTCCGCTTGAATCATCAGGCCGGATCTGTACCTGCCTGCCCCGAATCCCCCATCCCGAAACGCCGGATGTCACCTGAGTCAGATCGTTTGTCATTTCGCTATCCATCACCCATCAACATATGAGTGGCACGGCCCTCATTCCTATCGCACTATAGCCTTACATTTGTGCAAAGAAAACTGTCAGCCCCCTGCTGTTTGGAAAACAGCTGGTTCCAAACTATTATAAGTAGGTATATTCGGGTTCTCGGAGCTGATTTCGGGCCGGCGAGTTGCCGCTTTCCACCCGTCTGGCGAGACTGTCTGCTCGGCCGAAAACCCCAAGTTGCAGACTACATCTTTTTTGAGGGAGCAGGGACGCTTCGCGTCCGCGAGATCTATGAAGAAAAAGCTACTGTGCGCATTCCTGTCCATGAGCCTTGCCCTGCCCGCCTGGGCCGCGATGAGCGACACGGATTTTCATAAGCTTTGCCGCAAAGGCAGTCCTGAAGACATCACGGCCGCCCTCAAGGACGGGGCCAATGTCAATGCCCGCAACCGCAGGGAGGAAACGCCCCTCATGACAGCGGCGGCATACAACACGCTTGAAGCCGTTCAGGCTCTGCTCAATGCCGGCGCCAATGTCAAGGCCGAAGGCGAAAACGGGCAGACCGCGCTTCTGGCCGCTGCCACCAGCCGCAAGAGTCCACAGATCGTCCAGGCGCTGCTCAAGGCCGGCGCCCGGGTCAACGAGGCGGCAAAGGGCGGCGTCACGCCCCTGATGGGAGCGGCTTCCAACAACAAGTTCCCCGAGATCGCCAAGTCGCTCATTGATGCAGGAGCCAAAGTCAACGCGACGACCGACACCGGCCTCACGCCCCTCATGCTGGCCGCAAAATCCAACAGCCACGAGGACATCATGACACTGCTGATCGCCGCCGGCGCCAAAGTCAACGCCAAGGACGACGACGGCCGCACCGCGCTCATGTTTGCCGCGCGGAACCGCAGGGTGACGCCCGAAATGCTCGAGCTCCTCATCAAGTCGGGCGCCAATCTCAATGCCAAGGCCCCCAACGGGGCGACTGCGTTTTCCATCGCCGCCGAGTACGGCAATCTGACTGCATTCCGCGCGCTTGCCGCCGCAGGAGGCGACATCAAATCCATTCCCGCCGAGAAAATCAATGATCTGTTCGAGCGGAGCGTTTCCGAGGGAGACGCTGACCTCGTCCGGCTTCTTGCCAAAAACGGCGCCAATGTCAACGCTGCCGACAGGCGAGGCAGAACGGCGCTCATGACTGCCGTGCTCAAGGACAGGGCTGCGGTTATTGACGCGCTGATCGCCGCCGGAGCCGACATCCATGCGCAGGATGAAAGCGGCAAATCCGCCATCATGCATGCCGTGAACACGAGCAAGCCAGATCTGGCGATCATCTCGACGCTTCTGAAGGCTGGCGCCAACGCGAACTCCGCCGACAAATACGGACAGACGCTTCTCATTCAGGCTGTCCGATACAACGCCCCGGACATCGTCAAACTGCTGCTTGCCCACAAGGCCGATCCGCATGCCGCCAACGCGCGCGGCCAGAACGCACTGCTTTTTGCTCTCAACAACAGCCCTGCAAGCATTCCGCTGCTCGTGCAGGCTGGCGTCGATATCAAGGCCACTGACAAGTATGGCTGGACCTATCTGCACAGAGCGCTTCGCGACAACCTTCCCGCCGGCATCATCCAGGCACTGATTGATGCCGGCGCCAATGTCAACGAAGCCACCCCGGATGGAACCTGGCATCCCCTGGCGCTTGCCATACAGTTCTCCGAAAAGCCTAACGTTCTGGAAACCCTCATCAAAGCGGGCGCCAACGTGAACTACAAGGACAAGGACGGAGCTACTCCCGCATTCTTTATTTTCAACAAGCGCAACCCGAGTGAACCGCTCGAAAAACTCATCGCCGCCGGCCTCGACACCAATGTGGCAACCACGCGCGAAGGTCGGACTCTGCTGATGGGAGCTGCAAGCAATCCTGACCGTCAGAGCCTTGAAGTCACAAAACTGCTGCTTCAGGCAAAGGCAAATCCCAATGCTGCGAGAATTCGCGACCAGCGCACCGCACTCATGATCGCCGCTCAGAACAGCAATACTCTTCCTGAAGTGATTGCCGCGCTGGTAGAGGGCGGCGCCAATCCCAATGCCGTTGACAAAAACGGCATCACGGCGCTCATGATCGCCGCCGAACACGAATCCAAGCATGATCTCATCCAGGCCCTTGTAAAAGCGGGGGCAAACATCAATGCCAAGGACTCCAATGAACGCACGGCTCTGTTCCGCGCCGTCAATCAGGGCAAGTATGGTCTCAAGGCTGCACTGTCGCTGATAGAAAACGGTGCTGATGTCAATCTGCCCTCGCGCTACGGAGAAACGCCGCTCATGGTCGCGCGCGGAGACAGCCCTGAAGTCATTGCCGCCCTTTGCAAGGCAGGAGCCGATGTCAACGCCAGATCCCGCGATCAGCGCACGCCGCTGCTCATGCTGCTCAGGCGAAGCAAAGCCACCGCCGCGGCAGTCGAGGCGATGATCAAGGGCGGCGCCGACGTCAACGCTGCCGACAAAAGCGGCGAAACTCCGCTTCTTGCCGCCGCTTTCTCCTCCGACGCGGACGTCCTCTCTCTGCTGCTGCGCCACGGCGCCAACGTAAATGCCAAGGGAGGGCGCAACGAGCGTACTCCGCTCATGGAGATTTGCCTGAGCCGCAACGCCTCCGCAGCAGCGCTTGACGTCCTCGCCAAGGCCGGCGCCGACGTGAATGCCGTCGACCGCAGCGGTGATTCCGCTCTGATGCAGGCAGTGTCTAGCTACAGGCCGAACCCTGAAATCATCGACAGGCTGATCGCACACGGAGCCAACGCCAAGGCTGTCAACTCCCGCAAGCTCTCCATCGTGGAGGCCGCCCGCAAGAACAAGCGCCTAGCCAATACCGAGGTTCTCCAGCGCATCGAAGCGGCGGCGAGGTAGCCTCGATCGGATCAGCAGGCCGCGCTCTGCTGCGGTTTGCTGACCGGCACGGCCGGGAGGTACGTCAAGCTGCGTATCTCCCGGCTTGCGAGCTTCTTCCGCGCTCTGCGCTCTGCTGTTAAAATTCTGCGCCTTGCAAATCAAGCCGCTGTCCGTACGGGCTTAAGGCCTGACGTTCCCTTTTTTCAAAGATTCAATAAAAAATGACCACTGAGCACAACAACTCCGCCGACCCCCTGCATGCCAAGAAAGAGGCCTGGTCAGGGCGATTTTCCGAACCCGTTGCCGAGTTCGTGCTCCGATATACGCAATCCGTGAGCTTTGACAAACGCATGGCAATGGCCGACATTGACGGCAGCCTTGCCCATGCAGCCATGCTCGCATCCTGCAAGGTCATCAGCGAACAGGATCTGGACGACATCCGCCGCGGCATGGAACAGATCCGCAACGAGATCAAGGCCGGCAAGTTCATCTGGCAGCTCGAGCTCGAAGATGTGCATCTGAATGTCGAGGCCCGGCTCACGCAGCTCATCGGAGATGCCGGCAAGCGCCTGCACACCGGACGCAGCCGAAATGACCAGGTGGCCACCGACATCCGCCTTTACCTCAGAAGCGAAGTCGACGAAATCATCGCCATGCTCGGGCACCTGCAGGAAGTGCTTGTCGCTCAGGCTGAAAAGGAATACGCCACGGTGATGCCCGGCTTCACCCACATGCAGGTTGCCCAGCCCGTCACTTTCGGACACCACATGCTCGCCTATGTCGAGATGTTTGACCGCGACCGCGAACGCATGGCCGATCTTCGCCGCCGCGTGAACCGTCTTCCCCTGGGCGCCGCCGCCCTTGCCGGCACGACTTATCCGATCGACCGTGAAATGACGGCGCGCCTGCTCGGATTTGAAGGCGTGATGCAGAACTCGCTTGACGCCGTGTCCGACCGCGACTTTGGAATCGAATTCACTGCGGCCGCAAGCCTTGTCATGGTGCACATCTCGCGCCTGTCCGAGGAGCTCGTCTACTGGATGAGCCAGCGCTTTTCCTTCATCAAGCTCCCCGACCGCTTCACCACGGGCTCTTCGATCATGCCGCAGAAGAAGAATCCGGACGTTCCCGAAACGGCTCGCGGCAAGGCCGCCCGCGTGACCGGCGATCTGATCACCATGGTCACGCTCATGAAGGGCCTGCCCCTTGCCTACAACAAGGACCTTCAGGAGGACAAGGAACCGGTGTTCGACGCCATTGATACGGTGAAGGACACGCTGCGCGCATTCATCGAAATGATGGCCGGGGTCGAGCCCAACCGCGAAGAGCTGCGCAAAGCGGCGCTCGCAGGCTTTCCCACGGCGACCGATCTGGCCGACTATCTCACCCGCAAGGGCGTGCCTTTCCGCACCTCGCACGACATCGTGGGGCGCGTGGTGCGTCTCGCATCCGAGCGCGGCTGCGACATCGCGGAACTTCCGCTTGAAGAGCTTCAGGGTTTCAGCGACAAGATCTCCGAGGATGTTTACGGCGTCCTCACGCTTGAAGGTTCTCTGGCAGCACGCAATCACGTCGGCGGAACTGCGCCCGAACAAGTTTTGCATCAGGTTTCCCGCTGGAAGAAGATTTTCTCCGAACGCAATCCAGCCGCACAGGCCTAATCCGAGCAAAGCGGCCCGAACAAGGCCGCTTTTTCCAAAAATTTCAGCAGGCATTCAGGAGCGCCTTCCATGTACGATCAATATGAAACATTTCTGCGGCATGTCTATGAAAACGGCACTCAGAAAAGCGACCGCACCGGCGTCGGCACGCGTTCCGTTTTCGGCTACCAGATGCGCTTCAACCTCTCCGAGGGGTTCCCGTGCATCACGACGAAAAAGCTCCACCTGCGTTCGATCATCCATGAGCTGCTCTGGTTCCTGATGGGCGACAGCAACATCAAGTACCTGCACGACAACAAGGTCACGATCTGGGATGAGTGGGCGGACGAAAACGGAGATCTCGGCCCGGTTTATGGCGTTCAGTGGAGGAGCTGGCCCGCGGCTGACGGACGCCACATCGACCAGATCAGCCGGCTCATGGAGCAGCTCAAGAGCAACCCCGACAGCCGCCGGCACATCGTGTGCGCCTGGAACGTCGGGGAAATCGACAAGATGGCGCTGCCGCCGTGCCACTGTCTGTTCCAGTTCTACGTTGCCGACGGAAAGCTTTCCTGCCAGCTCTATCAGAGAAGCTGCGACATTTTCCTCGGCGTGCCGTTCAACATCGCGAGCTACTCGCTGCTCACGCATATGATCGCGCAGCAGTGCGATCTTGATGTCGGCGACTTTGTCTGGACAGGAGGCGACTGCCACATCTACAACAATCACTTCGAGCAGGTTGAGCTGCAGCTATCGCGCGAGCCCCGTCCCTATCCGAAGCTTGTGATCCGCCGCAGACCCGACTCGATCTTCGGCTACAAGTTCGAAGACTTCGAGATCGTGGGCTATGACCCGCATCCGATGATCAAGGCGCCGATTGCGGTTTAGCCCGGCAGGTGCGTCATGGCTCAGAAAATCAGTCTTATCGTTGCGCGCGGCAGCAACGGCGCCATCGGTCTCAACGGCAAAATGCCCTGGCACATCCCCGAGGATCTGAAGCACTTCAAGACCGTCACCATGGGCTGCCCGGTCATCATGGGAAGAAAGACCTGGGATTCCATTGGCAGGCCGCTCCCGGGGCGCAGAAACATCGTGCTTACCCGCAGCAGCCAGGCTGAATTCAAGGGAGCCGAGCGGGCCGGTTCGCTCACCGAAGCCCTTGCTCTTGTTTCCGATGCCCGGAATGTTTTCATCATCGGCGGCGCTGAACTTTACCGCCAGGCCCTGCCGCTCGTGACGAGCGCCTGGGTGACCGAAATAGACGCAGCCCCCGAGGCGGACGCCTTTTTCCCCGATTTGCCAGAAGGCGACTGGATCCGCACGGTTCTTGGCTCGCTGCCCGCAGCCGGCCCCCGTCCCGCCGTTGTGTTCTGCCGCTACGACAGACGGTAGCGGAACAGACGGCCCATCGGTTCAGATCTCCTGCGCGTCGAAAACGAGGCCGTAGTTGCCGCACTGAGCGCGCTGCAACAGCGCCGCATCCATCAGCGTGAGCGCGACCAGCGCTTCAAGAATCGGCGCGGCCCGCAGTCCGACGCAGGGATCATGGCGCCCCTTGGTCGACACGAGAACCTCCTCGCCCTGCTCGTTCAGGCTCTTTCGGGGAATCAGCACCGACGGAGTCGGTTTGACGGCCACCCGAATCAGGATCGGCGCACTCGAAGAAATGCCGCCCAGGACGCCGCCCGCATGGTTGGTGAGAAAGCCCTCCTGCGTCATTTCGTCCCCGTTTTCGCTTCCGCGCTGCGCAGCAACCGAAGCGCCGTCGCCGATCTCGACGGACTTGACGGCATTCAGTCCCATCAGCGCGTAGGCCAGAGCCGCGTCCAGTCTGTGGTACACGGGATTGCCTAGTCCCGCAGGCACGCCATGCGCCTCGACCACAAGCTCGGCGCCAATGCTGTCGCCCGCTTTTCTCACGCTCTCCAGCAGCGATTCCAGCTCGGGAATCTGCGAGGCATTTGCGGCAAAGAACGGATTTCTGTCAACCTCGGCCCAGTCTTCAAGCCGGACTTCCACGCTGCCCAGCCGCGCCAGCCTTGCCCGGATGGATATGCCCAGCTCCTCGGCAAGCCATTTCCTTGCCACCGCTCCCGCAGCCACGGTGGGCGCAGTAAGCCGTGCCGAGGCACGGCCTCCGCCTCTCGGATCCCTCAGCCCGAACTTTGCCCAATAGCCCCAGTCGGCATGCGCAGGGCGAAACTGATGGGCAACCTCGCCATAGTCCCTGCTGCGCTGGTTTTCATTGCGGATCAGGAGCGCGATGGGCGTTCCCGTCGTTTTGCCCTCATAGATGCCGGAAAGGATTTCAACCGCATCGCTCTCCTTTCTCTGGGTGACAAAGCGGCTCGAGCCGGGGCGACGCCGGTCAAGCTCCTTCTGAATGTCTTCAGAGGCGAGTTCCATCCCCGGCGGACAGCCGTCGATGACGCAGCCAATCGCCGGTCCGTGGCTTTCGCCGAAATTCGTGACCACAAAGAGTTTGCCGATGCTCGAAGTTGACATGCCAGCCCCTGCAGAGAAAAGTTGCTCCATTGTAGCCAAGGCGCAACCGCTCGATTCAGATGTTCTCCCCGGCAATCCGGCCGAAGACAACCGCAGAGGAAACGCCGTTTCCGCCAAGCCGCACCGCGCCGTGCAGGTTGCCGACGATTTCTCCGGCAGCGTAAAGCCCGCTGATCGGCACGCCGTTCTTGTCCAGCACCTGAGCCTTGGAATTGATGCGCACGCCGCCCAGCGTCACGTGGATGTGCAGTTCGATCTTCTGCGCCCAGAAAGGCGCCCTGCGAACGATCCGCCGGCAGGGACCTTCTGAGGTCTGTCCGGTTCTGCCTGCACAGGCCCTCGCCAGAGTCCTTTCGAGCGCGTGCCGGGGAACGGACAGCTTTTCGGCAAGCTCGGCCCAGTTCCTTGCGCGCACTACCACCCCTGCGTGCCTTGCCTGATGCAGGTATTTCTGATCAAGAATGTCCGAAGACGACACGGTCTCATTGTCGGTGATGGTGTAGGCGATGCCTCCGGGCTGCGCAAGGATCGCCTCTCCGAGCGTCTTTCTGTCGCTGCGCTCGTCGACAAATCGCTCGCCCCTGGCGTTCACCATCACCATGCGGTCCGGATAGATGTCAAGCCGAATCACATACGGAATCGACACCGGGCCGCCCGGAACGATTTCCACGAACTGCATGTTCACAAGATCGGCTCCGGCACGCTCGGCCAGCCGGTGTCCGTCGCCCGTCGCCCCAGGGGTCGAGTCGTGCTGCAGGGCGGAGAGTTCCGGCGCATAGCGGCGCAGCATTTCGGCATTGGCCCCGAAGCCGCCCGTTGCAAGAACGATCCCTCTTCTGGCGCGCACGGAAAAACTCCTGCCGTCCTTTTCGATCAGCACCCCGAGAACCTGCCGGGTTTCGGGCACATGGTAGATGTCAACGGCCGTGCAGCCCAGCTCGATTGAGACTCCCGCCTTCAGGCTCGCTTCGCCGAGCGCGTGGATGTATCCGGTTCCGCGCGGACGATTCGGCCTGTACGAGCGGAACTCCTTGGTTCCATAGATTTTGTAGGGCTTGTCCTCGAACTGCATGCCAAGGCTCTGCAGCCATTTGAACGTCCCGGGGCAGTTCTCCGTAAAAATGCGCACCAGCTCCGGATCGTTCAGCCCTTCGCCCAGCTCGATCATTTCCCTGGCATGGGCAATCGGCTTGTCCCTGGTGCCGGACAGGCCCGCCGCATTGAAAAATCCGGAGCTGTTCAGGGTGTCTCCCCCGATGCGCTCGTTCTTTTCGAAAACGGCAACCGTCAGCCCCCGGGCTGCGGCCGAGAGGGCCGCGGCAAGCCCGGCGCCCCCTGAGCCAAGCACCACGACATCGTACTGCCGGTCCCAGATCTCAGGCGCTGAGGCCAAAACCCGCGCGGGCATCGCAGCCAGCAGGGGCACGGCGGCAAGCAACGCTCTGCGATTCATCTGTCGCCTCCTTCAGTGAGTCCGGCCTGCCGCAAAAACTCTGAAGCCTCGACGGCATTTTCCAGGTCAAGCTTGCCGTAGATCCTTGCCCTATGCCCCTTTGCTGTCTTCTCGGATATTTCCTGGACCTCGCCAATGGTTGCATTGGTGAACCCCTTGGCTATCAGAAAAAGAATCTGCCTCTCGGTCGGCGTGAGCGTTTCATACTGAGCCAGAAGCTGTGCGCGCTCGCCATCCTCCTTGCGCTTTCTTTGGTGCTCCAGAACCGTTTTCCGGACAATCTCAAGAAGCTTGCCGGGTTCCGGCGGCTTGACAAGAAAATCGACCGCCCCGTTTTGCACTGCTTTCACGGCCATCTCGATGTCGCCATGCGCTGAAAGGAAAATAATCGGCAGGTCGATTCCTCTCACGTCCAACTCGCGCTGCAGCTCAATCCCCGTCATTCCGGGCATGCGGACATCCAGAATCACGCAGCCGGGCCTCTCGAAATCATCCTTGGCGAGAAACTCCGCGGCGCTTGCATAGGCGGCCACCTCCATGTCGGCCATCTGCAGAAAAAGGCAGACCGAATCACGCACATCGGCCTCATCATCAACCACGCGAACGAGACTATTGAGCATTGTTTTTTCCTTCCTCTCCGGCATAGCGTCTCAGATGCAGCAGAACCTGCAGGCTGCCCGAACCGTTTCTGCGGTACTCGAGATGCCCGCCATGGCGCTCGGCTATGGCCTGTGCAATCGACAGGCCGAATCCCAGACCGTCGCTCTTGGAACTGAAGCCCGCGCGGCCGATCTTGGCAAACACCTCATCGGAGACCGGCGGACCGTTGTCGCTCACCGAAACGACAAATTCTTCTCCCTGCTCGGAAACGTCCACGTGCACGGCCGGCTTTTCCACCCCGCGCGCAGCCTGCAGTCCGTTGCGGATGAGGTTTGAGATGAGCAGCATCAGCTCAGTTGCGTCACCGCGCACATGCTGTCCGCCCGGAGCGCTCACCGTCACCGCCTCACGCTGCGCGCTTGCGGTGACTGCCTCCTGAATCACGGATCGCAGACAGCACGAGCTGTCCGCCCGGGGGCGCTTTCTTGCGTAAGCCCTCACGCGCTCGACGATGTCGGCGCTGCGCCTTGCCTGCTCGACAAGGCTGTCGGCAATTTTGAGCGCCATCGGGTCGGCTTCGCCCTTCTTTTTGAGCAGCATCTCAAGGGCCGAGGCGTTGTAGAGAATTCCCGTAATCGGCTGCTTGATTTCATGCGCGAAAATATTCGAGAGCTGAGCAACCAGCGTGACGCGCTCGAGTTCGGCGACTTTCTTTTCCGCCGCCTTGGCCTCTTCATTGAGCGCCTCCTTCTCCCGCTGTGTGCGCACCAGATCCCGCGTCCTGCGCCGCACCAGAAGGTTGAGCGTCACAATGTGCAAGAGCACTGCCGCCATCAGAGCAAGCGCCAGAAACACCTCATTGCGGTAGCGCGCGAAAAGCGCCCGCGGCGAGGTTTCCCTGAGCGGCAGATAGGGACCAAGCTTGAGCGTTTTCATGAGCACCAGAACGCTCGCATTGCTGTTGCCGATATCCCACTCGAACCCATGCAGTGAAGCAGGCATCGAAAGCAGCGCCGTGAGAACGGCCTTGTTCATGCCGGCCGAAGCGCGCGGCAGCGCGGCAATCACGGCATCGGGGTAAAGCCCCGTCGAACGGACGCAGCCTCCCGGCTCTGAAGGCTGACGGGCGATGATGCGGATTTCCCCCTCGGCGATGCGTCCGCTCTGAACAAGCCGCTCATATTCGCAGGCGGAAAGCACTCCGGCATCGGCTCCGCCCGTCTTGACCAGGGTCAGCACATCCGGAATGCCATAGTTCGTTTCAACGATCCGCTGAAACATGTTTTCCGGGTCAAACCCGGCCTGGGCTATCGCTCCGCTTGCGATGAGCCAGCCGTCAAAACTGCCTTTTTGCGTCACCGCAATGGTTCTGCCCTTCAAATCGGAAATCGTTCCCGGAGCACCTTTTCTGTTGAGGGCAATGATCGTTGAACTCACGGACTGATTGACATCCCTGGCGCCTTTCTGAAGCCGGGTCACCAGCTGCTGGGCTCCGTATCTGTCAATCAGGGAAACGTAGTCCGAGCCGGAGAGCAGAAGATACTGCGGGCGGTATTTCTGGATGCCCTGATCGATATTGCGCCAGTCGATGTCAACAGCCCGAATCCGGTACTGAGGGAGCTTCTCCTCCAGATAGTCGACCGTCCCGGAAAAAGTCCTGACATAAAAATACGGATCGAACGTATCGACCAGTCCGATCACAACCTCGGGCCTGGTGTCCTGCGCACCGGCCGCAAGCATGGGCAACGGCAGAAACGCTGTCAGCAGCAATCGGGCAAACCAGCTCATTGGATCAGGGAAAGGACAATTGACTGTCGCATGATAATGCGGCGCCCGGGCCGCAGAGCAACCCGGGCGCCTCGTGCCGGGAGGGCTGGAGAAAAGCCCTCCTGCACGCCAGGCTTACTTTCTGGCTTCAGCCTTGACCTGCTTGACGACGTCCGCGACACGGATGCCGAATATTGCAGCGCTCGAGAGCTGTGCGCCGCCGATGTAGTCGTCATAGAACAGGCCGCCGGCGGCATTGCCGATTGCGAACAGCCCCGGAATCACGCGGTTTTCGTTGTTCAGCACGCGTGCCTCGGTATTGATGAGCGGGCCGCCGAAGGTGGCCGTCATGCCGCCCTGGAACGGAACTGCATAGAACGGAGCCTTCAGAACCGGACGAGCCTCGGGCAGCGTGTTGGGCGGCGTGAGCTTGTCGCGGGTTCCTTCCTTGATGGCCTTGTTGTACTCGTCAACGATCTTGACAAGCTTGACCGGATCAAGACCGGCTGCCTTGGCAAGCTCCTCGATCGTGTCCGCCTGATAGATCGGCGCCTTGGTCAGGCGATAGGATGCGAAGTCCGGAGCGAGCTTCTTCAGATCGCGGGTATCCTGGTCGATGATGATGCAGGCCCAGTTGTTCTTGGTGCGTGCGGCAGTGTCGCGGCTCATCTGAACATAGGTCAGGCCTTCGTTGGTGTAGCGCTCGGTCTTGTCCATCGAAACGGCAATGCCATTGTTCACGATGTTCAGGGGGTTGGCGCCAGTCGGACCGTAGATCGGGCCGCAGTGATACTGGTCGACGTTCACAAACTTGGCAAACGCAGCCTGCGCCAGCGTGATGTTTTCGCCAGAGACGACGCGCGAGCCGCGGATCGGCATGTTGGCAGCTGCCACGCCGCAGTTCTGGATCACCATCATGTTGTTGGCCGAGTAGCCGCCCGTTGCGATAACCGTGCCATAGCGGCCGTAAAGCTTGATGGATTTTTCCTTGGTGCGGGCGACCACGCCCTTCACGGCGCCGGTGTCATCATCAATGATGAGCTTGATCGCCTTGGTGTTGAAGCGGACGGGAATGCCGAGTTCCTTGCACTTGGCCATCAGCCACATGGCGAGCTGGTTGCCGCCCGGCTTCACGTCGCCTGCGGGCAGCATTGCGCGCTGCAGCATCGGATAAGCAAGCTTCATGCCCGCGCGGAACTTCATGCCGACATAATCCTCGAGCCAGGCGATCGTCGAGTCGAGATTCTCGGCAACATACCTGGACAGAGCCTTGTCGCCGCGGCCCTTGCTCACCTTGAGCATATCCTCGTAGAACTTTTCGACAGAGTCATCCTTGTTGCAGTTGGCAGCCTCCTGCGGACGGGAATGCACGCCAAGCACGAAGCCAGCCGCGTAGATGGTGTTGCCGGCGGGCATCGGCATCTTTTCAATGAGGATCGGCCTCAGGCCATTCTGCTTGGCGCGGATCGCGCAGCAGAAACCGCCCATGCCGGCGCCAATGATCACAAGGTCATAGCCCTTCCTTTCCTTGTCAGACGGCGCGGCCTGCACGGAACCGGCCATGGTCGTCGCTGCAACGGCGGCGGTACCCAGCAGGGAAGTCTTCAGAAAATCGCGACGATTGCTCATAAGTCATCTCCGAATATTGCAAACATGAGGAAGAAAAAACTCACAGGAACCGGGAGGCGAACCGATCTGCCGGCTCATCTCATTCCTGGCCTGAATCGTAAGCGAGCCCCCAAAGCGGAAACAGGGCCGAACGGCCGTTGACAAATCCGCCCCAAAAGGTGAGAATGGAAAGTTGCTTTCTCGTTTATGAGCCGAAAGTCATCCATCAGTCGCCTGCGGCGTCTCACTTGCCTGCCGTTTCTCCCAATATCCCGTTTGCAATTTCCTGCTGCGCGATCCCGTAGAATCCCCCTTCCTGTCCACACCTCCCGATCCGGGATGCCGCATGCCGATCTACACCGCCCCAGGTTCTCCAGCCCAGGCCAGAATTGATGCCATCAAGAGTTTTCTGAGCCTCTTCAGCAAAAAGACCCAGGTTGAGTTTTCCTTCTCGCGCTCTCCCCAGACTGACGGACGCGTCGTGTGGCTTGGAGATCTGGATGCGGACAATCCGGATTTTGAGGTCTATGCTGCCGGGCACGGAATCCACGAGATGATGCATGTGTATGCCACCGACTGGAGCGCACTCGGCGCCAAGCGGCTGAGTTCCTTTGAGCAGGCGCTTGTCAACGTTCTGGAGGATGTCCGCATTGATGCGCTCGGCATGCAGATGTATCCGGGCTATGCGGCATACCGCTACGAGCTTGCGGGGAAGCTTCAGCAGCAGGGGCGGCTGCATGTCTGCTCTCGCCCCGGCGAGCTGGGCGCTTGCGAGCTGTTCTGCGTCTGGATCCATGCAGCGCTGATGCGCTCGCTGCAGGCCCCCTGGGCTCTTGAGCGGTACGAGGCCTTTGCTTCGGAAATCGGCTCGAAAATGGATGCGGACAAGCTCTCCAGAGTCCTTGATCTGGCCAATGCCGCCTATCAGGCGGCGGACACCGGCGAGATCATTTCGATTGCAAGAAAGATTTCCCGCCTCGTGACTGCGCACGCGCCGCAGCAGTCTGACAGCAAGGATGAAGGCGATGGCCGGCCCGAGTCCTTTGAAAAGGCGCTGAAGTCAACCGGCCGCGCGGAACTCGCCCGCTGTCTAGGGCTCCTTGACCAGGCGCCCCCGAAAGAATCCCGGCAGGCGCCCGGTTCTCAGGCGGACAGCCCCGCAACTGGTTCCGGATACGCTCCAGCTGGAGCCTCGCCAGGAAAAGTCACGCTCTGGCGCGCAGATCCCAAGGTCCCCGAAACCAGCTGGGAGAGCGAGTCGTACGTGTCCGCCTTCAGCGGCAAGCGAGGCGAGCTCGCACGCCTCACCCAAGCCTTTGAGAGTCTGCTTGAAGCCAAGCGCGAATCCAAGGATGAGGAATCCGGCGACGACGGTGCAGCTCTCAGCTCGGATTTTCTGAGCCGCATTGCCGCCCGGGACTCCCGAATCTTCACCACGCCCGCCGAGAGCCGCGCTCCCGACGGAGCCGTGGAAATCCTGCTCGACCGTTCCGGCTCGATGGGCCTTGAAATGCTCACCAGCGCAAAGCTTGCCGTTGCCGCGCTCATGACCGCCCTGTGCGGCAAGCGCGGAATCGGCGTTGAAGCGGCCGTCTTTCCCGGCCCGAGCAAGGCCCCGGTCAGCATAGTCCTGCAGCGCGGCGAATCGCTCAGCATCGGACTTGAGCGCATGCGTTCGGTGAATTCCTACGGCGGCACGCCTCTTTGGAACGCTCTTGAATGGGGACTGAAGCAACTGCGGCGCGAGCGCTCCCAGGTCAGGCTGCTGATCCTGATCACCGACGGAATCTTCCCCGCCCAGCTGCTGCGCGATGCAGAAAAGACCATCAACGCGAGCGGCGTCGAGTTTGCCGTGATTTCGATCGAGGCCACCAACAGCGGTCTCGCCCGCAATCAGTGCAATGTCAGAGAGCCGGGCGAAATCGCCCCGGCCCTGCTGCGGCTCATCGAAAAGACGAATGCCCGTCGGAAAATGACCAGGATCGCCTAGCTCGCCTTGCGGCCGAAGGCAAACCAGTAGACGATGCCGATCATCGCCCCTCCGGCGATATTGCCGAGCGTCACGGCAGACAGATTGAACAGCATCGAGCCGAGCGTGAACACGGAAGCATCCACTCCCTGCGGCACGGGAAAGCCCGTCAGTGCAAGCGTGAGCCCCATCGGCAGGAAATACATGTTCGCCACACAGTGCTCGAAGCCAAGAGCGACAAAGGCCGACACAGGCAGGATCACTCCGACCGCCTTGTCAACGACCGTGCGCGAGGCAAAAGCCACCCACACGCCAAGGCAGACGAGCACGTTGCAAAGGATGCCCTTGAAAAAGAGCGTCACCCACGGCTGAGTCATCTTGCCTGCCGCAATGCGCATCATGGCCGCCCCGAGATTTCCGAGCGACTGCGCATTGGCAAAGTAAACGAGGAAAACCAGAATCAGCGCCCCGACGAAGTTGAACACCCAGACCCAGAACCAATTGGCGAGCATCTGGCCTGCCGTGATTTTCCGGGAAAGCTTCGCGGCAACCATGAGGGCATTGCCGGTGAACAGTTCCGCGCCGCAGATCACGACAAGCGCGAGCCCGAGGCTGAACACGACGCCGCCCGCAAAGCGCGAGGCGGCAAAGCCCATCGCCGCATCCGACATGAACAGGGTAAAGTACAGGCCGCCCAGACCGATGAAGAACCCGGCAGCGATTGCAAGCGGTATCAGCTGGCGCAAAGCCATCTGCGCCTTGCCGACAGCAATTGTTTCGGCCTTGGCTTCAATCTGTGCCGGCGGAACCTGATCGGGAGCGGGATTGGGCGTATTAGCAGCTGCCATGGGAAACTCTCCTACGGATGAAACTCACGTGCGGCATCGTGCCCGCCGGGCTGGGAACTGTCACTCTCATCGCCGGCAGACTGAGCGAAGCCGAATGGTAGAGCTTTTCGCTTCGCAATTCTTCAGGAAAAAGAACTAGCCAAAGGGGAGGAAACTCCCCTTTTTCGCTCTCCAAGCAAGCGGCCTATATGCCGTCCTTGCCGTACTTTTCGATGCAGTACTCGAGATGGCGCTGGATCGAAACGTCGTCGTAGCACTCAAAGGGCTGATGAATCCAGGGATTGCTGTCATACTTGACAACGTAGTAGTCCGGCACCAGAACCGACTGCTGCTTCACCCAGATGGCGGCGACACGGATCTCCTCGATTTCAGGAAACTCATGCTTCAGGTGCACGATCACCTTGGAGATGGTCTTGCCAGAGTCGCAAAGGTCATCCACAAGGAGCACTTTGCCCTTGAGCGTGTCCACGCCCGTGATGTGCTTGGCGATGCACAGCTCCCCCTGAACGGTGCCGGCTTCCGCCCGGTACGAGCTCGTGGACAGGACCGCAAGAGGCAATCCGTAGATACGGCTGAAAACATCGCCGGGCCGCATGCCGCCGCGCGCCAGGCAGATGAGAGAGTCAAACTTCCAGCCACTGAGTCCGACTTTTGCGACAAGCCGCTCACAAAGGTTGATGTACTCGGGCCAGGTAACGTATTCGTGATCGAGTGTGGTCATCGGGGTCTTCCAAAAAAAACAAAAGCGATCAAAGAATGAAACGCGAGAAGCGGTCCTGCCGATCTGACAAAACCGCTTCTTGACTCACTCCGTACCGCTAAGGGATTCCTGATTACTGAAAGGGGTCTTTGAGTAGGATCGTCTGGCTGCGGTCGGGACCGGTGGACACCAGGGCGATCGGGCAGCCGGCAACCTCAGAAAGCCGCTTCAGGTAGCTCTGTGCGCTTGCCGGGAGCTGCTCCCAGCGGGTCATGCCGAACGTGCTGGACTGCCAGCCTTCGAACTCTTCATAGATCGGCACGCACTTGGCAGCCGCATCCGCTCCGCAGGGCATCACGTCAACCCGCTTGCCGTCGACGGTATAGCCAACGGCAAGCTTGACCTTCTCCATGCCGTCAAAGACGTCGAGCTTCATCACTGCGAGGCCGTTGAGCCCGTTGATCTGCACGGCGCGGCGCAGCGCGGCGCCGTCAAACCAGCCGCAGCGGCGGGGGCGTCCCGTCACGGCGCCGAATTCGTTGCCCTTGCGGCGCAGCTCTTCGCCCACGGCATCGTTGAGCTCGGTCGGGAACGGACCGGAGCCGACGCGCGTGCAGTACGCCTTGGTGATGCCAAGCACAAAACTGATCTTGTCCGGCCCGATGCCGGCGCCGGCAGTGGCAGAGCCTGCCACCGTGTTCGAGCTCGTCACGAACGGATAGGTGCCATGGTCAATGTCGAGCATCGAGCCCTGGGCGCCCTCAAAGAGGAACTGACGGCCGTCGGCCATCATGTTGTTGAGGGTTTCGGAAACATCCATCACCATCGGCGCCAGACGGTCGGCATAGGCGAGCGTCTCGTCGATGACCTTCTGCGGATCGAGCGTCTCGGCATGCAGATAGTTCTTGAGGATGAAATTGTGCAGATCCAGCACAAAGCGCACGCGCTCGGCAAAGAAGTCGGGCTTGAACAGATCGGCCACGCGCACCGTGCGGCGAGCCACCTTGTCCTCGTAGGCAGGGCCGATGCCACGGCCGGTCGTGCCGATCTTCTTGGCGCCCAGAGCCGCCTCGCGGGCATGGTCCAGCGCAATGTGGTACGGCATGATGAGCGGGCAGTTGCCCGAGACATGCAGCCGGGATTCGCAATCGACGCCATGGCTCTTGAGCTCATCGACTTCGGCGAAGAAAGCCTGCGGAGAGAGCACCACGCCGTTGCCCAGATAGCAATGCTTGCCCGGATGAAGGATGCCCGAAGGGATCAGACGCAGAATCGTCTTCGCTCCGTTGACGACAAGCGTATGGCCGGCATTATGGCCGCCATTGAAACGCACGACGCCGTCGGCCTTCTCCGAGAGCCAGTCGACGATCTTGCCCTTGCCTTCGTCACCCCACTGAGCGCCCACAACCACAACATTTCTTGCCATCTTCGTTAACTCCTAAAGGTCAAAAAGATTCAGCGAGCCACCAGCTCAAACCCGTGCTTCGCGCGCACGATCTCGTGCGTCACGACAAAATGCTCGGCCACATTCTCAAGCGATTCTCCCGGCAGCAGACGCACTACGATCCGCCCCGCATCGCGAAGCTTCTGAACCAGAGCATCAAGCTCCGGATCTTCCACTCCGGGCGCGACAATCGCCTCGTGAAGCGGCGCCTCAAAATCGGCGATTCCCGCCAGCGCCCTCAGATAAACCGTGAAGCCGCAGGCAGGCCGGAACCGTCCGAACGCGAGCCCGACACCATCATAGCGCCCGCCGCGCAAAACCGCCTGAGTATATTGAGGTACGTGAACAGCAAAAGACACCCCGGTCAGATACTGGTATCCGTG
>OMXR01000067.1 GCA_900315045.1 uncultured Sutterella sp. | reverse complement strand
ACACCGCAAGAGCAATCTTCTTGTACATGATGTGATCCCTATGAACGACGTGCACGAAAGAGCGGCGCGGATGATCCGATCAGAACAAATCTGATCCGCCCTTTGAGCGCCATGGTAAAACAGCGATTTGTAACGTCAAAAGACTGCTTGACAAAAATCGGAATATCCTTCTCGGACCTTCACATTTCAATGCTTATGCAACTTGAATAAATAATGAAAATTCATCGCTTTGGTATATGCGAAGCAAAAGTTGCTAAAAAGCAACAAAATCAGTGCGATCGGCCTGGGCGCAGCTGAAACAGGCAAAAAGCTTCGACTGCTGGTCTGTCGGGAACACCGCCTCCCCTGCCCTGTATCCAAAAAAACGCCCGCCGGGGAAACCAAGGCGGGCGTTTCTGAAGCGAGATTCTCGCTGGAAGCTTATTCGATCACTTCCGGCTCGACGGCTCTTTCGAGCCTCTGGAACTTCGCTTCCATCACGTTCATCACGAAGTCGCCGAGCTTTTCAAGCTCACCGACGATGGACGAGTACATCGTGCCAAGGGCGAACGAGTACTTGTGCTCGTTGATGTCGTCCATGTTCTTGGACTTGAGCTCGGTGCGCAGATCGTTGATCTTCTTTTCCAGCTCGACGGAATGTGTCCAGATGCTGTCGTCCTGACCGTTTTTGAGACCCGCGATCATCGTCTCGATGCTCTGGGCCACGAGGCCTGCGATCAGGCGGATGTTGGCCATCTGCTCATCGGTGAAGGATTCCTTGCGGTTCTGCTTGAGCTTGAGCGTACGGGAGATGTTGAAGCAGGAGTCGCCCACGCTCTCGAGCTCGCTGATCTCGCGAAGCATCGAGCGCACGCGCGCCTTGGCGTGGTCGGACATGTGGGCGTCGGAAGCATCGCTCAGGTAGTTGGCGATCTCGTATTCCATGTTGTCCGAGGCGTGCTCGCTCTTGTCGATCTTCTCAAGAAGCTTTGCGAACTCCTCGCTGTCGGAGCGGGCGGACGCTTCAATCAGGGACTGCACGTCGGCAAACGCCCTCTGCTCATGCTCGGCAAAGGCAAGGATCGCCTTCTGGGCCTGCAGCACCGCGATTTCGGGGGTCTTCATCAGGCCGCTCGTCAGGAACTTCAGGTGGAACGCATCGACGTCCTGCTTGTCCTCGTCGGGCTTGGGTTTGATGAGCGGGCAGACATAGCGCTCGAGCTGCGGGATGAACCAGATCAGGATTGCGGTGTTGATCAGGTTGAAGCCCGTGTGGAACGCGGCCAGAACGAAGCTCAGAAGCGAAGCGTTCGCAAGGAACTCGCTCTGGGGAACGCTTCCGCGGGTCATCGCCGGGTCGTATCCGACCACGGCGCAGGCGGCATCCACGAACGGATGGAACACCACCAGCATCCAGAGCACGCCGAAGACGTTGAAGAACAGGTGGGCAAAAGCGGCCCGGCGGGCGTTGACGTTCGCGCCGAGGGCGGCGATGTTCGAGGTGATCGTCGTGCCGATGTTCTCGCCCATCACGAGCGCGATGCCCTGGTAGATCGGAAGCACGCCGCTTGCGCACAGGATCATCGTGATCGCCATGACGGCTGCCGAGGACTGCACGCAGAACGTAAGCACGCCGCCGATCAGCAGGAACAGGACGGTCGTGGAGAACGCCAGCGGATCGAAGGACGTGAAGAAGTCAAGCAGAACCTTGTTTTCGCCGAGGTTCATGCTCACGCCCGTCGCGCGCAGCGTCCCCAGGCCGAGCAGCAGGAACGCAATGCCGAACAGGAAGTCGCCGATGTAGCGGCGCTTCTTGTTGTAGATCAGGATGATGCCGAGGAAGAACGCCGGCCAGACAACATTCGTGATGTTGAACGAGAAGCCCGCGGACATGATCCACGCGGTGAGCGTCGTGCCGATGTTCGCGCCCATGATGATGCCGATTGCCTGCGCCAGAGTGAGCAGACCGGCATTCACGAAGGACACCGTCATCACCGTCGTTGCAGTCGAGGACTGCACCGTTGCCGTGACAAAAGTGCCGGCCAGAACCGATGTGAACCGGTTCGTTGTCATCGTGCCCAGAACACGACGCAACTGCGGACCCGCCATCTTCTGCAGCGCTTCGCTCATGACCTTCATGCCGTACATCAGCATGGCGAGCGAACCAAGCAGCTTGAGTCCGACCATGACATAGCTGTCCATAGATTCCCCTTTTTGTTTTTTTGCTATCAGCGCGACGGTTTATATCTAAATTGATCTAGACGCAAGTACAGTCACGCACCTAATCGTGTAAATATAGGGAAAACCCTTTCCAAATGGTAATTTCGTAATGAAGGAATCATCTAGGATGTTGCTTGTAGTCAATGGGATCTTAAATTCATCTGAATAGCGCAAGCGGCAGAAGGCTGCAGAACGGAGAACTTGGCACCTTATAAACTTCTTCACGCCTTGCTGCGGCCTGTAGCAGGCGCATCTGCTCGGCTCTGCCCGAGAGCATGTCGAGCGCTTCGGCGAGCGTTGCCGCCGGGGGATCGTCCTCGGCATCGTCCGGCACCAGGTCTGCGAGGAAGTATTTGGGCTCGAGGTTTCGCTTCAGGCTGTGCACGAGGTCGACGCGAAGCGCCTCGCCCGAACGGATCCGCACCTGCAGCCAGGGGCCGGTCACCGTCCCTTCGCTGAGCGCCTCCACGCCCCAGAGCGATCCGTAGAACGCGTCCGCAGCCCGTGTGATCGCGATACTGCAATAGAGTCCGATCACGTAGGCCGCCTCGAGAAACTCCGGCCTCGCAAGGAGCCGGAGCACCTCTCCGGCACCCTCCCCGGCGAGCGCATCGGAAAACCGCGCGCCGCGCCCGAGCGGACACGCGGCTGCGAGCATGTGTCCGAGGCGGCGGTCGATGTAGGCGTCGGAAAGCGGCTCGTCCTCCTTTTTTTGGTTGACGAGCTGAACGTTCTCCAGGGCGTACCCGGCCTGGGCGGTTAACCAGATCTCCCGCGCTTCGGTTCTATCACGCTCGATCCGGTCCCGCACGGGCTTGACGGCAAAGCCCGCGAGACGGACATTTTTCTTTGCGTGCTGCTTCTGGCGCCGCACGATGTCCTCGGCCTGCCCGACGTAGAGCTGTCCGCTGGTGCGCATCTGCATGTAGACGCCGGCGTATCCCTCCCCGAGGGCCTTGCCGATGCACTCGAGCCCCTCGTCGAGCTCGGCGGCTTCGAAAATCACCGTGTATCCGCGGCTTGCGGCAAATGCCTTGAATTCTGCAAGGCTCTTCATGTGTTTTGCCATGAGTCTTTCTCCTTGGTTCCGTTATCTGTATGTGCCCGCGTCCCGCTCAAGGCGCGCCGCGGTGGCAAGGCGCCTGAAAATCTGTTCATCGATCCGGCCTGCCGGGCTCGCCCCGACACGGGAGAGTTCGGCGGCAAGCGCCGGGTTCTTCGCAGCCATGTCGCGCAGGCCTGAAGCGATTTCCGCGGTATCCCGGTAGCCCGCGCCGAAGAAAAGCGCATTGCGCAGGGCAAAGTTGCTGTCGCGGCTTGCCTCGCGGTACGCGGCCCGCGAGACGAGAAGCAGTCCGCGCTCGAAGGCGGCTTGCCCCCGCGCCTGGTCAAGGCCCGAGGCTGCAGCAACGCCCGCGTGCTCCATCCGTTCGGCGAGCCTGCCGCTGCCCGCTGCCGGGTCGGCCAGCGTTTCGGGCCGCGGCACTGCCGCAAGCGCGGCTGTTGCCGCCCGCCGCACGTGTGCGCCCTGAGCGGCGGCAGCCGCATCGACCTCCGTGCGGCTCCCGCTAAAGTACTCGGCGTTCAGGTCCGAGGCGCGCCGCATGCCGGCCGGCCCCACGGGATCGGCGGCGGACATCGCCTCCGCGCGTGCGCTGCCTGCCTCTTCGGCAAGCTGCATCTGGCTTGAGCGGCTGTACATCGCCCTGAGGGCCTGCTCGGGCGAGCCGAATCGGCTCACGGCTGAGCGCAGCACGTCGGCCGATCCGTCGAGCGTCGTTGTGAGCGCGCCCGACTTCGTTTCGGCAACCGTGCTCGAGGCGGTCTGCGCAGAGTTCTGCGTGAGCATCTGCTCGCGGCTTGCCGTGCGGCTTGCGGTGAGCGCGGCGCTGAAACTGCGGGCGGCGCTGCGCACAGACTCGTCGCTGTGGGTTCTGGCGATGGTGTCGGCGGCGCTCTTGACCTGGCTGTAGGCGCGGCTTGAGCTCGTTTCGCTTGCCGTGCGGTCTTCGCCGCTTGCCCGGTCGATGAGGCTTTGCGCATCCTTCACGCTCATGCCGGTTGCAAGGCCCCCGGTCGCTCTCGTGCCGGATCCCGCTGCCACCGCGGCAGGACCTGAGCCGCCCGCACCGGGGAGCGCCACCGCGCCGACGCGCCCCGAGCTAGAGAATTCGCTTGCCTCTGAAACCTGGTCGGTGCTCGTCGCGGCGACCGCCCTCCCGGCGCTGATCGAGCGCGAGGCCGATTCGGACGCCGAGCTTGAAGAGACCGCGGCGCGCATTTCGCCGAGCGCCTCGCGCAGGGCCCCGGCGAACGTGCGCTGGGCCGCATCCGTGCTCTGCATCGCATCGCTGATGGAAAGGCGCGCCGACGAGGTCCTTGCCGTCCCGTGGGTGAAGGCGTTGCTTGCCGAGGTGCTGCGCATGAGCGCCCCGGTCTCGCTCTGGGAGAGTCCGAGCGAGATCGCCGTGCGGGTTGCGCCCGTCACTGCGCCGCCCTCGGTGCGGGTCACTTCGCCGTAGGCGTCGCCCGTCACGAGCTTTCCCGAGTCCGCGGCGCGGATCGAGCGGTTCGCCTGGTTCGCGCTGCGGTTGTTGGTGGAGACGTTCTCGAGCGAGACGTTGCCCTGGGAGATGTTCCCCGAGGCAAGGGACGCGCCCTGGCCCGAGGCCGCGGCCTGCGCGGGTGCCGTGAGATTGCCCACGAGCTGGCCTACGGCCATGTCGCCGGCCCGCACGAGCGCGTAGCTGATCATGGGCACCGCGCACATGAGAAAGCCCGCGATCGCCTGGCTGCTCGCGCCGGTTTCGCGGATGAGCGAGGCGGCTGCAAGGGAATTGCCGCCGAAGGCTTCGGCAATGCGGGTGTACGGGTGCGCGTCGACCGCAATCATGAGAAAGTTCACCACGCTGCAGAGCGCCGGCCAGAGCTCCACCGTCACCAGCAGCATCAGGTACGAGCGCAGCACGCCGCCCATGGCCCGGCCCATCGCAAGGCTGAGCAGCACGATGAGCGGAAAGCACGCGATGATGACGACTTCGAGCGCATTGCGGATCTTCGGGAGCGACTCTTCGGCGATCCGGGCCATCGTGCGGTAGTTGATTTCGCTTGCCAGACTCCCCTGCGCCTTTGCCAGCCCCACGGCAAGCGCCAGAGGGCTTTCGCTCCGGACGGCCGCGCTTTTCACGGCTTCGGGCACGACTGTGAGCATGAGCGCGTGCTTCAGGCTCGCGTCCATCGAGCGCGACAGCCCGAGGAGCAGACTTTCGGCCTGCGGCAGCGCCGCGGCGATCATCGCCGAGGGATCGGCGTGGGTGCCCGCAAGGCGGCTCCCGAGCACGGCCTTCACGGCGGGCAGTTCAACCTCTTCGAGCACCCTGCCCGCATATTCCATGGCAGCCGGACAGCGCAGCACCGTTCCGTCCGGCATGGGGGCGCTGCGCGCCGGATTCACCCAGCCGTCTCGGCTGATGTCGGCCCAGAGGTCCGTCGAATGCGTGAGCGCCGCGGCCTTGGTGCGGTCCGTGAGGAGCTCCGGCATCACGCAGTGCCGCATCAGTGCGTCAAAGGTCGAGCGCCCCTCGCTTGTCACGGGCCCCAGGCTCTGCATCACCTCGAGCGCCCGCTCGGGGAATACCGCTCCGAACCTGCTGTAGCGGTCCGCATCCACGCTCGAGAAGACGTTCTCGTAGGTCTGCGTGAGCCACCAGCCGATGCGCGTGATGCTCGAAGCGACGATGCCGATGCCGGCGGGAACGTTCGCCACAGGATAGACCTCGGCGCTGCGCACGTCGTGCACGACAACCGTCACGCGCGGGGCGACCGCGATGAACCAGAAGAGCACGCAGCAGGCAAAGCTCGTGATGACGTGCCGGCCCTCGGCGCGGGTCGAGCCGATGAGCAGCGCGCCGATGATCATCGCGAGCACCAGGCACGTGCTCAGCGTGAGGAACTCCGTGCTCGAGCGCACAGCGGCCAGGGCTTCGAGCAGGTTGCGCACGATCTGCCCGTTCCAATAGGCGTAAAACGTATAGCCGTCCATGGATTGCCTCCTGCCGCTATTTCCCCGTGAGGCCGCCGCCCGAGGGCATCAGCCGCTCAAGCGCGAGCGCCGCGTTTCCCTTCAGGGAGCGCTCGACGTGCTCGATCTGCTCGATCATCGCCCCGGCGCGGATCATCGACTGCATGACCGTGTCGCGTCTTCTTGCGAGCTGAGCGTCGATCTCGCCGATCCGGGCAAGGAGCTTTTCGGCATGCTTCTGGTGCTCGAGCGTGACCGAAGAGCCGGGGCTCGCCTGCAGGGCCTGCCGCACGTCCCGGTTCAGGCCCTCGAGCGCCGTCGTGATCGCCTCGTAGGCGGCCGCGCGCACGTACGCGCCCACCAGGTCGGCGGCGATGCCGCGGTAGCGCGACAGGCTCGCAAGGTTCAGCACGCGCAGCAGCGGGACCGAGGAGAGCGCCGAGAGCAGCACGAGCTCGTCGTCCGTGACCAGCGCCGCATTGCGGCTCTCGATCGCGCCGAGGTAATGGGCTGCCGCCGCCTGCATCTGCGCCACAAGGCTCGCCTCGCCCATCGCCTCGGTCTTCGGAGCCAGGCACTTTCTCGTTTCGTCGCACGCGAGCCGCACGACGGCCCCGGCGCTCTGCTCCTCGTCAAAGAGCACGGGCAGCAGGTCGACCCCGGCGATCTCCCGCGCGGCGAGAACCTTGTCGGCTCCCGAGCCGCTTTCCCGGAAGATCGTCGTGCCGAGCATCGTCATCATGGTTTCCTTGAGCGCGGTCGAGCCGCGGGCGAAATTGCCCGAGCCGAGCAGCGCCCAGGTGAGATTGATCTGCGGGGCGTCAAGAACGTTCCCCTGCGAGTCCCTGCGCTCGGGGGCGCTTGCGACTGCCTTCGCGCCGTTGTCCCGCACGAGACGGTCGGCTTCGGACTGGTCGGCCGCCTCGCCTTCGCTTCTCAGGCTGTTTTTTGCGGCCTGCACGACGCGGGCGATGTGCGTTGCCGCGCCCGTGTCCTCGAGCAGCGACTGCGCGGCCTGGCACGAATCGCTGTAGCGGTTGGTGTAGGAGCGGATGAGGTCGGCGTACCGGCCCACCATTTCATTGAGGTCCGGGGCCATGGTCTGGAGCGCAAGCTGGAACGCGAGGCCCGGCAGCGCCGTCCCCACGCTGCGCAGAAACGAGACGAACTCTTCGCGCGAGGGGATGGAAAAGGCGCCGAGAAACAGATCGATTCCGCCGCAGCCCGCCTTCAGGGACGGGGGTGAAATCGAAAACGGCGTGAAGTCGCGGCGCTTTGCGTGGTAGACAAAGCCTCCGCCCGTCATGGTGGTGAGGCTTTCGCTCTCGAGGATGCCGGCGGGCGTGACGTTCGCCCCCTCCTTTGCTTCGTCGATGAAGTCGGAGACGAATCCGCCGCGGGCGGCAAGGCTCGCGGCGCAGAGCGCGGCGAAGAGGGCTGCCCGCAGCGGCGTTGGATGGTGGTTCATCGGGTGGTTTCCTTCTGATGGTTTTCGGTAAGCCGCATGAGCCTGCGGCCGATTTCGGTGGAGTCGACAACGCCCGTTGCGATGATCCGGGCGTTTTCAAGCATCGCCTTCTCGCGCTTCACAAGAACAAGCGCGGGAAAGTGCGTGAGGCCCCCGGCGGTCTTCTTCTCCAGGCCAGCTGCCGCGGCCGCCCCGGGCATGAGCGGCAGATCGCCCGAGACCGAGAGCGTGACGAGCTCAAAGCCGTATCCGGCGGCAAAGCGCCTTGCGATGGGAGCCATGAGCTCGGTGAGGCGCGAGCCGTCGGCAAAGAAAATGAGCCCCCAGTCCTTCTTGGACAGGGCGTGCAGCCCCTGCTCGACCGACTGTTCCCGCTCGCGCGAGAGCGTTGTGCTTGCCAGGTTCACCGTCGGGTGCAGCGCGGTCCAGTCAAAGCGCGGGTTCTGCAGCAGCGTGTCGCGCCAGGCGTCGGAAAATGCCGCGGCCTTCTGCTGCACGAAGGCGTTCGCTTCGAGGTAGGCAAGAATGTTTTCTCGGCTGGGATCCATGACGGCGCGCTCAAGGCGGCGCTCGCGCTCGGCCTTGAGCTCGGCAAGGCTCGTAATCGC
>OMXR01000033.1 GCA_900315045.1 uncultured Sutterella sp. | reverse complement strand
GCCGCCTGAAATCACGCCCTCGTGAAAGAGCTTTGAGGCCTCGCTCACGGAAATTTCCGAGATGAGCGTCGCCGGATCCTTCGGATCGCGCAAGATGCCCGCGATATCGGTCATCATGATGAGGCGCTCGGCGCGCAGCGCCCCGGCAATGCAGGCCGCCGCGGTATCTCCGTTGATGTTGTAGGTCTGCCCGTCAATCCCTGCCGCCACCGTCGAAATCACGGGGATGTATCCTCGCTCGATCAGATCCGTGACGGCCTCGGGGTTGATCCGGGTGATCTCGCCCACAAACCCCAGCCGCTCATCCTTGCATCGCGCTTCGATGAGGCGATCGTCAATGCCGCTCAGGCCGACCGCCCGGCCACCCTTGCTGCCAAGCAGCGCCACAAGCGACTTGTTGACGCGGCCGGCAAGCACCATCTGAACGATGTCAACCGTTTCCCGGTCCGTAACGCGGAGCCCGTCAACGAACTCGGCCTTCTTGCCGAGCCGCTTCATCATGTCGCTGATCTCCGGGCCGCCGCCGTGGACGAGAACAACCTTCACTCCGATGAGTCTCAGAAGGACAATGTCCTCCATCACCTGCTGCTTGAGCGTGTCGTTCACCATCGCGTTGCCGCCGTATTTCACGACAACGATCCGTCCCGAATACCGGCGGATGTAGGGCAGCGCCTGAACCAGCACCTCTGCCCGCATGCTGTTGGAAAAATCCTGCATCATGTCCGATAGTCTCCGTTGATCTTGACGTAGTCGTACGTGAGATCGCACCCCCAGGCCCTGGCACACGCATTGCCGCTCTTGAGCGAAACCAGGATGTCGATCTCGCGCTCCAGAAGAATCTTCTTGGCAAGTTCTTCGGAGAAGGGCACCCCGGAGCCGTCGCGGCACACCGCGATCTCCCCGGCGGGGCTCCTGAACGACACGTCGATCCGCCCGACGTCGACAGACGCCCCGCTGTAGCCGATGGCGCAGAGAATCCGGCCCCAGTTGGCGTCGGCGCCGAACATCGCGGCCTTCACCAGGCTCGAGGTAATCACGCTCTTGGCAACAGTCTTTGCCGTATCCTCGTCCCGCGCGCCGTCAACCACGCATTCCAGCAGCTTCGTGGCGCCTTCGCCGTCCCCTGCGATCATGCGGCAAAGAGACATCGTGACGGTGTTGAGCGCCTTCATGAAGACGGCAAAATCCTCCTCATCGTCCTCGATCAGCCGGTTGTCCGCAAGGCCGTTTGCAAGGACAACCACCATGTCGTTGGTCGACGTATCCCCGTCCACGCTGAGCATGTTGAACGTGCTGCCGACATCAAAATAAAGCGCCTTGCGCAGCATCTGCGGACTGATCGCTGCATCCGTGGTGATGAAAACCAGCATGGTCGCCATGTTCGGGTGGATCATGCCGCTGCCCTTGGCAATGCCGCCCATGCGGCAGATTTTGCCTCCGAGCTCGAACTCCACGGCAACTTCCTTCTTGACCGTGTCGGTCGTCATGATGCCTTGCGCGGCCGCGTCGCTCCCGTCGCGGGAGAGAAGCTTTGCAAGCTCCGGAATCCCCCGCGCGATGGGCGCAATGTCAAGCGGCTGCCCGATCACGCCGGTCGACGCGACCACTACATCCTCGGTGGAGATGCCCAAAGCTTCGGCCGTGAGTTCAGCCATCTGCTCGGCGATCTGCAGTCCGTTCGCGTTGCACGTGTTGGCGTTTCCGCTGTTGCAGATCACGGCCTGCGCAACGCCGTTGGCCAGATGCTTCTTGTCGAGCAGGATCGGTGCGCCCTTCACCAGATTTGTCGTGTAGACCGCCGCTGCCGCCGCCGGCACGCTGCTCAGAATGAGCGAAAGATCCTTTTTCCCCGGATTGCGCCGGATGCCGCAATGCACTCCAGCCGCCGTAAAACCTTGTGCGGCACACACGCCGCCATCAATCTTTTTCATTTTTTGTCCTCAAGACTCAGGCCGATTGTCTCATCGAGCCCGAGCGCAATGTTCATGTTCTGAATGGCCGCGCCCGAGGCGCCCTTGCCGAGATTGTCAAACCGGCTCACCAGCAGGATCCGCTCGTCGTTTCCCATGACCGACACCTGCATGTCGTCACGGCCGGCAAGAGCTCCCGCGGAGAGAAACCCCTGTTCATCCGGACTTTCAACGTAACGGATCAGCTTTGCATCGGCGTAGTACGAGGCAAGCGCAGAACGGGCATCCTCGATCGTGCCCCGCAGCTGTCCGCTGAACACGGGAACCGTGACTTCCATCCCTGAAAAGTACGGAGCGACGATCGGGCAGAAGGCCGGCGGCTGGCGCAGGCCGCACTCGCGCACCATCTCGGGCAGATGCTTGTGCCGCTGTCCGAGCGCATACTGGCGCGGGGCGTCGAGCAGGCTCCTCTCCCCGCTTTCATACTCGGCGATCATCTTTTTGCCGCCTCCCGAATAACCGGTGAGCGAAAAGCAGGTGAGAAGGCTCTCGGCACTGAGCAGCCCGACCTCGACAAGGGGAGCCACGAGCGCAATGAAGCCGCTTGCGTGGCAGCCGGGATTGGCGATGCGGCGGCTCGCGGCAATGCGCTCGCGCCGGCCCGTCAGTTCGGCAAACCCGTACGTAAACCGCTCATCGGTGCGATGCGCCGTTGAGGTGTCGATGACGACCGTATGCTCGCTCTCCACCATGGGAACCGCCTCCCGGGCAGCGTCATCGGGCAGGCAAAGGAAAACCACATCGGCGCTGTTCATCGCCCGTCGTCGCTCAGCCGGATTTCTTCTGTCGGCTGCCGGCAGAACAACGAGGTCGATGTCCTCGCGCTCGCGAAGCCTTTGGTGAATCCTCAGCCCGGTCGTCCCGGAGCTCCCGTCGATGAATACGCGTGTCATAGCGTGGGCTCCATGTGGTTGCAAATCGACTGATTATGTCATGCGGCTTCTGCGCTTCTTCACTGAAACAGCAGTGTTTGAACCCGAATGAAAAGGACAGGACGATTGTCCCTAGGAGAAAATAGTTATGCGGTTTCCTGGCAGCCTCCAAAAGGCGCCACATAAACGAACCCCCGCCCGGCTGGGACAGCCTGACGGGGGATGCGCAAAACATGCAGCGGCATCCGGCTCCTGCCGGCCTTGCCGGCTAGCCGTCGTAGCCGGGAACCGTGATCGGGTCTCCGATCTTGTAGAAATGGCCGCCTGAGACATAGTGCAGCGTGCGGCTGTCTTCGCCCGCCGTCTCAAAGTGCCAGTGCCCGTTCGCAAAGACCCGGGTATCGGACCAGGCTCCGACGCACTGTCCGATGAACATGTCGTAGACCTGCTCATTGTGCGGCTCGGGAATGCGGCGGAAAATCAGCCAGGCGGCGCACCCCTTCACGAGCGGCAGCGCCTCAAAGCCGGGGATGGCAAAAAACTCGGCGCCGCTCTTTTCGAGCTTTTCCGGATCATCGTTCTTGCTCACGCTGCCCAGATTCATGACCACGGGCGCGATGGTTGCGAGCGGCAGCTGCAGCGCAAAATACTCGCCCTTCTCCATGAGCGGGCGCGTGTAGTGGGTCTTGTCGATGATGACCATCGCCTTGTCAAAATCCACCACGGAATTCCAGCCCGCAGCCATGACGTCGCTTTTGCCCTCGGCGGCGCTCGAAACGAGCACCGTTCCGCCGATATTGAGCGTGCGCCAAAGAATCTTGGGATCAACCGGTTTGATGAAATTTTCCATTTTTGCCTCTTCCTGGTTTCAGAAACAACTATCGGCTCAGCAGCTTGAGGATCGTGCTGGCTAGCCAACCGTACGGCGGCTCGATGAGCCGCATGGCATCAAGCCTTGACAATTCGCTCACCGGCATGCGGTGGCTCATTGCCTCAAAGCCGCTTCTGCCGTGATAAGCGCCCATGCCGCTCTCGCCCACGCCGCCAAAGGGCATCTGGGGCTGCGCGGCATGAACCAGCGTTCCGTTCACCGTCATGCCGCCGGCGCTCAGCAATTGCTTTACGCGATTAATGCGCCTTGCATTGGTATCAAACCAGTACAGGGCAAGCGGATCCCGGTCGGTTTTCTGCAGCTTCTCAATCACATCTCCGACCGACTCGTAGGTGCGCACAAGAATCGGCGGACCAAAGATTTCCTCGGAGAGGATCCGTGCGTCTTCAGGCGGATTGATGACGAGTACGGGTGCCATCTGGCGGCTGTGCCTGTCCGGAGCCTTCGCAAACAAAGGCTCGATGCGGGCTCCCTTGTTCCTGGCATCGTTCACGATCGTCTCCAGCCGGACGAAATGCCTTGCGTTGACAACGCTCGTGAAAGAATCCGGGGCCGGGCAGATCCGCGCCGCCTGCTTCCTGGCAACCCGGATGAAGGTATCCAGAGCCCGCTCGGTCACCCAGATCGTGTCGGGCGCAATGCAGGTCTGGCCGGCATTGAGAAGCTTGCCGCAGAGGATGCTGTGCACCGCGGACTCAAACCGGGCATCCGGCGCAATGACGGCCGGGCATTTTCCGCCCAGCTCAAGCAATACGGGTACGAGATTTTGCGAGGCTGCGGCCATCACCTGGCGGCCGACACCCCCGCCCCCCGTGTAAATCAGCGCATCAAAGGGCAGGCGACTGAAGGCCTTGGCTTGATCGACGTCCCCGTAAAAGACCGCCATCTCCTCGGGCTTGAAATATTCGGACACGGCCCGGGCAAGAAGCTCTCCGAACCGGGGAACCGCTTCGGAAACCTTGATCATGACGCGGTTGCCGGCGGCAAGCGCATCAACGGCGGGGAGCAGCGCAAGCTGCAGCGGATAATTCCATGGGGCGATATTTCCGACCACTCCGCGGGGCTGCTGAATCAGCCGGTTCCTGCCGAACGGACTGACGAGGGAGCGGCCGGGGCGCTGGGGGCGCATCCAGAACCAGCCCCGCAAAAGCAGATGCCGGATCTCGTTGAAAAGCGGCACGACCTCGGCAAGCAATGTTTCCCGAGCATCCCGCACGCCAAAGTCCGATTCAATCGCTTCGGCAAAATCAAGCTTATAGCGGCGCACCATGGCGCGCACTCTTTTGAGTCTGTCCGCACGCGTCGCCCAATCAGGGTTGGGATCATCCAGAAATGCCTTTTTCTGGATGGCAAACACTTCCGCGACGTCCGACCGCTCTACAACTGGCTGCACTTAGCGCCTCCCTGACTTCAGATTCTCAGCATATCGGAATGCATCCAAACCGAACATGCCCAATATGCTCCGGTTATTGCCCTAAACACGCTTTTGCTTCTCAAACAAATTTGACGCATCCGCACGGGGCTAGGCACTACATCCCGTGCGCAGATTGCCATATTCAAGTACTTTTTGCATACTTCGCGCTTTTATTACCATTTTCTCATTGAAGAACACGAAATGTTCAACTGGAATCCTACTGCCATCACGTTCATCGGATACCTCGTCCTCATGAGCGCTCTTGGCTTCATTGCCTGGTATTACACACGAAACTTCAACGATTACGTCCTTGGCGGGCGCAGACTCGGTGCGGTTGTGACGGCGCTCTCCGTCGGAGCGAGCGACATGAGCGGATGGCTTCTGATGGGCGTGCCCGGTGCCGTCTACGTCTCGGGCATTTCCGAGAGCTGGATGCCGATCGGACTGACCATCGGAACGTATCTGAACTGGAAGATCGTTGCAGCCCGGCTTCGCGTCTATACGGAAGTCGAACACAACGCGCTCACGCTCCCGGACTTCTTCACGCACCGGTTTGGCGACACGTCCAAGCTGCTGCGCATCATCGCAGCAACCGTGATTCTCATCTTCTTCACCATCTACTGCGCGAGCGGCATGGTTGCCGGCGCCCGCCTCTTCGAGAACACGTTCAATCTTGACTACGGCACGGCCGTATGGATCGGCGCCGCCGCGACCATCCTGTACGTTTACATCGGGGGCTTCCTTGCCGTCAGCTGGACGGACGCCATTCAGGCAAGCCTGATGTGCGCCGCGCTTGTCATCGTGCCCTTCGTGGTCATGAATGACGTGGGCGGCTACACCGCCAGCATGGACGCCGTGCGCTCCATCGACCCGAAGCTGCTGAACATCCTCACGGGGCAGAGCTTCATCGGTGTCGTGAGCCTCATGGCCTGGGGCCTGGGCTATTTCGGCCAGCCGCACATTCTGGTGCGCTTCATGGCAACCAAGTCCATCAAGGCGCTGCCCAATGCCTGCCGCATTTCGATCATGTGGATGATTTTCTGCCTGACGGGCGCCGTGATGGTCGGCCTGTTCGGCCTGGTGTATTTCACGCAGCACCCCGATCAGGGCGCCGCCGTCGTGCAGAACCATGAGCGCGTCTTCATCGTGCTCTCGCAGATCCTGTTCAATCCCTGGGTTGCCGGCATCCTGCTCTCGGCCATTCTTGCGGCCGTGATGAGCACGCTCTCCTGCCAGCTGCTGGTGTGCTCCTCCACGCTCACGCAGGACTTCTACCGCTCGATCCTGCGCCCGGGCGCGAAGCAGCGCGAACTGCTCTGGTTCGGCCGCTCGATGGTTCTTCTCGTTGCCGTGGTGGCCATCATCATCGCCCAGGATCCCAACAGCCTCGTGCTCTCGCTCGTGAGCTACGCCTGGGCAGGCTTTGGAGCAGCCTTCGGCCCCGTGATCATCATGAGCCTGTGGTGGAAGCGCATGACCCGCAACGGCGCCCTGGCCGGCATGGTCGTCGGCGCGGCAACCGTCCTCATCTGGCACCAGTTTGCCTGGTTCGGCCTGTATGAAATCGTTCCCGGGTTCCTCTTCGGCCTTGTGGCGATCGTGGTTTTCAGCCTGATTGGAGAAAAGCCCTCCGAGCAGATGGAAAAGAACTTCGACTTCGTCGTGAGAACCGTCCGAGGCGCCTAAGAGCAGCCGGGCGCCGTCACGCGGTGCCCGCCCGACTTTCCCCGAGCCGACGGAAACGCCATCCGCCGGCTCATTTTTCTGAAATACCTGTTGTCCGGAGTACCTGAAAAAATGTCTGAAACAGTTGCCGCGTTCACGCTGAGCCGTGCCGCGGGAGGCTCCAAGAGCTCCATCATCCGCGAACTGCTCAAGCTCGCCAACCGTCCCGAAGTCATCAGCTTTGCGGGCGGCCTGCCCAGCCCCCAGGGTTTTCCCATCGCCGACGTCAAGGCAGCGTGCGAATGGGTGATGGACAACAACGGCGCCCATGCGCTTCAGTACTCGTTCACCGAGGGCGAGCCCGAGCTGCGGGCGCTCATCGCAGCCCGGGAGACCGCAAACGGCGTTCCCACAACCCCCGACGAGGTCCAGATCGTTTCGGGCTCCCAGCAGGCGCTTGACCTCGTGGCCAGAGCCTTCCTGGATGCTGGCTCCAAGGTGCTTGTCGAGAATCCGACATACCTCGGCGCGCTGTCCGCATTCCGTCTGCACGCCCCGGAATTTGTCGAGATTGCAACGGACGCCGAAGGGCTTGATCCGGATTCAATCGGCGAACAGGCGCGGGGCGCCCGCTTCGCCTACGTCATGCCGACCTTTGCCAATCCGTCCGGCAGGACGATCGGCGAAGAGCGCAGGGAGCGACTTGCGCAAAAGGCGCGCGAATACGACTTCTGGATCGTAGAGGATGATCCGTACGGAGAGCTCTGGTACGACAAGCGGCCGCCCGCCTCCCTGCGCCGCTTCGCGCCCGAGCGCACGCTGCGGCTCGGCACCCTGTCCAAGGTGCTCTCTCCCGGCATGCGCCTTGGCTACATCGTCGGGCCGCGCGCATTCCTCGATGTCATCACCAAGCTCAAGCAGGCCATCGACCTGCAGACCTCGAACTTCACTCAGCTCATTGCGGCGCGCGTGATCAGCGAGGGGCTGCTTGAGACCCATCTGCCGAAAGTCCGGGCGCTTTACAAAACCCAGGCCGAGGCAATGCTCGAGGCGCTTTCCGAATACATGCCCAAGGACCCTGCCATCAGCTGGACGCGTCCCAGCGGCGGCATGTTCATCTGGATGGACCTGCCCCAGCACATCGATACCTCCGCGCTCATGAAGGAAGGCATCAGCCGCAACGTGGCGTTTGTTCCGGGCGCAGCCTTCTACGCCAAGGCTCCGGAGAACTGGCACTGCCGCCTGTCCTTTGTCACCGTGCCCAGGGAAAAGATCGTCCGCGGCGTCAGGATCCTTGCCGATCTTGTTGCAGAGCATCTGCGCTGACAGGGCAATTGCCGATCCGCGGGCTTCGGCCGTCTCTTGGCTGAAGCCCGGCCCCTGTCGCACCTTGCGGCAGAAGATAACCGCAGATCAGAGAAAATAAAGACAGATTCGAGAAAATAGAGCGCAAAAGAAAGAAGATCACTCCATTCTTTGCCCGGTTTTCAGCCATTTGACCGCCCCATGGCGGGAACACAAAGGCCAGAGCGGCTTGACCCCGGTTGCAATACCTGCCGGAGCGTTTGCCTGGCACCACCCCCAAAGGCTAGGATGCGTGCCGGTCAAGACAAACACCCAAAGAGAAAGGTCTCCTCTTTCATGCAGAACGCACTCAGTACCGCACATGCCCGCGCTTTTCGATGTTGTCGAGACGACATCGCCGCATGGCGCTTCATCGCATAATCATTTCGAAACAAGCATAATTCCAGAATCATCATCAGCAAGGTTATCCAATGACTCAATCAGGAACTCCCATTCCCAGCGCAATCAACTGGGGCACCGCCGCTGCCTATGCGGCCGCCATCGTGCTGGGCATCGCCAACGGCCTCTGGGGCACAGAGATCACGCACATCGCCTCCGACTTCGTGAGTACGGTCTTCATCCGCATCTTCAAGTTCATCAGCGTGCCGATCATCGCCGTCTCGATCATCGCCACGCTTGCCACCATCTCCCAGTCAAGCGAGTCGGGAAAGATTTTCCGGCACACCATCTTCTACACGCTTTTCACAACCATTCTGGCCGCCAGCGTGGCTGCGGTGCTCTACATTTTCTTCGCTCCCGCCAACATCTCGGCGGCAGGGGCCGCCGCGCCGGCGAGCATCTCGAAGCACTCCTATCTCGAGTACATCCAGACGGTCATCCCCGACAACATCCTCGCCCCGTTCCTTTCGGCCAATGTGCTCTCGGTGCTTCTCATCGCTGCGCTGGTTGGCATTGCGATCGCAAAAATGCCCCAGTCGGACGCAAGAAAATGCATCCTCAACTTCTTCCTTGGCACTCAGGGCGTGCTTTTCATCATCGTCGGCTGGGTCATCAAGGTTCTTCCCATCGGCATTTTCGGCTTTATCAGCCAGCTGGTGGTGGAAATGGTTTCCGGCGTTGAGATCGGAGGCCTGGGCAGCTACTTTGCCACCGTGATCACTGCCAACTTCGTGCAGATGCTGCTCGTGCTGCCGCTGCTGCTCGTGCTGCGCGGCCTCAATCCCCTGCGCGTTGCAAAGGGCATGGCGCCCGCGCTCGCCGTTGCGTTCTTCTCCAAGTCTTCTGCCGGCACCCTCCCCGTGACCATGTCCTGCTCGGAAAACAATGTCGGCGTGCGCGCTTCGGTCGCCCGGTTCGTTCTGCCGATCTGCACGACGATCAACATGAACGGCTGCGCAGCCTTCATCTTCGTCACCGTGATCTTCCTCATGCAGAATGCCGGCGTTGAAATCACCGCCGTCACCATGATCACTTGGATTCTCATCGCCACCATCGCCGCCGTCGGCAATGCCGGCGTTCCGATGGGGTGCTTCTTCCTGTCCGCAAGCCTTCTTGCCAGCATGGACATCCCCATCCACCTGATGGGCGTCATCCTACCCGTGTACGCCGTGATCGACATGGTGGAAACGACTCTGAACGTGTGGTCCGACAGCTGCGTTGCGGCCTGCGTCAATCACGACCTTTACGAAGACTGATCGATAGCCGATTGTCCAGTTGGCAATGCCCGTCGCTCAACGAGCGGCGGGCATTTTGCTTTGGAGCCGGAGTGGCTCCGAAAGAAAAGCCGGACGCGCGGCCCGGCTTTTTCCCTATATCAGCCAAAGAAGCAGCTACTTCTGCTTTTTCTCTTCGAGCGCAGCCTTGAGCTGCTCGATCGCCTTGGCCTGCTGCTTGACAACTTTCTGCAGCTCCGCGATCTGGGTTGCATACGGATCGCATTCGCCCGGCACAACGCCGTAGGCACTAAAGCCGCTGCCCCGCTCGCGATGCTCTTCGGTCGTGCGGGCGGGAACGCCGATCAGCGTCTCTCCCGCGGCGACTTCCTTGAGAACGACGGCGTTCGAGCCAATGATGGCGTTGTCGCCAACCGTAAAACTGCCGAGCACCTTGGCTCCCGCACCCAGAATCACGTTATTGCCGATGGTCGGGTGGCGCTTCTCGCCGGATGTGAGATTCACGCCGCCCAAAGTCACGCCGTGATAGATCGTGCAGTCATCGCCCACTTCCGCCGTCTCGCCGATCACAACCCCCATGCCGTGATCGATGAACACACGGCGGCCGATCCGGGCTGCCGGATGGATCTCAATCCCTGTGAAGAATCTGCCGAGCTGGCTGATCATGCGGGAAAACGTCACCCAGCCCTGAACGTGGCACCAGTGCGCCGCGCGATGGAACACAAGTGCGTGAAATCCCGGATAGCACAGCGCAATCTCCAAACGGGAATGCGCGGCAGGGTCGCGGTCAAGGATCGTGTCGATGTCTTCTTTGATTCGTTCGAACATTTTCTGTCAAGTGCGATAAGTGTATTTTCCCGAGCCACGGCGGGCTCGCTTCAGAGTCAGCCTCGCATTGTATCCGCTCGCCGCGAATCCATGCTTGCCGTGCCGGCTCAATCGGGATCCGTCTTGCGGCTGCCGTCCCCTGCCGGGCGCTTCGAGCCGACGCGCTCCTTCTTCGAAAGGATGATCGCCGCACAGATTCCGCGCAGCATGTCCACTTCGTTCTGCCGCAGCCCCGAGCGGGCAAAGAGCCTGCGGCTCATTGCCATGAGGTTCTTGGGCTCCTCGGGATTGAGCGCGCCGCAGGCGATCATGGCCTTTTCCCAATGTCCGAAAAAGCCCTCGATGGCTGCGACCGGAGCAGCCGCGCCCTCATCAAAGCGGCTCTGCCAGGAGTAGAGCTCCTCATCCTTGTCCCCGAGCAGTGCAAGCTGCATTTCATAGGCCGTGATCTGAACGGCCTGGGACAGGTTCAGGCTCGGGCTGAGCGGGTTGGCGGGAATCGCAGAGCAGGTCTGGCAAAGATTCATCTGTTCGTTGGTGAGCCCCGAGCGCTCCGTGCCAAAGACAAAGGCGATGTCGCCGCCCGTCCGCTCCCTAGGGAGCTCGAGCCAGGCGGCAGCCTTGGCAACGCTCACCCGGAGCTCCTCAATGGGCGGACCGAACTCCCGGCTATAGCCGGAAAGCGCGTAGGCCTGAGCCACCCCGTCAAGTGCGTCAAGCAGCGTGTCATGGGTGAGCGCCGACTGCAACACGTCCACGGAACTGGTTGCAAGCGCCACGGCCTCGGGATCGCTCTTGTAGTCCCGCACCCGGGGGCTGACTACCCTGAGATCGGTGAAGCCCATGGTTTTGATGGCTCTGGCGGCAGAACCGATGTTGCCCGGATGGCTGGGCTCGACAAGCACGAACCGCACGCGGCGGCATAACGCGGGAACTTTGTCCAAGGAATTGCTCCGAGAAAAACAGGGCGCGAACAGGGCCCTTTCAGCTAAAATAATTGGTTATTCTAGTTCAAGGTTTTGATCCGGCCGTTTTGGCCATAGCAGGGATCATCGCTCTTGCTCTCACCCTGTAGTCATTCACTCCCTATAGAAGCACCGAAAATGGCCTCCGCACAGTTGGAAATTGCAATCAAGGCAGCCCTCAAGGCTGGGCAGCTCATCAATCGCGAAAGCGGCAATCTGGACTCTCTGGATGTCCGCGAGAAGTCCCCGTTTGACTTTGTCAGCAACGTCGATGTTGCCTGCCAGGAACTCATCGTCGACATGATCCGCCACTACTTCCCCGCCGACGGCATCGTTGGCGAAGAGCAGGATCAGCACATCAATCCCGACGCTGACAACCAGTGGTTCATCGACCCGATCGACGGCACGACGAACTTCATCCATGGCTTTCCGCAGTACGCCGTTTCCATCGCCATGGCCCAGAAGGGCCGCATCGTCGTCGCCTGCGTCTACGACCCGACAAAGAACGAGCTCTTCACCGCCGAGCGCGGCAAGGGCGCCTTCCTCAACAACCGCCGCATCCGCGTTTCCGGCCTGCGCTCTTTCGAGCGCGCCCTGATCGGCACGGGATTCCCTTTCCGCGCAACGGACAATTTCGCAAGCTACATGCCTAAATTCGAGGCTGTTGCCAAGGCAAGCGCCGGCATCCGGCGCGCCGGAGCCGCCTCGCTCGACCTGTGTTACGTGGCCTGCGGCCGTCTCGACGGTTTCTGGGAAAGCGGCCTGAAGCCCTGGGATCTTGCCGCGGGCTCCCTGATCGTTCTGGAGGCCGGCGGCCTGGTCACCGACCTCGCGGGCGGCGAGACCTACCTTGAGAGCGGCTCGATCTGCTGCGGCACACCCCGCTGCTTCTCCACGCTGCTTATGAAGGTCGGGGAGACGAAGGCTCCCGTCGCATAAGATATCCCCGTCGCTATGCCCCTGCCCCGGCGGGGGCTTTTTCGTCTGAATCAACCTGTTCGCCCAAGCATCCATGCCCGATATCAAAGCTGAAGAAAACGCCGCTGCCGATCCTTACGCGGGGCTCACTCCCGTCATGCGCCAATGGCGCATGATGCGTGAAAAGGTTCCCGGCTGCATGCTGCTTTATCGGCTTGGAGACTTTTACGAAACATTCTTTGAAGACGCGATCAAAATCAACCAGCTTCTCGGCCTGACGCTCACCAAGCGCGGGTACCTGAACGGCAAGCCCATTCCGATGTGCGGAGTGCCGGCCGTGACGCTCGAGCAATACCTTGCCCGGCTCGTCAAGCTCGGCCAGTCGGTCGCCATCAGCGAGCAGATCGGCGACCCGAGCCAGGCCAAGGGCGTCATGGAACGCAAGATCGTGCGCATTGTGACGCCGGGCACCATTACGGACGGCGCGCTGCTCACGGAAAAGAACGATTCAACGCTTTTGGCTATCACTCCGTCCAAACTCAAAAGCGGGGATGCGGGCCTCGTTTGGATCACGCTCACGAGCGGCCAGTTCCTCGCCGCAAAGGCGCCGGCCGCGCAGCTCGCAAGCGAAATCGCCCGCATCCGTCCATCGGAAATCCTGGTTGCCGACGGACAGCGCGAGGCCATCGCGGAATTTGCTCCCGAAGGCGCCGCCATCACGGAGATCCCCGTCTGGTACTTTGATTCGGAGCGGGGCGCGGATCAGCTGCTGCACCGGTTCAATCTGAACAACCTCGATGCGTGGGGCGTCTCAGAGGAAGGCGAGATTCTGAGCTCATGCAACGCACTGCTTTCCTATGTCGAACAGACCCAGTGCGATGCCCTGCCGTTCATCCGGCCGCTGTCGCTGCAAACAGCATCGAACTTCGTTGTTCTGGACGCCATGACGCGCCGGAATCTGGAAATCAGCGAAACGCTGCGCGGCGACAACGGTCCGACCCTGTTTTCCGTCCTGGACATCTGCCGCACTGCGATGGGCAGCCGATTGATGCGCCAGTGGCTCCATCACCCGCTGCGCAATCAGGCCGAGGTGCGCCTGCGTCACGATTGCGTCGAGGAAATCGCGGAAAAGCCCCAGCACGAAACCGAGGGGCTTTACGAAACCCTCGCCGCCATCCCCGACATCGAACGCATTGCAAGCCGCATTGCGCTGCGCAGCATCCGGCCCAAGGAAGCGGCAGCCCTGCGCGATGCTCTGCCCCAGCTCCAGGCACTGAGCAATGCGCTTGCGGGCTTCTCGTCTGAACTGTTTCAGAAGGCAGCCGCCCAGATTCGTCTGGACGATTCGCTCCAAACGCTCCTTACGGAAACCCTGCTTGACGAGCCGGCCACGTTCCTGCGCGAAGGCGATGTCATCCGCTCGGAAGCGAGCAGCGAGCTCGCCGAGCTTCGCTCCCTGCGGGACAACGCCGGCGAATACCTCGCGCAGCTTGAAGCCCGGGAACGGGAGACTACGGGCATTTCAACCCTTCGCGTTGAATACAACCGCGTTTCCGGCTATTACATCGAAGTTCCCAAGGGCCAGGCCGACAAGGTGCCCGCAGAGTACAGGCGCCGTCAGACCCTGAAGAACGTCGAGCGTTTCATCACACCCGAACTCAAGGAGTACGAGGACAAGTCGCTCTCGGCCAAGGAGCGCGCCTCCCAAATCGAGCGCTCGCTCTGGGAGGAGTTCCTCACCAAGCTTTCTGCGTGGGTCGCCCCGCTCATGGACTGCGCGAAGGCGGCGGCCCAGAGCGACGTGCTTGTGGCCTTTGCCCGGCACGCCGTTGAGGCCCGCTGGAACCGCCCGCAGCTCACCGAGCGCCCCGGCATCGAGATCGTCGCCGGCCGGCATCCGGTGGTCGAGCACATGATTGAGCAGTATGTCCCCAACGACTGCCAGCTGATTCCCGGACGCAGGCTTCTCGTGATCACGGGCCCCAACATGGGCGGCAAGTCCACCTACATGCGCAGCGTTGCGCTGATCACCCTGCTTGCCTACGCAGGAAGCTTCGTTCCCGCAAAGGCCGCCCGTCTGGGCCCCGTCGACAAGATTCTCACCCGCATCGGCGCCTCCGACGACCTCGCCCGAGGCAGGTCGACGTTCATGGTCGAGATGACCGAGGCGGCAGCGATCCTGCACCAGGCGACAAGCGAGTCCCTGGTGCTGATGGACGAAATCGGCCGAGGCACCTCCACGTTCGACGGTCTGAGCCTTGCGGCTGCCATCGCGCATGAACTTGCCCACGGCTCGCGCAGCTGGACGCTTTTCGCAACGCACTACTTCGAGCTCACGCAGCTTTCGAGCGAACTCGCGGAAGTCGTCAATGTGCACGTGTCAGCCGACCAGACAAGCAATGGCGTCGTCTTTCTCCATGACGTGAAGGAGGGGCCCGCCAGCCAGTCCTACGGCATTGCGGTGGCGAGCCTTGCAGGCGTTCCGATCCGCGTGATCCGCCGGGCAAAGGGCATGCTTCAAAAACTGGAAGACCGAGCCGTTTCTCAGGGCCCGCAGCTCGATCTCTTTGCCAACGGCGACTACGCCGATGCAGCCGAAGAAACCATTCAGGCCGACAGGATGAGCGAGCAGGCTGGAGAACTCATTGGCAGCCTCAAGGATCTGGATGTCGACAGCCTTTCCCCGAGAGAAGCGTTGCGGCTGCTCTACGAAATCAAGCAGAAGGCTCAGGCGATCTGACGATGGGAGCCGACCCGGCTCTCGACGGCACCCCAGGGAAGAGCTCGCGGCAGCCGTCAGCTCAGCCGGTCCTGGGCCTCGATGTGAGGCCAGGCCGCCAGCATGTACACGCACATCGAATAGACCGTGAGCGCTGCGGCAACCCAGATGAGCACTGAGCCGATGAAGAAGATGTTCAGTCCGAACAGGGGATCGAACCACAGAAGCATCGGGATGGCGACCATCTGGGCGATCGTCTTGATCTTGCCGAACCAGTTGACCTTCACTGCCGCGGCGCAGCCGATCTTGGCCATCCACTCACGCAGGGCGGTCACCGCAATCTCGCGGCCCACGATGATGAGGGCGACCAGCATGTCCACGCGGTCGAATGCGAGCAGAACCACGATGGCCGAGCACACGACGAGCTTGTCGGCCACGGAATCGAGGAAGGCACCCTTCTTGGTTGCCATGTCGTAGTTGCGGGCGATGTATCCGTCCAGGGCATCCGTAATCGCAGCGATCACGAACATGATGCACGCGAGCATGTTTTTCATATGCGGCCCGACAAGAGCATCGGGAAGATAAAACACGCCCACGATGAGCGGAATGAACGCGATCCGAGACCAGGTCAGGGCCATCGGGATGTTGAAACGCTTGGGATTACTCGCCACTTGTATCCACGCCATGCAATTGAAGGAAAATTCTCTGAGCAAGCGCTCGAGAAATCCCGCTAATTGTAGCGATATCTTCCACGCTGGCGTTTCTGAGCGATTTCATGCCACCGAACCTGGTGAGCAGAGCCTGCCGCCGCTTCGGGCCGATGCCCTCGATATCCTCCAGGCGGCTTGCCTGGCGGGCTTTGCTTCGCTTGGCACGCATGCCCGTAATGGCAAAGCGGTGCGCCTCGTCTCGGATCATGGCGATCAGCATGAGCGCGGGGCTCTCGCCGCCCAGCACAAGCGGCTCTCGGCCGTCGGCAAATATCAGCGTCTCGAGGCCCGTTTTCCTGCCTTCGCCCTTTGCGACGCCCACGATCACGGAGATCGGCAGGCCGAGCTCATTGAAGATTTCCTTTGCCATGCGCACCTGCCCGCGGCCGCCGTCAACGAGCACGATCGTGGGCAAAAGCGCTTCGCCGCGGGCAACCGGCAGATAGCGGCGCTGCAGCACCTGGCGCATGGCCGCATAGTCGTCTCCGGGCGTAATGCCTTCGATGTTGAAGCGCCGGTAGCGCGACGAATCCATTCTCTGCCCCATGAACACGACGCAGGAGGCCTGGGTCGCTTCGCCAGCCGTGTGCGAAATGTCGAAGCATTCGATGTGGAGCTTTGCCTTGTCCTCCTCGTCCGTGCCGAGATCCAGAACCCGGAAAAGATCGTCGACACGACGCCGCTCGCCGCCGATCTCGGCCAGATGCCGCATCAGCGCAATCGACGCCCCCTGCTCGGCCATCTCGAGCCAGCGGCGCCTGGTGCTTTGCGGCTCATGAACGAAGGAAATCCTGCGCCCCGCAAGCTCGGAGAGCAGCTCGGCCGCCTGAGGGCCGTTCGTGCAGGCCGAACTGATCACGACATCGGGCATCTGCATGCCCCGGTAGTGCTGGGAGACAAACGCCTCGAACACCTCGTCGGCGGCGATCGACTCGCCGGTGCCTCGGGCAATCGCGGGGAAGAACGCGTGATCCCCCAGGTGCCTGCCGCCCCGCACCATGGCCAGATTCACGCACACGATGTCCTCGCGCATCGCCACCGCGATGATGTCGGCATCCGTGTCAGCCCCCGTCGTTTCAACGGCCTGCTGCCGCGCGACATTGCTGAGCGCCGTCACGCGGTCCCGGAAGAACGCCGCGCGCTCGTACTCGAGCTTGTCGCTTGCCTCAAGCATCTTGCTGCGGAACTCCTCGATCAGCTGATCGGTTCTGCCCTCGAGAAAGGCAAGCGCCCCGTCGATGTCCCGGGCGTACTGCTCCCGGCTGATCGCGCCGATGCACGGGGCCGAGCACCTGCCCATCTGGCCCATCAGGCAGGCTCTCGAGCGATTGCGGTAGACGCCCTCTTCGCACGTTCTCAGGCGAAAGGTCTTCTGGATCACGCTGATCGCCTCGCGCACGGATCCGGAATTCGGGAAAGGTCCGAAGAACCGGTTCTTCCTGTCGACCGCCCCCCGGTAGAACGAGATTCTCGGAAATTCATCAGCGGAAATTTTCAGGTACGGGTAGCTCTTGTCGTCCCGGAACACAATGTTGTACTTGGGCGAGAGGGACTTGATGAGGTTGTGCTCAAGAAGCAGCGCCTCGGCTTCGGAGTTGACAACCGTGATTTCCAGAGCGCGGATCTTCTGAACCATGAGCGCAATCCGGGGGCTGTGGTCATTTTTCAGGAAATAGGAACTCACCCTTTTCTTCAAGTCCCTCGCCTTGCCCACGTACAGACACGTGTCATCTGCGTCAAAATAGCGATAGACGCCGGGCAGCCCGGGCAAAGCCGCGAGCTGCTGCTTGTAATCGCTGATGCTGATCGGAGTCTTCTTTTGTTCCAGGGAGTTCATATTTCCATGCCCGCGTGCGACATTTTCTGCAAAGTCATCGACAACTTCGGAGACGCAGGCATTGCCTGGCGCCTGGCGCGCAGTTTATCGCTCGAGTACGGCTGGAGCGTGCGGCTGGTGATTGACCTGCCCGCCACCCTGTCCAGGATGGTCCCGGAGGTCGATGCGCAAAAGCGCTCGCAAACAGCTTGCGGCATCCGGGTTGAACTTTGGGACAACGAGTTCGATGAGGCCGGCCACGAAGCGAGCGATGTCGTCATCGAGGCCTTTTCCTGCTTTCTGCCCGCAGACTATGAAGCCGCCATCGCGCGCAGGATCGAGGCGGGGCGCTCCTGCAAGGTCTTCGCTCTGGACTATCTCACGGCCGAAGACTATGCCGAGAGCATGCACGGACTGAACAGCCCCCATCCGCGCTACGGCTACCCGAAAACATTCTTCTTCCCGGGCTTTACCGAAAAAACCGGCGGCATTCTTCGGGAAAGGAACCTTGATACCGATCAGCGGCAATTTGCAGCCGGCGGAGATCGAAATGCGCTCCTTGCCTCGATCGGCGCGGATCCAGAGCACCCGTTCTCGCTCTTTTTCTTCACGTATCCGACGACTCCCGTGAAGGCGCTGGCGGAGAGCCTTGTTGCAGATCCGAGGCCCCTGCAGCTTCTGCTCGCGCCGGCCTTCGCACATCCGGCTCGTCCGCTGCCCAATGTTTGCGCAGAAGGATTTCGACAAGATCCTCTGGAGCAGTCATGCAGCGCTCGTGCGCGGAGAAGACAGCGTGGTGCGTGCACAGCTAGCCGGCACGCCCTTGCTCTGGACGCTCTATCCGCAGGCCGAGCAGGGACACCTCACCAAGATGCGCGCATTTGAAGCCCTGTACGGCGAGCATTTCGCGGATGCCAAGGCGAGGGAGAGCTGGGCCGCGCTTGAACTGGAACTCAATAGCGGCGCCCGGGAAGTGCGCGCCTGGAGCGCATGGCGTGACCACATGGAGCATAACCGCCTCGCGGCGCAATCCTGGCGGCGGTATCTCTTTGGGCTTGAGCCGCAGTCGGCCCGGATTGTCCGCGCCTGCAGCTGAAAGCAGGCGCTCCGGCGCTTTTTCGCCTAAAATTTTGCACCCCTTTTTCAACACGAAAAAAACTTGGAGAAATCAAATGGCTCATGTAGTTTGCGAAGCCTGTATCAAATGCAAGCGCACCGACTGCGTCGATGTGTGCCCGGTCGACTGCTTCCGTGAAGGCCCGAATTTTCTGGTGATCGATCCAGATGAGTGCATCGACTGCGCCGTGTGCGTTCCCGAATGCCCCGAAGCGGCCATTTTCTGCGAAGAGGATGTCCCCGCGGATCAGCAGGAATTCATCGCCATCAATGCGGAGCTTTCCAAGCAGTGGCCTTCGATCACCCGCAAGAAGCCCTACCCGGACGATGCTGACGAGTGGCGCGACGTCAAGGGCAAGCTGAAGTACCTGATCCGCTGATCTTTTCCCAGACTCGTTACCTCACAAGGAGAGTGCGCATGTCCTACTGCAAGACCCGCGTCGCCAAGGCCGAAAAAGTGGCGAGCAACGTGATTTTTCTGCAGGTTGAACGCCCGCAAGGATTTTCCTGGCGAACCGGCGAGTTCGCCATGCTCGGGCTCAAGGTCGGAGACGAGCAGATCATGCGCTGCTACTCCATCGCAAGCCCCGGCAATTCCGAGACCGTCGACTTTTTCATCGCCAATGTCAAGGGCGGACAGCTCTCGCCCAGAATGAACGCCCTCAAGGATGGCGACGAGGTCTGGCTTGACAGCGAAGTGGGCGGCATGCTCATCGCAGACCGTCTCGAGCAGGGCGGCAAAGACCTCTGGCTTTTCGGCTCGGGCACTGGCGTTGCCCCCTTCATGGCAGTTGCCTCCGATCCGGCCATCATGGCGCAGTACGAAAGCGTCGTGCTCGTGCATGGCGTGCGCACCTGGGACGAGACCGGATACGTTGCCCGCATGATCAAGCGCAGCCCCAAGCTTCAGGTGATCTGCGCCGTGACGCGGGATCCGAACGCGATGATCACCAAGCGCATCCCGGATGCTCTGGCTGACGGATCCCTGCAGCGCCTTGCCGGCATTCCGATTGAAAAGGAGCATTCCCGCGCCATGCTCTGCGGCAACCCCGGCATGGTCAAGGGCGTGCGCGACTACTTGAAGAGCCTCGGCATGGTGAGCCCCCGCGGTGGCAATCCCGGTCAGGTTCTCGTCGAGAACTTCTGGATCTGATGCGCTCGGCATGCTGATCGATCAGATCGACGACATCCTGCCCCAAACGCAGTGCCGCCAGTGCGGATGCAACGGTTGCCGCGCCTATGCCGAGCAGATTGCCGCAGGCGCTCCGATCAACCGCTGCGCGCCGGGCGGCGCTGCCGGCATTGCCAGGCTTGCCGCCCTCATGGGGCGGCCCGCTGTAGCGCTGGATCCCGAGTACGGACACGAATCAGCCTTTGCCGTGGCCGTCATTGATGCGGACAGGTGCATCGGCTGCAGGCTTTGCTCTGCGGCCTGCCCGGTCGGCGCCATCACCGGCGCTCCCAAGCATCTTTTTGCCGTGATCGAAGCTCAGTGCACGGGCTGCGCCCTGTGCATCGCTCCCTGCCCCATGGACTGCATCCAGATGCAGGAAGACGGCACGGTCTGGAACGAGGAGCGCGCCCGCAAAGCGAGGACGGCCTATCGCGAGCGTCTGGAGCGGCAAAAGCAAACGCGCGAGCGCATTGCGGCCGAGCGCACGCATTCGGCACAAACCAAGAAGGCCGTCATGGCCGATGTCATGGCCAAGGTCCGCGCCTTGAGTTCCTCGAGGAATCCATGAACAAAACCCAGATCAAAGAGCTTTATACGCTGCTCTCCGCAGAGCGCCCCGATCCCAAGTCCGAACTGAATTTCTCAACGCCCTTTGAACTGCTGGTGGCGGTCATGCTCTCGGCCCAGGCTACCGACAAGAGCGTAAATCTCGCGACCGAAAAACTCTTTGCCGATGCGAACACGCCCCAGGCAATTCTTGCACTGGGACAGGAAGGGCTGGAGAACTACATCCGCACCATCGGCCTCTACCGGAGCAAGGCAAAACATGTTCTTGCCGCCTGCAAGATCTTGTGCGAGCAGTATTCCGGCTCCGTTCCGAGAGACTACGAGTCGCTCGTCTCGCTTCCCGGCGTGGGCTCAAAAACCGCCAAGGTCGTTCTCAATGTCGCCTTCGGCGAACCCACGATCGCCGTTGACACGCACATTTTCCGGGTTGCGAACCGAACCGGTCTCGCTCCCGGGAACTCACCAGATGAAGTCTCGGAAAAACTCTCGAAGATCACTCCGCCCGAGTTTCTGAAAAACGCGCATCACTGGCTTTTGCTGCATGGCAGATATTGCTGCAAGGCAAGAAAGCCCCTGTGCAGTCAATGTCCCATTTCGCACCTGTGCACCTCGGACGAAAAGACGCTCTGACTTCGTCTTTCTGATCGAAGCCGGCACTGGAGAAAAATCCTTTCAAATCAGTGCCGCTCACAAAAACCAAGCGAATTTTTGACAAAAAATCACAAAAACACAACGAAAACCGCGATCCGATCCCCCTCTTCGCCGATCGATCTCACCTGACGGCGGCAAGCACTCTTCCTGCCGTCAGTCCTGCTTGTCGCTCGAAAGTTCAGCGATCGCAGTCAGACTCGTAGCCGCCAGTCCATCCGCTTCCCTCGAGAGATACGAGCGCAAAACCTGATTTCCTGCTGCCTTGATCCGGATCCTTGACGAGTTCTTGGAAGATTTCGCAAGGCTTATCGCTCAGGCTGGATGGCCTGCATACGAAAATAGCCCGACGAAGTCAGGCTAAACAATTGATTTTATTGCGTTTTTTGGTGCCCGGGGTGGGACTCGAACCCACACGCTGTTTAGGCGGAGGATTTTGAGTCCTCTGCGTCTACCATTCCGCCACCCGGGCATGGACCAGTGAGGGACAGACTATATCGACCTTGCGGCACTTTTTCAATACCGCTGCGCCCCTTGCCGCGGCGTCTTCAGGCCGACCGGAACACAAAGTACACCGCCCCGACCATGCAAAGCGCCGCGTAGACGAAGTCCATCTTGAAGGACTCGCGCATGTACATCACGGAAAAGGGAATGAACACGGACAGCGAGATCACTTCCTGCATGATCTTGAGCTGGGCAAGCGAAAGCTCCGTATATCCGATCCGGTTTGCCGGAACCTGCAGCAGGTACTCGAACAGCGCGATCGACCAGCTGGCGATGGCCGCGATGTACCAGGGCGTCGTCGCCAGGTTGCGCAGATGCCCGTACCAGGCATACGTCATGAAGCAATTGGACAGGACAAGCAAAAACCCCGCCTGAACGGGGATTGGAATCAAAGCCAATACGTGTTGCATTTTGATCTCTAGAGAGGGCCGTCAATCCGCTGATCGGCTACGGACGGCAAATAGGTTCTGGCAGAGGCCTTCCCCGGAATCTCGATATCCGGAGCGATCTGCAGCAACGGGACAAGGACAAAGGCTCTCAGGTGCATCCTCGGATGAGGAACAACGAGTTCCTCGTCCGAGCAGACAAGATCGTCATAGATCAGCAGATCCAGATCCATGGTGCGGGGCGCATTCACAACACCGGCCGGCCGCACGCGGCCCAGACGGTTCTCAATCGCCTGCAGTGCGTGCAGCAGCTCTCTGGCCGAGAGACTCGTCTGCACCCGCGCCACGGCATTGAAGTAGTCGGGGCCGGAAGACTCGATGGGCTCGGTCCGGTACAGTCCCGACACAGCGTCAAGCCGCACGCCGGGAATCTGGCCGATCCGGACCAGCGCTTCTCTCAGGGCGGCCGCGGCATCTCCAAGGTTTGCGCCGAGCGCGACATAGGCCGTCACCGGCGTGCCGGGCTTCTCATCAGGATGCATCATCCTGCGCCTCAGCCTTCGGCTTGCTGGACCTGCGCCGTCTGCGCGGCTTGTCCGGCATCAGCTCAGGATTGGTCTCAACCTGCACAAGCTGCTCGCCGCTCTCGGCGGCAGGCTGCCGATCCTCGCCGGAGGCTTCGGGGGCGGATGCCGTCTTGCGACGCCTCGGACTGCGTGGCTTTGGGGCTTCCTGAGCCGGCTCGCCTGTCTCTTTGGCTGGCGCCGCACTCTGTTCGGCTTCAGTCTGCTGGGCGGGCGTCTCGGCAGCTGCCGAGCTTCTGCGCCGTCTCGGGCGGCGGGGCTTCACTGCTTCCTGAGCCGCATCGCCCTGCTCTTCGGCAGGCGCAGCATTCTGCTCGGATTCGACCTGCGGAACGGGAACCTCATCGGCGGCCGCGCTCTTGCGCCGTCTCGGGCGGCGGGGCTTCACTGCTTCCTGAGCCGCATCGCCCTGCTCTTCGGCAGGCGCAGCAATCTGTTCGGATTCGGCCTGCGGAACGGGAGCCTCCTCGGCAGCCGAACTTCTGCGGCGCCTGGTGCGGCGCAGCTTGATCGCGTCCTGCGTCTCCTCGTCAGGCAGCTCGGGAGATGGAACGTCCCTACCGGGCTCGGCCAGCAGCTCGGCGTCCTGCCTTGCACGTTCACGCTTATAGCGAGCCCTCCTCGGGTTTCTCTGCTCCTCAATGCTTTCGAGCACAGCCTGCTCGGCGCGGCTTTCGGCAGCCTGACGCCTGGCGTGTCCTGCGCGAGCCTCGTTCCCCGTGCGACGGGCAAGCGCCTCCTGCTCGCTGACCATCGCGCGGCGCTCTTCTTCGCTACTAGCAACAAAGGTCTCCCACCAGCGCACGAGGTCGGCGGGCACATGTCCCAGCAGACTGCGCAGCAGCAGGAAGTCGTAGCAGGCGCGGTACTTGACGTGCGTGACGAGCGCGAAGGGATTCTTGCCCGTGCGGCGCTCGAAGCGGATCTGCATCACCCAGATGAGCTTCATGTCGGCGGCATACCGGTTGTGAATGGCGAGCTTCGCGCTTTGCGTGCTGATCACCTCTTCGGCCGCCTTGTACAGGGCTGTCGCCCGGGGCATTCCGCCCTTGGCCTGATAGGCGTCCCAGCGCTTCTTGACCTGCGGCCAGAGCAGCGTCGCGAACATGAATGCCGGAGAGATCTTCTTGCCGGCGGCGATGCGCTCGTCGGTTCGGTGCAGGGCGAGCATGAGGAACTTCTCGCCGTCCTCTTCGGAAAGAATCACGTCAAGCATCGGCAGAAGCGACCTGTGCAGCCCTTCCTTTCTGAGATCGATGAGGCACTGCTCGGCATGCCCGCAGGTCATCAGCTTCATCACCTCGTCAAAAAGCCGAGCGGCGGGAACGTTTTCAAGAAGCGGCGCCATCTTCGGAATGGCTCTTTCCGTCGCCCGCTCCATCTTGAATCCCAGTTTTGCCGAGATGCGCACGGCACGCATCATGCGGACCGGATCTTCGCGATAGCGCTCGAGCGGATCGCCGATCATGCGCAGGCACTTGGCGGAAATATCTTCAAAGCCGTTGTGATAGTCGAAGATCTCCTCGCTCGTGGGATCGTAGTAAAGCGCGTTGATCGTGAAGTCGCGCCGGGCCGCGTCCTCCCACATCTCTCCGAACACGTTGTCGCTGATCACGCGTCCGTCGGCATCCTTGCGAACTCCGTCGGCGTCGAGCGCACGGAACGTCGAGCATTCGATGATCTCCTGCCCGAAAACCACATGCACGAGCCGGAAGCGCCGTCCGATGATGAAGGCGCGCCGCTGGCAGCGCTTGACCTGCTCGGGCGTCGCATTCGTTGCAACGTCAAAGTCCTTGGGCCTCACGCCAAGGAGAAGGTCTCTGACAGCGCCGCCCACGATGTAGGCCTTGTAGCCGCGCTGCTGCAGGAGCTCGCACGTTCTGCGCGCCGCGAAACTCACCAGATCCGGATTGATGCCATGCTTGCTCTTCGTAATGATCGTCGGCTCAGTGCGCTGCTGCTTCTCTGGCCCCTTGAGCAGCCGTTTTACTGCTTTCTTGACTCGGTCAAACACTTTTCAAAAACACTCCAAACTAAATTTCCGGGCAATGCAGAGCTTTCTGCAGGGCTGAGGAATCATAGGAATTCACGCTTGCCCACCCCCGCTCAAGGGCGATCCGCCTGAGCGTCTCATCGGGGTTGACCGCAACGCACGCGCCGCCCAGAGACGCGATGAAGTCAAAAAGCGGCTGATCGTTGAAGGAATCCGAGTAAAAGGCATACCCGTCAAACCTCACGCCCAGCCGCTGCTGCTCCTCGATAAACGCCCGGGTTTTGAGAACCTTGCCCTCCCGATAGGCATGGGAGCCATTCAGGCGCCCCGTGAACTCTCCATCGGCCCCCATCTCGGCCTCGGCAGCCAGCACCGCGTCTATGCCGAACACATCGGCGACAGCGCGGGAAACAAACGAGTACGTGGCCGTGCAAAGCGCAGTTATGTCGCCCGCTTCGCGGTGCCGGTTCACAAGAGTCCTTGCCCCATCGGGAACATTCGGGCGGATCCATCTTGCGATGAATTCCTCCATGTACTGATCCAGCTCCTTTCGCCTGAAACTCGCGAGGAACTGCATCTGGAAGCGCTCGAACTCGTCAATGTCGATTCTGCCTTCCCGATAGGTTCTCGTGAACTCATCGAGCTTTTCATGGACAGGCTTCGGATCACGGCCCGAGCGCTTGAGAAGAAAACGCACCCAGCTGTCCCCCGTGTCCATGGGCATCAGCGTGTGATCAAGGTCAAAAATCGCCAGCTTCATGCGTCATCCCTCCCCAGTTTCGTAATGAGGGGCTTGGTGACTTTCTTCTTCATGGAAAGCGCGTACTGGTCGATTTTCTCAAGAAAATCCTTCAGGCTCTTGATGTCGCGCGGCCGATTCTGTTCAATCCATGCATCCATCTGAGCGGTGATCTCGATGCCGCGCTGCGCAGCGAGCCTGGTGAATTCGGCAATGCAGTCCTCTGAGGAGAGTGGCTCAAGCGCAAAGGTGAGCCCCCAGCTCAAACGGCTCGCAACGTCCGCACGCAGCCCCTTCATGGCGGCAACCGGGGAAGCTCCCGCAGTCACCAGCCGGCACTCGGGATTGGAGCGCACAAAATTCATCAGAACGAACAGCTCTTCAAGCTGCTGCGCATCAAGCTCTTCGACATCATCCACCGTGTAAAGGCGCACTCCGGGCTGATAGGCGGGCACCCGGGCGCTCTGTTCGGGCGTAAGAGAGCGCAGCAGATGCGTCCTGCCGCAGCCCTGCGGCCCCCAGAGATAGATGAACTGCGGCCCTTGTCCCTCACGGCATGCCAAGAGAGCCGCAAGCGCGGCCTGATTGTCCCCCGGCACGAAGTTTTCGAGACTGGGAAGCTCGGTAGTCGAAAGATCGAGCGGCATCTGTCCGCCGATGGGTTGAGCACTCACGTTTTCTACTTGTACGGATCCGAAAAGCAATGGAGAAGAACGCCCTTTGATCGGTTAAAATGGCTGGATTGACCGGGCGTCAAAAGTTTCGTGCAAGTTTAGCGCGAACCCGCCTTTTTTCGTCTTTTTTTTTGGCATCCTGACATGACCCAACTTTCCTATGCAGCAGCCGGCGTCTCCATCGACAACGGCGACGCGCTTGTCGAGCGCATTAAACCGGCCGCAAAGCGCACCATGATTCCCGGCGTGATGGCCGGCATCGGCGGTTTCGGCGCCTTGTTCGAAATCAGCAAGGAATACAAGAATCCGGTTCTGGTCTCCGGCACGGACGGCGTGGGCACCAAGCTGATGCTTGCATTCGCCCTGAACCGCCACGACACCGTCGGACAGGATCTGGTCGCCATGAGCGTGAACGACATTCTCGTGCAGGGTGCCAAGAGCCTGTTTTTCCTGGATTACTTCGGCTGCGGCAAGCTCGATGTGGGCACCGCCGAGCGCGTCGTGACCGGCATCGCCAAGGGATGCGAGCTCGCGGGCTGCGCCCTGATCGGCGGAGAGACCGCTGAAATGCCCGGCATGTACCCCGAAGGCGAATACGACCTCGCGGGCTTTGCCGTCGGCATTGTCGAAAAGGACGAAATCATCACCGGCAAGACCATCGCCGCCGGCGACGTCGTGCTGGGACTTGCCTCCTCCGGCCCGCACTCCAATGGCTTTTCGCTGATCCGCAAGGTCGTCGAGGTTTCCGGCGCCGACTGGAACATGCCCTTTGACGGCGCAACGCTCGCTGACCGCGCCATGGAGCCCACCCGCATCTACGTCAAGCAGGTGCTCAACGTCATGAAGAAGGTGACGATCAAGGGCATGGCGCACATCACGGGCGGCGGCCTGGTCGAGAACATCCCGCGCGTTCTCCCGGAGAACACCCAGTGCGTGGTGGACGGCTCCTCCTGGAAGCGCCCCGCCATCTTCGACTGGCTGCAGGAAAAGGGCAACATCGATCCGCACGAAATGCACCGCGTGTTCAACAACGGCATCGGCATGGCCGTTGTCGTTTCCGCTGAAGAGGCGCAGGCCGCCAAGGCCGCCTTTGAAGCCGAAGGCGAAAAGGTCTACATGATCGGCCGCATCGTCGAGCGTCCTGCAGGCGCCCCCGGCTGCGTCGTGATCTAACGCCTTTGTGCACACGGCCTCCCGCAGGCCGCTGTGCATATAAAAGAAGTCCCCGGCTTCCGGACAGGGAGTCGGGGGTTTGTTTTCAGAAACACCTGGGGAAACGGTACGGGTTTCACGCTCCTGCGCTCAGCCTCTCGAATTCTTCATCAAGCTTGTTGAGGGCCTGCTGCACTCTGTCCGAAGACCGATCGATCCAGTCGGCATCGCGCTCAATGCACTTGCCGCTTTCGGCCATCATTCGTTCCAGTTCTGCAGCTTGAGGACCGCCCCTTGTGCGGCGGGACTCGACAATCGCCCGGGGATCGAGCAGATCCCGGAATTCCTGCTCCGTAAACGGAAATTCCGGAACGATCGGAAGGTTTTCCTCGCGAACCATTGTTTCGTACTCGGTCTTTGCCTGATCGTAACTCAGGGTCACGGGGGTCAGATCCCGCGCCTTGGCAAAACCGACTAGGCGGCTTGCATAGTGATGTCCTTCGCGGAACGGGATGCCAAACCGGTGCATCATGACATCGGCGATATTCTGCGAGGCCGTCCAGTCCAAATTGATTTCTTCCAAAGCCCTCTCTGAATTGACCACCAGAAGACCAAGCATGGCGGCGAATCTCTCGATCACCTCGGCCGCCTCATTGACCACGGTTCCATTGATGTGCTCATCCTTTGAGTCGTACATGCCGGGCATCAGATCATGTGCACGGAACACAACTCCGGTCAGCTCGCCGAGCACCTGATTGGCATCCCGCCGCACGTCGATGATCGCTCCTGGATTGCGCTTTTGCGGCATGGCCGTGGAGGCGTACGTGCTTGAAACCAGAATCCATGGCCGGGGCTGCGCATACTGGGTCATCAAATCCTCGATGAACTGCGTGATGTGCAGCAGCGGGGAAACCAGTTTCAGACTGGATTCCACCGCAATGTCCGTCGCGGAAATCTGCGCTGCGTCATATGCGTTGTCAACAATTCCGTCAAAGCCCAGATACTCGGCCATGGCCTCCCGGTTGAGCGGCCAAGGCGTTCCGTTCAGCACGGTCGTTCCCATCGGGCACAGGTTCAGACGAGCCCAGAATTCGCGGATTCCCTCGAAATCGCGCCGGAAGCCCTCAAGGTGCCCGAGCCAGGCGTGCGCGAGCTTGTTTGGCTGGGCTGCAACGCCATTCGTATAGCACGGGGCAAGCGTGTCCCGATTATCCTGCGCCAGCTTCAAAAGCGCCTTGCGAACAGACACGAGCGCACGGGCAACGCGCACCGTTGCATCCCTCAGGATCGCGCGCTGGAACGTGGCATGCATGTCCTGGGAAGAGCGGCCGGCGTGAATCAGCGTCACGTCAATCCCTGCCTCGGCAATGAGCAGCGGCTCGTAACGCACATACATTTTCGGACGTGCGTTGCCAGGAGTGTTTCCTTTCTCGATCACTCGTTTTTGCGCGCGCGCCCAGTCCGCAGTCCTGCTCCTGTCGAGCAAGCCCTCGGCACTGTTGACCAGAAACGTTGCCTTGTTGATTTCCGAAAGCCAAAAGAATTCATCGCGGGGCGGTTCTCCGTTCCAAGTGGCCATGTCGGCCATCTTTCCCGCCGCACCTGTCGTAGGAATACCAAGCGTCATGTTCTCCGTTCTCCAGCAAATGTTCAGAATCGCAGCCAGAGCCAAATCGTCCGACTGACTTTCATGCGACAGTATGCCCGCATCCAGACATTAACAGCAACAACACATTTTCAAACTACTTGTTATCATTTCCTGCAACATTATCCAACCTGCATCCTCTCGGAGTCACTGCATGCAACGCGATATGAACCTGGAATGCTGGCGCATTTTCGCCACTGTTGCCCAGGCCGGATCCATCAGCGCAAGCCTAGACGCTCTCGACATGAATGCCCCGTCCGTCAGCCGCACAATCAGCGGGCTTGAGAAATCCCTGGGCACCGATTTGTTCGACCGATCGTCCCACCCCATGGTTCTCACCGAAAACGGCAAGGAGGCTCTCAGTGCTGCGCTCGAAATGCTGAACACCCACGACGCTCTTCTCAAAAGGCTCCATACGAATACGGAAGAGATGGCCGGCGCAATCCGCGTCGGCGTACCTGCTGCATTGCTGCAGTCCTATCTCGTTCCCTTCTTCATCGAATTCAGCAAAAAGTACCCGGAAATCCATCTGGAGGCAACCGAATACACCGCAGGACTCCCCGTTGACTTCGCGTCCAAAACCGGGACACTGGATCTGGTCATTTCCTACGGACCGGACCGCTCTCACCCGAATTACGTGCAGATTCACTACGGATCGGGCCGATTCATTCCTTGCGCTTCCCCGACATACCTCGCGCGCCACGGCACACCTCAGACTCCCGAGGAACTCGCCAAGCACATCGGCATCATTTTCCATAGTCCGATCCGAAGCTCCGGCACCACAAGCACACTTACCAAAGCCGGACGGACGGTTCCGATCCAGTTCCAAAGAGAAATCGCGTTCAACTCCGCCCTGTCGGCGAAAAACGCAACTCTGTTCGGCGCCGGCATCAATCCGGCCATGGCCGAACTGCACTGCTACCGCGAGATCCAATCCGGAGCCCTGGTGCCCATCCTCCCGGGATGGTTTGCCTTTACCGAAGAGCTCTACATCTACACTCGCCCGGAACAGCTTCGGCTGAAGCGCATCCGTTTTTTCATAGAGGAATACAAAAAGGCCATCGGCGAATTGTTTACCGAACAGCGGTCTGTGTTCCTCTCTGCACAACACGGGCAGTAAATGTTTCCAAAATTAGCAACTTTTATTGAAGAATTTTGGCATTGCCTCCAACTTCTTTTTCCGAGATCCTTCGCACTGCAGTCAGCGGAACCAGCTTGCGGAAATCGCTCCGCGGGCAATTCCGGTCTGCATAACCATCAAGGAGGATTTCATGAAAAAACTTGTAGCAACCCTTGGCCTAACTCTTGCTGCCATGTCGGCAAACGCGACCGAGGTGAGGCTTTATGGCCTTGTGGACCTAGGCATTTCAGCCACGCGCGCCAACGGACAAACGAACGTTGAAATGAAGAGCGGCATGCGCAATTCTTCGCGATTCGGTCTGAAGGGAACAGAGGATCTGGGCAACGGCTACAAGATCGGCTTCATCTTGGAAAGCCAGTTCAAGGCCGATTCCGGCGTCCTCCAGACCGAAGGGACGCTTTGGGAACGAGAATCCTCGCTGATCATTGACACGCCCTACGGCAAGATCACCGCCGGACGCATCGGATACCTGAAGGGCGTCGTCGGCTCCACCGCTTTGCTCAACTCGTACCGTGTCAATCCTTTCGGCGGAGTCATGAGCAATTACGTGACCGGCTTCAAAGCCTATACGACAGGCACGACCTGGTACGTCAACAACGGCATCGTCTACGCCTCTCCCAAGTTCAGCAACACGGAAGTCTTTCTGCAATACTCGAACGGCTACAACGCCAGCAACCCTGACGATTCCGACACGTTCAACTCCAACGACCGCTACTATGCCGCCGCCGTGCGCTACATGAACGGCCCCCTCTTCCTGCAGAGCATTGTGGACACGACAAACCTCGGCAATGAAAAAAACAAGAGCACCGTCAACGACAAGAACAGCCGGGATCCGATCTCTCTGGGTTTTCAGGCCGCATATGACTTCGGCTTCATCAAGCCCTACTTCATGATCGAAGGATTCAAAAACAGCCAACTCAACAAGATCGGCGGCAGCACAGGGCGCTCCGTCGCCAAGGTCGGCGGCTTTGACGGCGTCGGCGGCACGCTGGTCGTTCAATGGCCAATGTTCGGGGGCAAGGCCAAGTTCGGCGGCGGCTACCTCAAGGCAGAGCGCGCTGAAGAAAAGACTGCCGCCGACAAGTTCGATGTCACTCGATGCGGCCTGTCCGCCGGCTTTGACTACAACCTGAGCAAAACCACGCACCTTTACGTGGACGCAGGCTACTTCCACCAGAAGGAAGAGACACTCAAGGCAACCACCAAGAGCCACAGCTCGGAATTCGTGATGGGCATGGTTCACTACTTCTAATTCAGGCTGGCCAACAGGAAGGGGAGCGCTCCTCTTCCTGATTCCGAACACTCACAGGACATTCTCATGCAAGCCGTTCTTCCCTATGTCGCCATCGCAGTCGTTTTCCTGACCTGCTGGGGCATCTACAAAAAACTCAACGTCAATATCGTGCTGCTCTTTGCCGGCTTGGCCCTCAATCTGCTCGCTGTGATTGGTGGCGTCGACAACATTCTGCCGCGCGGCGGAAAAACAACCGGTTTCATCTATTTCGACATCTTCGAGTCCCTGCGAACCGTCGCTCGCCAACAGTGCTTCACCACCGGCTTCATCATTTTCGTTGCCGGCGGTTTTGCCGCGTACATGGACAAGATGGGAGCAAGTGACAAGCTGGTGACGATTTGCCTGAACCCGCTCAAGAAACTTCGCAACCCATACCTGCTTCTCGGTCTGGTGTTCCTGATGGGCCACATCTTCGGCCTTGTGGTCACGTCGGCAGCCGGTCTTGCCTCTCTGCTGATCGTCTCGATCTATCCGATTCTCGTCGGTCTGGGCGTCTCGACCGTCGCAGCCGCCGCTGTCATCGGCTCGGCCCTGCTGTTTTCCTATGCGCCCTCTTCAGCCATCGGTGTCATCACGGCCAACACTTCGGGGATCGACCCCATGACGTACCTCATCAAATACCAGGTGCCGATCGCAATTCCGTCCGTGCTCTGCGCATTCGTTGCGCACATCGTCGTGCAAAAGTACCTTGACGCAAAAGATGCCAAGGAAGGCAGACTGGTTCAGGCCGACCTGTCCCAGGTTGCCGCCAAGCAGAACCGCGCGGCTTCCATCCCCGGCTACTACGCCATCCTGCCGCTCGTCCCGCTCGTTCTGCTGTTCATCTTCAACAAGATGGTCTACAAAACGATCGTTCTGGATGTTGCAACGGCCATGTTCATGGGCTGGGTATTCGCGATCATCGTCGATCTGCTCACGCGCCGCGACATCCATGCGGTCTTTGCCGACGGATTTGCCATGTTCCGCGGCATGGGCAACATGCTCACCAACGTGGTTGGTCTCATCTTCGTGGCCGCTCTGTTTGCCAACGGGCTGCAGACGACCGGACTGCTCGGCCTGCTGATCGACTGCGCCAAGAACGCAGGACTGGGCGCTGCAGGCACGGGACTCGTGATGTCCGGCGTGATTGCGCTTGTCACCATCCTCACGGGCTCGGGCGTTGCCTCCTTCACGTCTTTGGTTCCCCTAGCTCCTGCCATTGCTCAGAGCTTCGGCGTCGCTCCCACGGAACTTGCCATGATGCTGCAGCTTGCCAGCGAATGCGCCCGCCCGCTCTCTCCGGTTGCCGGCGTCATCATTATCGTGGCGGGGTTTGCCGGGGTCTCGCCCATGGCTGTCGTGCGGCGAACCTGGATTCCCTGCACAATCTGCGGCGTAGTGGGACTTTCTCTGACCGCCTTCATGATGTAGGCGGCCGCTAGCCCGAATCCTGAAAACAGGCTCTGTTGTGAGCCGTCCAAAACCAGCACCAGCACAATCGGTGCTGGTTTTCCTTTTCAGCAGGTCAATGCAGCCCGACGCGCCTTGCGCTTGCGTCCTTTCCCGGCGGCAGCCCGAACAGCGCCTTGTACTCGCGGGAGAACTGCGTAGGGCTCATGTAGCCCACCGAATAGGCCGCGCTGTTGACATCGATCCCTTCGGCGACGAGCAGGCGCTGCGCTTCGTAAAGCCTCAGCCGCTTGTGGTACTGCAGGGGGCTGATCGAGGTGATCTCCTTGAAGTGCCGGTGGAAGGACGAGGTCGACATGTGCACGCTGTCGGCAAGCCGCTCCACGCTGAGCGGCTCCCGGTAGTTGTCCCGCAGCCAGGTGATCGCCTGGGAAATGCGGTTGAAGGAGCTTCCCTTGGTGTAGAGCCCCTTGATCATCGGGCCCGTGTCCCCCAAAAGCAGCAGGCAGTAGATGTCGCGCACGAGACCGGGCGTGCGCAGCGCCACTTCTTCGGGCCGGTCCAGAAGCCGCATGAGATTGAGAAATCCCTCGGTAACCCTGTCGCTTGAAGTCGCCACCACAAAGGCTCTCACCCGCGAGCAGTCCTCGTCGCTTCCCGTTGCCTGCAGAGGCATCTGGGCAATGAGCTCCGTCATCAGCTCCTTGTCGATGGAAAGCGAGATGCCCATGAAAATCTCGCTGGGATCGGACCTGATGATCTCAAAGCGGCTCGGAACGTCCACTCCGGTGACAATGCACTCGCCCTGACCGTACTCGTATGAGCGCTCTCCGCAAATCGACCGCTTGCGGCCGCGGAGAATGACGGAAACCGAAGGCTCGTAGCAGGTGCATCCCGTTCCGTTGCTCGCGTCCCGCACGTGGATCCTGACGCCATTGATGCCCGTCGGATAATCTCCTCCCGCGGCGCCGGC